>JBGSPC010000213.1:0-5739 GCA_041738805.1 Terrimicrobiaceae bacterium | reverse complement strand
GGCGGGACAGACTTCGCTCTTCGCTTTGCTGCGAGCGAAGTCTGGAGGCGAGGGGAGTCGAACCCCTGTTGTGCCAAATCAGGTTTGCCTATGTCCATCTTAAGCCGATAAACAGGGCGTCCGCAGACGATGGATATGTGTGGACATTTGTGGATGTTCCTACTATTGTTCCCATGTATGGCCAGCTTAATCAAACGCCCAACATCAATCAATTGGGTCGCGTGTTTCACCGACCGCAACGGACGCCGCCTTAAACGCTCGACTGCCACCAAGGACAAAAAGGCAGCGCAACGCATTGCCGAGAGCTACGAAACCGCAGCTCGCAGAAAGCGAACCGCGCATCAGGTGCGGAAGGTCATTGCGTCACTCCACAAAGAAATTACGGGCGAGGAGTTGCCGACTCACTCCTTCCATCAGTACGCCGAATCATGGTTGGAGCGCAAAAAACATGAAATCGCTGATTCTACATTGGCCTTTTACCGCAAAGCCCTTGAGAAGTTTGAAACATTCATTGGGGACAAGGCCGACAGCGAGATCGTGGAGATTTCCCGCGATGACATCACCCGATTCCGCAACCACGAATCCAAAACGCTGGCCGGGAAAACTGTGAATCACGACCTGAAGGCGTTGAAGATGCTTTTCCGTGCAGCTCGCCGGGACGGGGTGATTACCGAAGATCCTTGCGAATTTGTTGATACGGTCCGCATGGCGAGAGGGAGCCATCGCAGGCCGTTTACCATTGACGAGTTGAAGTCCGTGTTGGCGGTTGCCGACGATGAATGGCGTTCTATGATCTATTTCGGCATCTACACAGGGCAGCGGTTGGGCGACATTGCGACGCTGACATGGCAGAACATCGACTTACAAACGGGGGAAATCCGGCTGGTCACGCGAAAAACGGGACGTAGCCTCATCATTCCCATTGCCCCTCCCCTTCAAAAGCTGATCATGTCACTGCCCTCATCGGACAATCCTTCCACACCGGTTCACCCTCGCGCCTTTGATATTGTCACCGTGCAGGGAAAGTCAGGGCATCTGTCGAACTGGTTTGCCGATTTGCTCTCAGCCGCAGGCTTGCGGGAGAAAAAGAAGCATCGCAAGACCGGAGAAGAAGGAGTCGGGCGGGGGCGCGGTAGTAGCGCAGGCGGACTGAGTTTCCATTGCTTGAGGCATACAGCCGTGACGCTTCTAAAGGAGGCAGGGATCCCCGCAGCGGTCGTCATGGAAATGATCGGCCACGATTCGGAGGCCATGAGTCAGCATTACACGCACGTCGGTAGAGAGGCTCTCGAAAAGGCGGCAGATTCCATGCCGGACGTATGCGGAGGGAGGATTCCATGAATGATCAACTAAAACCCGAGGATGTCCTATTCCATGATGTCGTGCCTGAGGAACGCGAAGCCTGCTTGCTGTATGAGTTGGCTAGAGAGTCCCAAACTCTTCGCCATATTTTTCAAAACCATTGGCATCAGAAACGCGCTTCCCAGCTGCCAATTGATGCTCCAACGTTCCTGAGACCGGCTCCCGATTCGGATGAGAATGTGATTCTGCAATGGATCACTTTTCAGGAAAATTGGATGCCCCTGCTGGAGTGGTCTGAGCGAGATGCATGGCTCGACCAGCAGAGGAAAAGAGCGTGCGAGGAGCGACGCCAGCGAATTGATCCGCTCTGGGAACATCTTACAGCGAAAGAGCGCCGAACATTTGCGCAGGTCAATAGAACAACCGGGGCCGATTGCTCCGTAACTGAACTGCCAAGTAGTGATCCCTACTTTATCCACACACCATACCAATTGTTGCCGGATTCCCGATGCGAAAAGCTACCATTCTCACTTTGGCCTTCCATCAAACGAGTGCCTGCCACGATATTGTCCGGCAGAAAATCGGATTTGCCGACCGCACCGCAAGGTAGCGAATTTTTATGTTTGTTTGTTCGTTGGAAAGGGAACACTGACAGAGAGCTTGTTGCCGAGTTTGAAAAGCGCGTGCATCACATGCGTCCTGATGAGTTCAAAGGAGATGCAAAAAGGAAGAAACCCTGGGGGAAAAAAACACCCGAGGCAGAGGCGACTCGGTGGCTGCGAGCTCTCGGGGCCTGCCGTTTGCTAGCCCGGTTCAAGAACGCTGCGAGTGTGCCGAATGCGTTCAAGTCGGTCTGGTTCAAGAATCCCGGATTGATGCGGGAAAATAGCCGCTCGATTAACGACATATTTCACAAATACTTTCCGTTTCTCCCAGAGGATGAAAAACCGCTTTGTCTCATAAACTGCGAAAAGAACAGCCGGTTTGATGTTCGTGGCGGTCGCCCGCGAAAAACATGATGGTTCTGCAAAACCTGATCCATCTAACTTTCTAGATCCATCAGGTTTAGCGTTCTAGTCAGGCGGATATTTGTGCATATTGTCTGTGTCCAGCATGAATCGCCTGGACATCACTCAGCAACGGGACGCCTCTACTGTGGCGTCGGAACACAATACCTGGAATCGCGCAGTATGGCTCAGAATCCCAGAGGCCATCCGCACCCGAGGAATCGGTCGATCAACCCTCTACACCCTGATTTCCGAGGGAAGGGTCAAGAGCCGATTGGTCAAATCCCGCCGTGACAATATTCGCGGATTGAGACTGATAAGCGCAGACAGCCTGGATGCGCTCATCGAGCGAGGGGGGGAATGAGATGGAATCGCATAAAACGAGTATGAACCTCCTTGAGAAGCAGCAAATCCAGTTTTCTATCGACGCTGCAAATTCGTTGCCAGCATCCGGCAAATTTGATGCCGGGACATTGGCTCTAGGGAAACCACAGCCATTGAACAGAAACTCTATCGATCCCGATACAATGCGATTGGCATTGTGTGCCTTATCGTCAGGCGAGTTTCTCGAATGGCTTGGAATAATCGTAACGGGCAACCATGACCACAGTTGATAAAATCCGAAAATTGATTTGGCCGGCTGTCCTGCTGCCTATCCCGGCAGGCGAGAAGGGGCCGCGCCTCAAGGGGTGGCAAAAGCTCACCATTTTTGCGATGAATGCAAACTACCTCGAACGCCTGAACCACGGCCAAAACATTGGTGTTCTGCTCGGCTCGCCTTCCTTCGGGCTCTGCAGCATTGACATAGATTCAGATGACCACTTCAAAACCTTCCTAGAACTCAACTCAAAACTGCGAGACACTCTCAACAGCAGGGGTGCCCGAGGTGGGAACATCTGGGTTCGGATCATCGGAGAGTATCCCTCAAGTTGTAAAATTCGGTTGGCCGATCAAGATTGGGGGGAGTGGCGAGCCACGGGAAATCAAACGGTTCTACATGGAGTTCACCCAAGCGGCAGAGCTTACGAAAATAACAACAAATGCCCGCTGGAAATCGCGTTCTCTGATATTCGCTGGCCCGAGAGATTGGCTCTGCCTTGGCGGCTCACACCGGAATCGAATAATGGTTTCAGTTGGAGTACAGCAAATCGAGACCTGACGTCGAATGATGCGGGAAGGGCAGAGCGATTTATCCGTCGATTTGAACAGGATATTCGGTTCGTCCCGGAAAAAGGCATGTGGCTGATCTGGGAATCGGAGCGCTGGCAGATGGACTTCGATGGCGGATTGGAGCGTTTGGCGATCAGTTTGAGCCGAGAGATGCTGGCAGATGCGTCTGCGATTGTCGGAACTAACGATGCGGCGGCAGCAGCACGATCGAGGGCTTGCCAAGAGGCCCTAGCTTGTGGGGATAGACGAAACATTGCCGACTACGCCGCACTTGCCCAGGTTGACCGTCGCATCTTGTTACATGCGCGAAAATTGGACGCGGATCCATGGCGCATCGGAGCCCGAAACGCGGTCATCAATCTCCAGAATGGAGATGTATGCTCCTACGGAAGATCGGATTATATCACCCATCTGCTTGGGTGCGACGTCGATCATGAAGCTACTTGCCCCAGATGGAACCAATTTATGGAGGAGATTTTTGAAGAGGCCGAAGTTCGTCACTACGTTCATAAAGCGGTTGGCTACACCCTAACGGGAAACATGAACGAGCAGGTGTTTTTCTTTCTTTACGGCACCGGGCGCAATGGGAAGAGCAAGTTTATCGAATTGCTGGAATACATCTTTGGGACATATGCTGCGCGCGCCGGAAAAGGGATAGTCGCGGCGAGTAGCCGTGGGGATTACCCACTTCGAGAGATGGCCGACATTGTAGGAGCACGGCTGTTGGTGGCTTCTGAAACTGAGGAAAATGAACGCCTCAATGAATCGGTTATAAAAGACCTGACCGGTGGCGATTCGGCTCGCGCTGAGCACAAATATCAAAGAGCGTTTATATTTCATCCGGCCTGCAAGCTCTGGATCGCCGGAAACCACAAGCCGAGCATTCGTGGAACTGACTGCGGTATCTGGCGGCGCGTCCGATTAATTCCATTTACCCGAACGTTTGAGGGAGCCAACGAAGACCGAATGCTTGGCGACAAGCTGAAGGCAGAGGCGAAAGGCATTTTAAACTGGGCGGTACGGGGAGCCATTCTCTGGCATCAAGAGGGGTTGATACCACCTGCAGCTATTTCATCAGCAGTTGCGGACTATCGAGCTGAGGAGGACACGCTTGCTGACTACATAAATGAATGCACCAGCGAGCAGCATGCTTCTGTCGTGACACACGCGGAAATCGTCCGTTCATACCAAAATTGGGCAAATGCAAACTGCATCCGTTATCCACTTTCCTCAAAGATGCTCGCAAAGCGGCTTCGAGAACGTGATTGGCGGGACGACTTCAATTCCAAAAAAGCCAAGATCTGGCGTGGGGTGGCTCTCACAAACGCCGGATGAAATGGATGAAAAACACCTTTTCCCCAAAAAGCCCAATGAATAGCAAATATAGAAAAGTTCTGGGCGAATCCTTTGTTTCATCCATTTCGTCCGGAAGCGGCGGAGGATCCGGGCATTCTTCTGCTTCATCTGCTACTCGCGCACGGTCATACGTCGCGGCCATGCCACATGCGGTCGCAGGACGCGGAGGGCACGATGCTACCTTCTCCGTAGCTGTGGCGCTCGTTTGGGGCTTCGCCTTGCCTGCAGACGAGGCATGGCCCATAATGCAGGAGTTCAACGCGCGCTGCCTTCCTCCATGGGCTGATAGGGAACTGCGGCACAAACTCGCGGACGCCTCGCGACTCACGCGTCATCATAAGCCCCAAGGGCATTTGTGCTCGGCAGGAGGCGTCGGCCCCTCCTTCCGCCGCAAGCCAGTCTCGGTCACTCCACCGAAATTCCTCGGGAGGATTACACTCGACATCGAGTATCCGGTACGAACCTCGGATGAACATTCCGCTGAAAATGTCAGCAGCAACCACCCATATGAATAGTACACCCGCAAGTCGCCCCAATAAGCGATTTCGTCTTCTGCTGTGGTTCTATCTATACAAGATCCCATGCACTGCGGATCTGCGCTGGTTTCACGACATCCAGGCCAGTTGTCACTGCAAACTGCCTTTGGATATTATCCAGGCCTCAAGGTCCGAGTTCCCTCAAGAGTGGGCGAAAATGCTGGAAAAGCGCGAGCGACGTCGAGCTTTCCATGCTGAAAACGGATACATTTGGGATGGTTGGACCCCGCCGGTTCTGGACGCTCGTCGCTGAGGGACTTGCCGGGCTCGGTCCCCTGGCTTGCCTGTGGGTTGCATGGGCGGAAGCCTCAGAGAATGCCCGCCTTCCGGGGTGCTTCGCGCACACGCGCACACGCGCGCGCAATGTC
>JBGSPC010000199.1:0-43213 GCA_041738805.1 Terrimicrobiaceae bacterium | reverse complement strand
CACATGGTGGCTGATTGAAGCCAAAGAGGCTGCCTTTGGAACGTGTTGACTTCCAGCCAAGCCAACAGAAGATAAATTTGAATTTCGTGTTGCTCTGATAACTTCTTTGGTGTTGCCTGCTGACATGTCACCTGATTTTTTGCGAAATACGTATTCAAGAAATCTCGGAAAAATGATGCCGCTTGTCTTCGGAATGACTGGTGTGATTTCGGTATGGGCTGAGTCTTCTTCTGCGAACCCTGCAGAGCCCACTCAACGTTGGGCTGTTCCGAGTTGGGGGGATGTGGTTTGCCTGTATGGGCCTGGCACGGATGCGTCAATGGATTCTCCCGAAGCCCTTGAAAAGACAATCAAACGCTGGCGGGTGCGTGGGATGACGGGGGTTACGCTGCGCACGGATCTGGCGGATTACGAGCCAATGATTCACCGGAACAACAGCACGCAGCAGAATCCCAGACTTCAGTTGCTCTTGGATTATGTGGACGTGGTGCATGCGAAGTACAATGTGCTTCAGACGGCAGAGAAGATTTCAGGCCCTCTTGGATTTAAGGTCTGGGCATGGCATCCGCACATTTACAGCGATGGGGCAACGGGTGACATTGGAACTCCGGGTTTGGGACGGATGATTCCCTGGTCGTACTCCAGCACCTATTTTATTGATAACCCGGAGGGAATCTCGGTGGATCGAAAAGGCAACAAACTTTGGATGGTTCGTGAGTATGCCTATCCCGAAGCACGTGCGACAAAGGTTTCTGAATTTGTTCACATGGCCAAGGAACTCGGTTTGAAACGTTTCTTGTCATGCAAGCGAAGCGAAGTGAACCAATTGATCGACCCACCTGAGAAAGGTGATCAATATGGATTTAATCAGCCTGTTGTTGATGAAATGAAGGCGAAGTATGGCGTGGATATTATGACGGATCCGCGTTTTGATGTTTTTTCCGCGGATTTCAAAATCGATGATCCGATGGTTGAGAATTGGCGGAATCTGCGGGGCGAACATGTCACACAATTCTACCGTGAACTGCGGAAAGCCCTCAATGAGGTGGACCCCAAAATTCAGATCGCAGTGACCCTTTCAGGCGAATACGCCGGTCCTCCCATTGGAAATCAGCGCATGGACTGGAGGACCTGGGTTGATGAGGGGTTGATCGATGCCATCATCACGCCGGTTTTCTACGAGGCGACGGTCGATCATGAGGCCGGAAAAAAAGGATATCTCACCCATATCAGAGAAAATATTGGAGTGATCCCTTTTCAGGAGATCAAAGATCACATTGCCAAGAGCAAGCACCCGGAGATTGAGGTGATCTCAACGGGAGCACCCGCCTACTTCGATGAGCCACCACCTGAAGGCGCAGATGGATGGCGGGTTGATGTTTGGTACGAGCTGTACACGTCCGCATGGTATCAACGCTGGAGCCAGTGGATGGCGGATGTGAAAGACTTTGGCGGGATTCATTTCATCAAACAAGACTTTGATCTTTTTCCGGCCGATCCCGCGAAGCTGCCACCCGCAGGCTCGGCCGGGCTGGTGGCCTACGATCCGAAAATCCGTGCTTGTCCCGGGGGTTGGTATGCCTTTGGAGACGAGGAGAGCGGAAAGGCGTTTATTCAGGACAAAATTCGGCGAGGAGAATCCGGGAATGCGATCCGAATCACGAGTAATGGCTCAAACGGTCCAAGCTTGGTCGGCTATCACAATGCTGAGGTGGATCGTAGCAATATCTCGGCTCGCCTTGACACATCCATTTCGAATGGAACATGCAATTATTCGTTCTGGATCTACCGGGAAAGCGAAGAGAGCGGCATCATCACCTATCTCGAAAATCAAGGGGGAGAACTCGATGTGGGATTAAAGATCGAACCGAGCTCGGGCTTGGTCTCTTATACCACTGGTCGGGGCCACGGCGGCACCGGCACATGGAAGCCTACAACGTTTCATGTCCCCGTCGGGGAATGGCAAAGGCTTTCCATTGACGTCGATTTTCCAACCGCCAGCTATTCAGCTTCTGCAGGTGCTAATGACGAAATAGAATTGATGAAGGGGATCCCTTACACCCCCCCGGTCCCTCGGACGACCATGCAAAATGGGGTGAACGTTGAAATTCCCGTCCCCAGTTACAAATCTTTCAGGCAGGTGCTCATCCACCCCATTGGGACGGCGGGGACCAAAACTTATTTGGATGACCTTGACGTCATCTGGAAGCCAGACCTCGTTTTCACACCTCCAGGTGAGAACGTGGTGTTCAGCGATGACTTTGAGAAAAGTGAACGCGATGCCAGCCTGAATGGCCTGATGGCAGGGCAGGGAGGGAAATGGTCCACCGTGCCTGAAAAATCGGAAGCCTTTCGCGTGATCACAAGCACGTCCTACCGCGAGGGCGAAAAATCTGTGCTCCTCTCACGACGTGGAGATATCAAACCCATCCTGGGGGAGCCAGTCAAGTTGACGGCCGACAATATCCTCACGTTTGATGCCGACTTGTTCATTCGCTCCAACTCGGCCTATCCATTCATCATCCCAGGCCAGGCCACCATGTCTCAAAATGAAGTCCGATTGATTATTCAAAATGCAGACACGGATGCGATTATCGCAGAGGCAATTGCCGCCAAAGGAAAATGGACTTTGAACAGAGGCAAAAAACCCGACATTAGCGAGGTGACCGTGCCTTATGATTGCTGGATGCATGTGCAACTCTCCGTGGACATGGCTTCCCGCACGGTCACGCTCGTGCAGCAACAGATTGGACAGGTGGCCCAAAAACTCGCAACCGCTCCCCTGCCGGCTGATTTTCAGTCGGGACAGTCCTTGGCGTTTCGCATCAATCTCGGACCTTCCAACAATCGTGTTGTCCTCGATAATGTCAGGATTGCCATTGGCAAGACGGAGAACAAGGACGTCACAGCCATGGTGAAATAAGTGGAAATCCCCCACGCATTGCCCTCTCCGAACTCCCTGGTGATTCTTAGCGAGAAAAGCAGAAAGCAGATTCCCCACCGGACAAGATGATTTCCTTGAACTTCACGATCTCTTCCCATTAGCATGCTGACATGTCAATAAACGGTCAACCAACACTCAGGAGCCTTTCGTTTGGCTCATCGCCTGCAAGTCCCGTATTGAAGACGACCGTGGCCGGATTGATGGCGCTGGTTGCGTGCTCCACGGGATGGTGTCAGGAAAGTTCGATGGATTCTGAAACAACCGTCGAGCGCTGGGCCGTCCCGAGCTGGGGCGACATTGTTTGCTTATATGGGCCAGGGACGGATGCGTCCATGGACACGCCTGAGGCTCTTGAACGGACGATCAAACGGTGGAGGGCCCGCGGCCTGAATGGAGTCACGCTGCGTTCGGATCTTGCGGATTACGAGCCGATGATTGTAAGGAACCACAGCGTCCAGCAAAATCCGCGTCTTCAACTGCTCCTGGACTACGTGGACCGCGTGGCGGAGAAGTTTAATGTCCTTGCCACAGCGCAGAAAATTTCCGGCCCTCTGGATTATAAAATGTGGGTCTGGCACCCGCATCTCTACAGTGACGGAGCGCCCGGGCATATTGGCACCCCGGGCTGGGGCCGGATGATTCCCTGGTCGTATTCGAGTTCCTATTTCCTCGACCATCCGGAAGGAATCACCGTCGACCGCAAAGGCAACAAACTGTGGATGGTGCGCGAATATGCCTACCCCGAAGCGAGGGCATCCAAAGTGTCTGAGTTTGTCCACATGGCCAAAACACTGGGTGTGAAACGTTTCCTGGCCTGCATGCGCAGCGAGGTGAATCAATTGGTGGATCCCCCGGAGAAGGGCGACCAATATGGCTTTAATCAATTGGTCGTGGAAGAAATGAAACAGAAGTATGATGTGGATATTTTGACCGATCCACGTTTTGACGCTTTCAGTCCGGAATTCAAACTGGACGATCCCATGGTGGAAAACTGGCGCAAATTGCGCGGTGGGCACATCACCCAATTCTACCGGGACCTGAGGAAGGCCATGGATGAAGTGGATCCCAAGATCGAAATCGCCTGCTCGTTGTCAGGTGAATATGCCGGGCCGCCGTTGGGCAATCAGCAGATGGACTGGCGGACCTGGGTGGATGAGGGCCTGATTGACGCCATCATCGCTCCCGTCACCTTTGAAGCCACCCACGATTCGGATGCGGCCAAGAAAAGTTATCTGACGCATGTGAGAGAGGGGATCGGAGTGCCGACCTTTCAACAGATTCGTGATCATATCGCGCAGAGCAAGCACCCCGGGGTGAAGCTGATCTCGGGGGGGGCGATGGCGTACTTTGATGAGCCGGCTCTGCCCGGAACGAATGGATGGCGGGTTGATGTCTGGTACGAGGTCTACACCTCGGCCTGGTATCAGCGCTGGAGCCAGTGGATGGATGATGTCGAGAAGCTGGGAGCCATCAATTTCATCCTGCAAAATTTTGACACCTTCCCGACCGATCCTGCCAAGCTTCCACCGGCAGGATCCTTGGGCTTGATGAATCATGATCCGGCGATTCACGCCTGCCCCGGCGGATGGTATCCCTTCGGTGATGAGGCGAGTGGAAAAGCCATGATCCAGGATCAAATCCGGCGCGGGGAAACGGGCAATGCCGTGCGGCTCACCAGCAATGGAGCAGACGGCCCGACTTTGACGGGATGGCACAACGCGGAAGTGGATCGCAGTAACATCTCAGCCCGTCTTGACACCTCTGTCAGCAGCGGCACGTGCAGATATTCGTTTTGGCTCTATCGTGAGTCTGACGAAAGCGGGATCATCACTTACCTGGAAGACAAAGGTGGGGAACACGACGTGGGAGTGAAGGTTGAACCCCAAACGGGTTTGATTTTCTACACCACCGGCCGGGGACCCGGCGGGGGTGGAACCTGGGAACCGACAGCGGGCAAAGTTCCGGTTGGCGAGTGGAAACGTGTGGAGATTGTTGTTGATTTCCCGAAGCAGAGTTATTCCGTCCTTCTTGGCGAAAAAGAAGGATCCCTGCTGGCCGAAAACATCCCTTATGACCCGCCCAAACCCCGCAGAATCGAACTCAACGGAGTGAACGAGCAGTTTGATGTCCCGACGTATAAGGGTTTCAGCCAGGTTCTTTTCCATCCGCTGGGACCCGCCGGCAGCAAGACCTGTCTGGATGATGTGGCCGTGCTTTGGAAACCTGAGAGGATCTTCACCGAAGCAAAGGATATCCGCTTCGCGGACGACTTCGAGCAGGACTCACGCGGGACGGATCTTCATGGTTTAAAGGCAGAGGGCGGAACGTGGGGGACGGAACCTCAATCCCCCGGACCATTCCAGATTATTTCCAGCACATCGTACCGTGAGGGCTCGAACTCGGCTCTCACCACCCGGCGGGGTGATCTCCGGCCCATCCCTTCTCAACCGGTTATGGTGCCCAAAGACGGGGTGATGACGTTTGACGCCGATGTGTTTATTCGCTCGGATTTGCCATATCCCTACATCATGCCGGGCAGGACGGAGTCCTCGAGCAATGAGGTGCGGCTCATCATTGAACAGGCTGATGGAAGGCCCGTGGCCACTGCCGCCGCTGTGGATGGCAAGTGGTCTTTGGTGGAAAACGGGAAAGCCAAGGAAAGCAGCATTGGCGTGCCCTATGATTGTTGGATGCAAGTGCAATTGGCGGTCGATCTGAAGAAGCGGACCTGCACGCTGGCCCAGCAACAGATTGGACAGGTCGCACAAAAATTGATGACGGCTTCTCTTCCCGAGGACTTTCAACCCGGACAATCTCTGTCCTGCCGGATCAATCTCGGACCGGCCAACACTCTTGTTGTCATTGACAATGTGAAGATCGCCACGGACAAGCAGTCAGCAATCCCATGAAGATCGGCGATCTTTTTTCACTCAAAGGCCGGACGGCCGTTGTCAGTGCCGGAGCGCGCAACTTTGGTTATTACTTTGCGCAGGCTCTGGCGGAGGCCGGCGCCAGGGTTCACCTCACATCCCGCTCTTCCGAACAGGCTGCCGCTGCCGCGCAAAAGCTGGGAGCGGAGACGGGTTCGGAGGTTTTTGGTCATGGAGTTGACCCCGGGGATGAGGCTGCCGTGAAGGCGTTTTTCACAACGCTCGGGAAAGATGAAGGAGTCTGTGACATCCTGATTAACAACGCCGGAGGGCGTCCGTCTTATCCCGTGCCCTCCAATGACTACGCGTACGCCATGGAGCGTCATCCGCTGGAGATTTGGAAGGGTGCCATCGATGCCTACCTGACAAGCTCCTTTGTGATGACCAAACACGCATTGCCACTGATGAAACGCAGCACGGCGGGATCTATTATTTTTATCAGCTCGATTTCCGGACTGGTTGGCCGGGATCGCAGTCTGTACCGGCCGTTCGCTGATCAGAATGCCAACTGCGTGGATTACAGCGCAGCAAAAGCTGGTATGATCGGGCTGATGCAGGATCTGGCCGCACAAGTGGGACCGGAGGGAATTCGGGTGAATGCCCTTTCGCCCGGGGGTTTTGAGCGCGGGCATCCGAAGGAATTTGTGGCCGAATATTCCAAGCGCACGATGCTGGGTCGTATGGGTGAGGATGCTGTGGATTTGAAAGGCGCTGTGGTTTTCCTGGCTTCGGACGCTTCCCGCTATGTGACCGGTCATAATCTCATTGTTGATGGAGGCTTTGTTTCTTATCGCTAAAAGATTTCTGTCAGGACTGGTGATCCTGGCAGCAGGCTTTTGCGGGGGGCCGTCCGTCTTCGCTCAGGAGCCGACAGCGCTTTACATCAGTCCGGCAGGCCACAATTTCCGAGCAGACGGAATGCCCCTCCAATCCGCAGAATCCGTGCAGGCCTCGTTGTTATTATCCGCCACAATGGGCATCAAACGGGTGTATTGGCGGGGGTTTCAAGAGCAATATTTGACCAGACATGCTTTGCGCAGGCCGGCAAATTTTTCTTTGTTTGAATACTGGGAATGGTTGCGCGAACTGGATGAGACCCGTGGTATCCACCGCGCTGCCATCAAAACGGCAGCGGAGGCAGGGATGGAAATCTGGGGCGTGATCGGGCTGTTTGATCACGGATCCGATCCGCGCGAAGATGCGTACTGCGGGGCAGCTTCGGGTTATGGCCCGGCGGTTTACACGGACTCGTTGCGAATCGAGTTCCCCGGCGAAATCCCGAAGGATAGTGAAGGCATCCGCTCGCAATGTGGAACACTCCGGTTGACTCATCCCGTGGTTCGCAAAAAACTCATTGAGCGCCTGATTGCATTGATGGATGAAGGCTACCAAGGGCTGCTTCTCTACACGTACATGGAGAACCTCAGCCTGTGGTTTCCCGGCGAATTCGACCGGGGAAACCTGGGGCCGTTGACGGCCGATGAGGTGACCTTTTTTGTGCGGGAGCTTCGCGAAGAGTTGTCAAAGAAGAACAAGCGCCTCGCCCTCCAGATTGATCCGCGTGAGGCGTTCCGTGACCTTCCGTCCCCATGGCTGGGGCTGACTCCCGATGTCAACACCATCGGCAATGTGCCCGTGGCCTGGGAGGAGTGGTTGCGGGAGGGCTTGCTGGACGAGGTGGTATTTTCCGTGCCGTCTGATGCGGAAGCGGAGGCAGTGAAGCTTGCCGGGGAGGTCGCGCAAAAATTCCCCAAGCTGCCGGTGAGCCTGCTGGCCCGCCAAGCCTGGCCGAAAACCTCCTTGGCCCTGGCGGTGGATGCCCGTTCACCGGAGTGGCGCGCACGATTCCAGCAGCGGGCGGAATCGGTGGATGCTCTGCGGCAATGGGCTGAATGCACAGATGCCCGCCCGCCGGAACTAACAAAGGTTTTTGATTCAGACAGCGCCGCAGTTGTGGCTGCCCTGGCTTCGGCGATTCAAGCTCCGTCCTCTTCCAACGCTTTATCAGTGGGGAAACTGGTGAAACACCGCAAAGAATATCCCATCCGCGCCCAAGCTGGCGAAACGCTGGGAGCCTGGGGTGCAGACGCAAATGAGGCCTTGGCCCTGTTGGCGGCGGATCAGGATCCCTCGATCCGTCGAGTTGCCTTCTCGGCGGCCAACAAGCTGACGCCTTTTGAACTGGCACGCCCGCTTTTGGATCAGGCCGTTTGTGATCCTGATCCTTACAATCGTTGGGTGGGGTTTCGTGGACTGGCCAGGGCAACGATGGACCCCGCCTTGCAGGAAACCGTCAGACAAGCTCTGAAAAACGATCCCGATCCCACGGTCCGCAGTGTGGCGGCCTGGCTTATTCGCCCCGGCATGAAGATCGAACCGGCCTTGTTCGAAACGCTTTGTGCCCGCTTTGTCGCTCTGCATGAGGATAAATCCTGGTCCTGGGAGTATCGTACGGTGGGCGATGCCCTCTTCGGAAACGGACCGGACGGACGGGCGTTTCTGGAAAAGTGCCTCAACCAAAAGGAAAATCTCAACCTGGCGGACTCCGCGTGGAGATGCCTTTATGTCCGACAAAATGGTGGCAACCTGATTCTTGTTGATCAGCCAACCGCGCGGAAGGCTTATGAAGCCTATCCGAAAAAGGGTCAGTAACCCGCACGACGGGCCGGAGATTAAAATTTTTTGAAAAGTTATCCAAAATGGCGGAAAAGAATTTACACTGACATGTCAGTGTCCTATTTCTTAGACATATGAGTTCGAATGCGGTGGGTTTGGTGGTGACAGACGTGGGGAAGGTCGAGACTCGCGACCTGGCTGTTCCTGCGCTTTTGTCGGGCGAAGTGAAGATTCAGGCGCTGTATTCCCTCCTCAGCATTGGCACGGAGATCTCCATTGCGACCGGGCACCGGATGGAGAATGCGAAGTTCCCGTATGTTCCCGGCTATCAGGGTGTGGGCCGGATCTGTGAAGTGAGCGAAGGAACAGAGGGGTTCGGTGTCGGCGATGAGGTGCTGTATTTGGGGGGCCGGACGGAGCAGCCGGTTCAGGCGGTGTGGGGTGCTCACCAGCAAATCATTGTGTGTGGAACCGAGAGCTTGATTCCCATTCCCTCCGCTGTGGCTCCGGAGGAGGCGGCCCTGGCTCCGCTTTTTGCAGTTGGCATGCACGGAGTGAACTTGGCGCAGGTGGCTCCCTCGGATGTGGTTGTTGTGCTTGGACATGGTTTGATTGGAGCCGGAGCGGCTCAGGCGGCAAGGGCGCGTGGAGCGTTTGTGATCGTGAGTGAGCCCGATGCGGCCCGTCGGACTCTGGCGGCCAAATATGGAGCGCATCTGGTGGTGGACCCCAAATCAGAATCGCTGGCCGATGCTGTCAAATCCGTTTTGGCTCCCGGCGCGCGGGGGGCGGATGTGGTTATCGAATCCAGTGGTGTGGCTTCGCTGATCGAGCCGGGCATGGAGCTGTGCAAATTCGGAGCGCGGTATGTGTTCCAAGGCTGGTATCCGGGTGACATTTCTTTTTGCTATATGACGGCGCACCGCCGGCAATTGACGCTCCATTGTCCGACAGGCTGGGGTCCGTCCGGCACAAAAGAAGCCGCTCTCAGGCTTGCAGCAGCAGGAATTTTTCAAGCGGCCCCTTATCTGTCCCATCGGGTTCCCGTGTCAGGAGCGGCCGATGCCTACCGCCTGGCCATGAGTCCGGAGCGCAACGCCATCCTTGGATTGGTTTTTGATTGGAACGCATGAAAGCCGCCGTGATCACAGCGCCGGGCGTTTTGGAAATCCGGAATATTCCTGTGCCCAAACCGAATCCCTATCAGGCCTTGGTGAGGATGGATGTGGTGGGAGTTTGCAGTGCGACCGACCGTAAACTTATCAATGGATCGAAGCCTTTTGCACCCGCTTATCCGACACTTCTTGGACACGAGGGTGTGGGGACAGTTGTGGAATTGGGGACGCGGGTGCGCGGTTATGCGCCGGGAGATCGCGTCTTGCGACCCTGCGCGATCTATCCGGGGCAAAGCTTTTCCGGTTTGTCCTCGTCGTGGGGGAGTTTTGCCGAGTATGCGCTGGTGACCGATCTGGAGACATGGTGTCTCGAAGAACCCGCGGGTGAGCACACACGGTTCGGATATGCCAGGATGCAGAAAACGATTCCGGCCAATCTGACCCTTGAACAGGCCTGCTTGCTGATCACTTGGAAGGAGACGTTCAGCTCATTGACCCAGGCCGGCCAGATTGCAGGCAAAGATGTTGTGGTGCTGGGCGACGGCGCCGTGGGATTGAGTTTTGTGGCATGGAGCCGGGCCTTGGGTGCTGCTTCAATCTTGGCGGTGGGCCGCCGGTCATT
Organism: Terrimicrobiaceae bacterium; assembly: GCA_041738805.1. Lineage (GTDB taxonomy): Bacteria > Verrucomicrobiota > Verrucomicrobiia > Chthoniobacterales > Terrimicrobiaceae > JAJTZA01. Next base: position 32,986 of record JBGSPC010000199.1, on the reverse strand, counting down.
CCGGTTGGACCGGGCCCGCGCATTGGGGGCGACCGCGACTTGCAACGTTCGCGAGGGCGGGGAATTCACTGGAGGTCGCGATTTTGATGTGGTGGTCGACACCCTGGGCACCAACTCGGCCATTGCAGAATCACTGCCGAGAATGCGCCCGCATGGTGTGTTTTGCGTTTATGGTTTGGATGCCAGTTTTGAAACGGCTTTTGATCGGTCACTGGGGCCGGTGAGTTGGTCTTACGTGCAAGCCAACCCGGACGAAGCTGGTGTGCATGAGCAAGTCACTAAGCGACTGTCCAATGAGCCGTTTGATGCGGACCAATGGATCACATTCCGAGGCGCTCTCGATGACCTTCCGGCCGCGTTTGCCCATTTGGAAACCCCACGCTCGGTCAAAGCCGCCATCTTTTTTTCATGAGCCCATCCATCTATCGCGAAACCTTCGACGACGGCCCCGCAGGGTGGTGGGGTTGGGGCGGAAATCATATCGGCCTCCAAACCATTCCGCATCGGGACAGTTATCTCGAGACAATCAGTCCGTGGTGGATTGATTACAACCACGCCCCCCCTGGAGCAGGTTATCTGCACATGCTTTTCTGTCTGACAACCAAGGGGCCCCTGGGCGAGCAGATGCAGGAGGCAGCAGGTCCGAATCGTTTTATTCAAGGCGGATTTTCCCGCAACTTTGAGAATACGGAGGTCCGGTTGCGCATCCGGGGCGAGATAAAAACGCGTGGCGCCAACGTTGTGCTGCTGGTTCAGTCCGGAGTGGACGGAGTCACCTCCCCCTGGGCTCTGACATCCCAGCCCATCCCGATCGGGCCGGAATGGCATGAGCAATCGCTTTTTCTCCGCCCGAATGTGAGCGAGTGGACGTGTCTGAGAGGCCGTCATGACCGACAGGATTATTACGCCGAACGCCCCTTGGAAACGTGTCTGCGGGATGTGAACTGCAATCTGATGCTCATCTTTTTTCCTCTGGATATCCAACCCATGGGAGATCCCGGTGGTGATCCACATTTGCTCCGGCCCGAGAGGGATTATCCGGTCTGGCGGTCCGCCCTGCCCGAGGGCCGTTTACAGCTCGACACCTTCGAAATCCACTACCCATGAGTTCCTACGCCACACACACCAAATCACCAGAGGCAGCGTCATTTGTTCCAAGAGTATGCGAACAAGAGAAAGAAGCCATTCACAGTGTTTGCGATGGTTTCGTGCCGCAGGTGCTTTTCGACCTGCACGCACATCTTGTTCTCCCCAGCCATTTCCCCATCCAGGGACTTCCCACGTTTCTCACTCCTGACGATGTTTTGGGGGCGCAATCCTACGAATCGGCGATGGGTGACCTTTTCGGAGATCGAAAGTGGCAGGGTCTCTTTTTCGGATTTCCGGCCAAGGGAAATGACTTGGTTGGCATCAACCAGTGGATTCACAAGGAAGTGCACTCTCTCGCCAATGGCTCTGAAGCCCTTGTGCTGTGTGCGCCGGATTCTGACCAGGCCACGGTTGTGAAGGATCTCCTGGATCGCCGGTTCTCAGGCATCAAGCCCTACCATGTTTACTCGCCTTCGGCCGTTACCGAACAAGCCTCGGTCGAAAGTTTTGCCCCTGAATGGATGTGGGAGGCCTGCCATGCCACCAAATCTGTTCTTATGCTCCACATCATGAAGGATGGAGGAATTTCTGACCCTGAGAACCAGTCCATGATTCGACGGTTGTTAACCAAATATCCGGATTGTCACCTTGTGCTTGCGCACATCGCGCGTTCGTTCAATTACCGCTGTGCCCGCAGTCACCTTCGCTGGCTGGATGAGTTTGCCAATGTGTGGCTGGATACCTCCGCAATCACCGAGACCGAAACATTCCGCATTGCACTTCAGGAATTGGGCGTCTCGCGGATGTGCTATGGAAGCGATTTTCCGATCAGCCACATCCGGGGCAAGTCGATGACCGTGAGCGGTCCCCCCCGCTGGTATTACGGATATGAAACCGAGTATTCCCCCACGGGAATGCCATTGGTTGGAGTCGAGTCACTCCGTTGTCTCCGTGAAGCCTGCGAAGATGCTGCGCTCGGGACAGAAGACCTGAGGTGTTTGTTTGAAACGAATGCCAATCGTGTGCTAAGGCGTCCGATAGCCGCTTCGAAGGGGCCGACCGGTCCCGAGCGCTGGACTCATGCAAAGTCCGTGATCTCCTGCGGCTCGGGGCTTCGTTCAAAATGGGCGGAACTCTATGACCCGGGCACCTGGCCATCCTACTTTTCCCGATGCAAAGGTTCACGGATCTGGGATTTCAGCGGACGTGAATTCACGGATTTCGGGGCAGGAGCCGGAGCGATCGTGCTTGGCTACTCCGACCCGGTTGTTGATCATGCTGTGCACCAGAGAGTTTCGAGGGGAACTTACTGCACGCTGTTATCACCGCAGGAAGTGGAACTTGCGGAGCTGCTCCTGGATCTCCATCCATGGGCCGGCCGGGTCCGTTACGGGCGAGGGGGAGGTGAAGCCATGGGGATGGCAGTGCGCATCGCCCGGGCAGCCACCGGCCGCAGCGGCGTTGCTTTTTGCGGCTACCACGGGTGGCAGGATTGGTATCTGGCCGCTAACCTTGGCGATGCAGAAAGTCTGGACGGCCACCTGCTGCCAGGTCTTCAGCCGCTCGGGGTTCCCCGGGAACTGAAAGGCACGGCAACAACTTTCAAATACAATGACCTCGCATCTTTTGAAGCGTCTCTTGCCGCTCTGAATGGGCACCCTGCAGCAATTGTCATGGAGCCGATGCGAACGCAATGGCCGGAGCCGGGTTTTCTTGAAACCATCAAGCGCCGCGCTGCCGAAGCCGGTGCTGTCCTGATCATGGATGAAATCACCAGTGGATGGAGATTTGGTTTTCCAGGAGCCAGTTCACGATTGGGAATCGAACCCGATATTGCCGTTTACGCCAAAGCCATAAGCAACGGATTCCCGTGCGCCGCAATCATTGGGCGGTCCGAAGTGATGGACGCCGCCAACGCGAGCTTTATCTCAAGCAGCTATTGGACAGATGCGGTTGGGCCGGCTGCGGCACTAGCCTCCGTGCGGCGGATGCGCGATCTGCGCGTTCAAGAGGCTGTCTGGCAAAGAGGGGGAGACTTTCAAACGCGACTCAAAGATGTCGCGTCCGGACACACGGACTGCCGCGTCCAGATCAGTGGAATGCCCGCTAATCCCTACATCACATTCGACCTTGGGCCGCTTGCCAACAAGGCGAAGATTGCTTTTATCCGGGTGATGATGGAGCACGGATTCCTCCTGACGAGCGTGAGCTATATCATGTTCACACACACGGATCGTATGTTTGAAGATTTTCTTGCGGCTGCCTCGGTGGCTTTTGACAAGGTGGATGCTCTGGTTCGCGCGGGAACGCTTGATGAATTCGTCGGCGAAAATTCCGGCATCGGAAATTTTGCCCGCCTCACTTAGCAGTCCCGGTCAAGCTTATGAATCTTGTTTGGCACTTTGATTTTCATACGCCCGGATACGTGCGAGTCGGTGAGGCCTGTGACAGCAGGAGCGTTGCCGACGCATTGACCGGGGCGGGAGTTGAAGGGGCCATCATCTTTGCCAAATGCCATTTTGGGTATTCCTATTATCCCACCCGGGTCGGTACGCCTCATCCCAAGCTGGCGGCCGATGTTTTTGGCGGCCTCCTTCATTCCTTGCGGAAACGCGGAATGCGGGTGGCCTCTTACGTGAGCTTTGGCATCGACGGTGCGGCAGGCGAAGCCCGCCCGGACTGGCGGCGGGTGTATGCCGATGGCTCCAGTGATCCGGGTGGATGGTTTATCAACGTCTGCCCATTCACACCTTATCTGGAGGAACGAGTTCTTCCTCAGATCGAGGAGCTTTTCCGTCTTTATCGCCCGGACGGTTATTGGTTTGATACGATGAGCGCGTTGGCTCCCTGTTACTGCGAGGCCTGCCGGAGGGCGTTCCGCGAACACTCCGGGCAGGAATTGCCGGTTGATGAAAATGATCCTCTGCAAGGAATCGCAGGGACATGGAGACATCAGCGGGGCTTCGCATTGGTTGAACGCGTTGGCGCTTTCATCCACCAATTAGATTCTGCAGCTTCCGTGGGATTTAACCAACTCGGAAGCTTGCCCTATCCCGAAGAGATGCCGTCGGGAGTGACCGTGTTGACGCTCGACCCTGAAACCGCAGGAGCCCAGTCGATTCCCTTCAGCCTAAATGCCGCTTACGGATCCAATGCCTCGCAGCCGTGTGAAATCATGCCAACGATTTTTCATGGAGGGTGGGGGGACTGGTCGCCCGCACCATCGCTTCGTCTGGAGACCACCGCTCTCGCATGTTGGATCCGTGGCACCACTCTGGTCGTTGGCGACCGCCTCCATCCCGAGGGGCGACTTGCCGCGACTTCGGTTTCAGCTTTGACGCTGATTGCTTCCACCCGCGTTAAGTGGGAAGAAGCTGCTCCCGCTCCCGGGGCACGCCTTAAGCCTGATATCGTCGTTCTTCATAGTTCTTCGCTAACCAACGGTCCCGATTGCCGATCTTTTGCCGTTGGAGACCCAAGGGCCCGGTTGACTCCCGTGAATGGCATGCACCGGCTTTTGCTCGACGCGGGGCTGAGCAGCACGGTGGCTGCCGAATGGCAACTTGAGGCAGCCATCGCATCTGCACCGTTGGTGGTCGTGCCGGAAATCCCAAGCCTGACTCCTCAGACCGAGGAGCGCTTGAAAAGTTTCGCGGCTGCCGGCGGATCTCTTCTTTTTATTGGTCATATCCCGTCCGTTGAAGGCCGTGCGTTTTTGGGCACGGGGGTTCAGGTTGGGGAATCCGTCTGGCAGGATCATGCCTACCTGGCCGGATGGGAGAATCCTCTTGAGGAAACCCTCGTCCGCGGGGAGATCCGCGAAGCCGGGGTTCTGGACGCCACAGTCGAAAGCTTTCTCATTCCGGCCTATGATGCCAGGCCGGGACAGCGGTACGGATGGGGAATCGGTCCCTCCTCGGGTCGGCCATCCACCAACCCCGCCCTGACCCGACGGACCGTTGGAGCAGGTTCGATATGGTATCTCAACGCCACGTTAGCAAGCGACTACGCACGCATGGGCAACTGGCCGCAGGTCTCATGGTTTGCGGATCTTGTTACCAGAACCGGCGTGCCACTCCGTGCCAGAACAATTCAGGGGGGGGGGAACCTGGAACTCACGGTCTGGGAAGACTCGGCATCAACATGGATCTATCTGCTCAGCCATGACGCCGAACAACTCATCGGAGAAGGACGGCTATGGGCCCGCAGCACAGCATCCGGTCACCCACGCACAGCTTCCGTGAAAATGGCAATTCGTGGAATCCCAACTGTTCATTCCCTGTCGGGTGAAGTCACCCTCACCTCATCCACGGCAAACGATCTCGCTCTGGCTTTCGAATTTGAAAGACCGTTTGCAGCGGCCCGTATCGATTGGAATTAAATAACACTCAAACACATGAAATCCGCACAAATCCTCAAAGCTAAAATCAACAGTCCAGAAGTCACAACCGGTGTCATCATCACCTTCCACCTTTGGCCGGGGTTGATTGAACTGATGATCCGGGCTGGACTCGATTACGCCATTATTGACCTCGAGCATTTGACTCACTCGCATGAAATGGTGGCTGATTGCTGTGCCATCGCACGCCGGGCGGACTTCCCCATCCTTATCCGGCCACCCCAGGCTGAGTTCACTCCGATGCGGCTCGCCATGGATCTGGGTCCCTGCGGATTGCTTGTGCCGTATGTCTCCTCGATTGAAACCATGGATACGATCCGGGATGCCGTTTACATGGCCCCACGCGGGAAACGCCGTCCGGGAGGACATGGCAATTTTTGGGTGAGCGGCTACAACTACGAAAATTTCCGCGGCGAAGTGGAGGACGATCTGATCATCCTGCCCCAAATCGAAAACCTCGAAGGCCTGGCCAGCGTGAGTCAGATCGCTGCACATCCTCTAACAACGGCTCTGGCCATCGGTCCGTATGACATGTCGGCCGCGCTTGGCTGTTGCTGGAAGCCGGATGCCCCCGAACTGCTCGCTGCGCTTGACCAGATTCTGGCCGCCGGCAAGGCCGAGGGGAAAAACACATGGATCATCGGCGACCCCGCGTTGCTGCGGCCGCGCGGATTCAACTTCCTGGGAATCTCGGAGCCCACGATGTTGATGGAAGGCGCCCTGCGCGATTTGAACTCCAGGGTCAAACATGGCCAAACAGCGGCCTCAGGTCCGGAACTCCTTCCCTGAGCTCACTCTATGGACATTTTTCATCAAGGGCTCTGGCTGGTTCTTGGCGGATGTTTTGTTTCCGCAGGGCTCGTCAGCGCGGAAAGCACGTCACACCAAACAAACTGGCCAAAGGAGGTTGTTGTCACGGTTGGCGACATCCGCACCCGTATTGATGGGCCCAAGTTGTGGACATTGAGCGGGATCGAATATCAAAACACCGTCATGGCCACAGAGGACAGCGCTTATGGTTCGGTGATCACCATCCGGGGTGTCGGCCATCTTGGATCTGCCCATTTTCTCGCTGTTCCCGGTAAGGCGAACGAGATCGAGAAGGAGATCGTCACCAGTCTGCAACTGTTTATAGACGACAAACCCGTCACGGATTTCACACCGGAGATGAGTCTGACCGGCACATCATTCCGCATGGAAAGGACATCAAAAATCAGGGATTTGATTCTGGAATCGTCTGTTTCCATCCGTGACGGCGTGCTGATTGAAACGGCACATATGCAGGCCGCCAAAGCCATCGATCTGCAAATCACCTACCCGTTGATGTATGCGTGGACCCGCGAGGCGACGCTTTATGCCTTTGGCGACGACAATGGCATACAGAAACGGGGTGTTTTTCGCAAGGAGGGCCAATCCGACGAACCGCCTGAAAAAAGCTCACGCTGGATGGCCGTTTTCAACCCGGCCACCGGCAAGGGCAGCGTGGCCTATCTGCTCGCGCACCCGGCGGATGCTGATGGTTGGCTGCAGTGGACCGACGCACCCGTTGCTTATCGCAAGTTGCGGATCATGAGCTTTGTCGAAAAAGTGATGCCGGAAGGTTTCGACGGCACCTATCAAGCCGCAGTGGGTTTCTTTTCCGCAACTGAACAGGACTGGGAAAAGGCCGCTTTGGCCAAGGTGGACGAACTAAAAAAAGCCTCCCCTGATGGCCTTTAGCCGCAACGAAGTCTGGAAAATTAAGAAAGAAACCAACCATGATGTTCAAGTGGTCGATCAAGTTAGCCTTCGCGGGAATGTGCCTCCAGGGGTGGGGGCTTAGTGGTCAGGCAAGGGGTGCCGGGGGGATGACGGACAAACCTGTTCAACGCTGGGCGGTGCCCAGTTGGGGGGACGTGGTGATTTGTTATGGGCCCGGAACGGATGCGTCCATGGACTCGCCGGAGGCACTGGCCAAGACCATCAAACGCTGGCAGGCCCGGGGGCTCAACGGGGTGACGCTTCGTTCTGATCTCGCGGATTTCGAGCCGATGATTACGCGCAATAACAGCAAAGAGCAAAACCCGCGGCTGCAGCTGGTTCTCGATTTCATTGACCGGGTGGCGGAGAAATTCAACGTGCTGGAGACGGCGGAGAGAATTTCCGCACCCCTCGACTTCAAAATGTGGGTCTGGCATCCGCATCTTTACAGCGATGGTGCGCCGGGTCACATCGGCACGCCTGGTTTGGGACGGATGGTTCCCTGGTCCTACTCCAGCACCTATTTTCTGGAGCATCCTGAGGGGATCACGGTGGACCGCAAGGGCAACAAGCTTTGGATGGTGCGTGAATATGCTTATCCCGAGGCGCGCGCGACCAAGATTTCCGAGTTCGTCCACATGGCGAAGACCTTGGGAGTAAAGCGTTTCATTGCCTGCATGCGCAGCGAGGTCAATCAATTGGTCGATCCGCCCGAGAAAGGCGACCAATACGGTTTCAATGCGCCGGTCGCCGAGGAGATGAAACAGAAGTATAATGTCGATATCCTGACCGACCCCCGCTTCGATGTGTTCAGCCCGGATTTCAAGATTGATGATCCGATGGTGGAAAATTGGCGCATCATGCGGGGTCAACACATAACCCGTTTTTACCGGGAATTGCGGAAGGCCTTGGACGAGGTCGATCCGAAGATTGAAGTTGCGGTCACCCTGTCCGGCGAATATGCGGGGCCGACTCTGGGCAACCAGCGCCTTGATTGGAGGACCTGGGTGGACGAGGGACTTATCGATGCCATCATTGCGCCGGTGTTCTTCGAAGGCACCGTGGATCCGGATGCGGCCAAAAAGGGATATCTAACTCACGTCCGGGAAGGTGTGGGAACCATACCTTTTCCGGTGATTGGTGACTATATCGCAAAGAGTCCGCATCCCGGTATCAAATTGATCTCCGGTGGTGCGATGGCCTACTTCGACGAGCCCCCGCCCGCCGGAACGGACGGCTGGCGGGTTGATATGTGGTATGAGCTTTACACTTCTGCATGGTATCAGAGGTGGAGCCAGTGGCTGTCCGACATAAAAGATTTTGGCGCCATCAAGTTCATCTCACAGAATTTTGACAGTTTTCCCACTGATGCCGCGAAGCTTCCACCCGCCGGCTCATGGGGATTGGTGGCGCACGACCCCAAGCTGCGGGCCTGTCCCGGCGGTTGGTATGCTTTTGGCGATGAAGCGAGCGGCAAACCGGTCATCCAGAATGCCGTTCGACGGGGAGAGACCGGTAACGCAGTGAGGCTGGTCAGCAATGGCACCGACGGTCCCACTTTGACTGGATTCCACAATGCCGACATGGATCGGAGCAACGTGTCGATGTGTCTTGACACGGCGATCACGAACGGACAATGCGACTATTCCTTCTGGGTCTTTCGTGAAAGCGAGCAAAGTGGCGTGGTCTCCTATCTGGAAAACCGCGGCGGTGAGCTGGATGTGGGGGTGAAAGTGGAACCCGTCACCGGGATGGTTTCCTACACGACCGGCCGCGGGACGGGAGGCACAGGCATATGGAACAAAACCGTCGGAGTCATCCCGGTGGGGGAATGGCGGCGTTTGCTGATATCGGTAAACTTTGACACGGAGAGCTATTCGGTTCGAGCGGGCCCGGGAGGAGAAGAGTCGCTTGCGGATCACATTCCCTATGCCCCTCCCCCGCCTCGCACGACAGCGGCAAATGGTACTCCGCACATCATTGTGCCCGTGCCCAGCTATAAGACATTCCGGCAGGTGCTGTTTCATCCGGCCGGGCCCGCCGGCGGCATGGTTTGTCTGGACGATGTGGAGGTTTTATGGAAACCCGATCTGGTCTTCACTCCCGAAGGCTCGGAGGTTGTTTTCTCCGATGATTTCGAGAATGCCCCGCGTGGAGCGGATCTCCATGGACTTGTGGCCGCGAAGGGTGGCAAGTGGGCGACAGCACCTGAGACAGAGGGACCCTTTCAGATCATTTCCAGCACCTCCTATCGCGAGGGAAACCATTCGGCACTCACAGAACGGCGTGGCGAACTTCGCCCCATGCCGGCAAAGCCGGTGGTGCCCGGTCCCCGCAGTGTCATTACCTTCGATGTTGATTTGTTCATTCGCTCAACGCTGCCCTATCCGTACATTGTTCCCGGCACAGCCACGGAAACCCGCAACCACGTGCAGCTTATGGTCGAAAACGCGGATGGAAACTCGGTCGTGTCGGCCGACGGGGCGCTCGGGTTTTTGAAGCCCGGCGACAAGCTCCGCACGGCTCTTCCCTATGATTGTTGGATGCATGTCCAGATGACGGTGAATATGGCCACCCGCACCTGCCGGTTTGTCCAGCAGCAGATCGGGCAGGTCGCCCAGGAACTCGGCACGTCCCCGCTTCCCGCAGATTTCCAACCCGGTCAGCCGCTTGCTTTCCGGCTTGAACTCGGGGCCAGCAATGACTGCGTTGTTTTTGATAACGTGAAGATAACCATCGCCGACGAACCGCAAACCATTATGCAAAAAAAACTATGACGACCTTTCTTGCTCTCCCGCCACAATTGCCGATAGCCAGGCAAAATATGAGTTTGGAAATTGTATGACTCCATTGCCTGGATGTAGGTTTTTGATCGTCCTGGGTCTCTCTCTTGGACAGACTGCTGCGGGCATTCTTTTTGCCGGAAACCCACCGGGCCAAGCTGGGGCAGAATCAAGTTGGCCGAAAGAGGTTCTTGTCACCGTGGGTGACATCCGCACCCGCATTGACGGACCCAAGATGTGGACCTTGAGCGGGATTGACTTTCAGAACACCGTCATGGCAACCGAGAACAGTGCTTACGGCACCGTGTTAACGATTCGCGGCGTGGGGCACCTTGGCACGGCTCATTTTCTCGATGTCCCCGGAAGGCCGGGAGAGGTCGAAAAAGAAGTTGTCACGAGTCTTCAACTCTTCGTGGATGATAAACCTGTCGTCGAATTCTCGCCGCGGATGGACCTTGTTGGGTCGTCCTTCCGTATGGAGCGAACATCGAGGATCCGGGGCGTGGACGTGCATTCCTCGGTGGCTATCCGTGATGGCATTTTGATCGAAACTGCCCGGCTCCAAGCCCAAGAAGAGATGGATCTGCAGACAGCATTCCCGCTGATGTATGCCTGGACGCCGGAGGCATCGGCCTATCTTTTTGGTGACGAAAACGGGATTCAAAAGAGCGGAGCCTTTTTGCAGGAAGGCACCACCTCGGCTGGACTGGTTAAGAATTCACGCTGGGTAGCCGTTTTCAACCCGGCCAGCGGCAAGGGCAGCGTGGCCCTGATCGTGAAGAGCCCGCCGGATGCCGGAAGCGCCTTTTTCCTGGTCGACGCGCCCGGTTCCTATCGCAAGACGGCCGTTCATTCATTCGGTGAAACAATCATGCCAAAAGGTTTCGATGGCACGTATCAGGTCGCTGTGGGTTTTTTCTCCGGCACGGAAGCTGATTGGGAGGAACACGCACTAAAACGCCTGGAAGAGTTAAAATTGGTAACAAAATAACCTCGCCGTTTCTTCTTTGTCAGCTCGCGACAGCTCACATTTTGCCATCTTTCAACTGATTTGCTTCAAACCATGATAACTCATAACGAGGAAACCCCGCTCAGTCCCGGCCCGGCGTCCGACACGGAAAAAAGTCTGAGGTTTCATGAAGTGGTGAATCCTGCCCCCCGAAGGTTGTCGTCGGAACAGATCCGGTTTTATAATAACAAGGGCTACCTCAAGCCGTTCAAGATCTATGAGCCCTCCCAGGCGGATGCGAACCGGGAGTATTTCGACTTTTTATCAGCTGGAATAAAAAGGCAGAATGATGGCCGTGATTCCTATGCGATTTGCGGGTATCACACCCAATGTCGCGGCATCTATGACATCATCACAAACCCCTTGATCCTCGATCACGTGGAGGATCTGATCGGACCAAATGTGGTTTGTTGGGGAACACACTTTTTTTGCAAGTTACCCCATGATCCCAAGGCGGTTCCATGGCATCAGGACGCCTCCTTTTGGCCATTCGACCAATCGCGAACCGTGACGGTTTGGTTGGCCATCGATGATGCGGATGTGGAAAATTCCTGTATGCACGTGATCCCCGGCACCCACAATTTGGGGGCCTTGAAATGGGAAAAACCCAAAGTCCCGGGAGTCCTCGATCAGGAAATCACGGATGTGGACCAATACGGCGAATCCGTGCCTTTCGAGCTCACGGCCGGCAGCATGTCTCTGCATGCCGACATGATCGTTCATGGATCCCCGCCCAACGCCTCGAGCCGCAGGCGTTGTGGACTGACGATTCGCTACATCCCGGCGGAAGTCCGATCCACAGCGGGTTGGAACAAGTTTGGAGTGATCTGTAGAGGTCATGATGTGAGCGGGCATTGGGCGAATCTGCCGCGTCCTGAAGGTGAGGATCTGACGCCGAAACCCTGGCAACAAGAAATCAAAGCTGGATAAAATTATGACAACTCTTAACGCAACCATTGAAGAACTGCGGGATTTCGACACCGCGTTACTGGCCAATACCATCGAGTATATTGATCCGACGCCTGCCCATGAGTATTACATGGCAGGAGACATTCAATCCGTGACCCCAGGATTGGGGCCGACAGTTGGTGTGGCGGTCACGTGTGAGATGGATTCCAGCTCGCCAGGTGGTAGTGCAGACACCGATGGCTTCTGGCGTCAGGTTGAAGAAATTACGGCAATGGAGGTGCCGGTGATCTGGGTGGTCAAGGCCGTGGGTTCGCGGCCCGGTCATGAATGTATTCTTGGCGATGGCATGGCCAAAACGCTGTTTGCCGCTGGCTGCGTGGGCGCTGTCACAGATGGCGGAGTGCGGGATGCGCCCGGCATGGCCAGCGTCCCTTTTGCAGCTTACTGCAGGGGGCTGACCATTCATCACACCGCCTTGCGTGTGACGTCCATCAACCAGCCGGTCGAAGTTGGTGGGATCACGATTGCCCCCGGAGATTTGGTGCACGCCAATTTTGAAGGAGTGATCAAAATCCCCCACAGTTGTCTCCCCACCCTTGCACAAAAAGCCACTCAGATGCGTGCCTTTGAACATGAGGCCCACTGCGTGATGCGGCGCACCGACATAGCCCCCGCAGCAAAGCGTCAACAGGTTGGGGAGTTGACAAAGAAATATGGTTTCACCCAGTGCGTTTGATTGCCATGTCCTCTATACATCACACAAATCTTACTGAGTGGTCAGAATCCTCGATGGGGAAAGTTGGCATGATGCACCACGGCTTGTTCTCGTTGACGCTGGTTCTGAATGCTTTTTGCCTGATGCTACTTTTTTTCACTGCGGGATTGGCCCGGGGAGAAAATCTTCCTGAAAGCAAGCGTTATGCCTGGATAAGTTGGGGGGATATCATGTGGCTTTATGGACCGGGTACGGATCCCGCCATGGACACGCCAGAGGCCTTGGAGAAGACAATCAAGCATTGGAAAAAGCGTGGATTTTCAGGGGTGCACCTGCGGACCGACCTTCAACAAATCGCCCCATTCATCCAGCATCACCCCAAGAAAGATTTGCAGCCCAGCGCCGCTGTCTTGCTAAAATCGGTGGATGATGTGATGGCGAGCTTTGACATTCATGCCACGGGTCAGGAAGTCTCCGAGGCGATGGGGTTTGAGTTTTGGGCCTGGCATCCTCATTTATACAGCGATGGTGCTCCGGTGGATGCGGGTGCACCGGGACACGGCCGCAACTGGCCATGGCCCTATGAGGCAACCTATCTGCATGAGCATCCGGAAGCTCTCACGGTGGATCGTGAGGGCAACAAGTATTGGATGGTTCGGGAGTATGCCTACCCGGGGGCTCGCTCTTCCAAAGTTGAAGAGTTTGTCCATATGGCAAAAGCATTCGGTTTGCGGAGATTTGTGGCCGACATGCGCAGCGAGGCAAACCAAATGCAAGACCCTGCCGACAAGGCGGATCGGTTCGGATTTAACGAACCCGTTGTTCAGGACATGAAGAAGCTGTATGGCGTGGACATTCTGACTGACCCGCGCTTCGACGTCGATGCCCCGGGGTTTGATCTCCACGATCCCATGGTGGAAAATTGGCGTGCTCTGCGGGGGAGCTATCTCACCCAGTTCTTTCGTGAATTAAGAAAAGCACTTCGTGAGGTTGATCCCAACATCAAACTGGCGGTGACCGTGTCAGGGGAACATATCGGTCCTCCTCTTGGCAATTGGAAGCTGGATTGGAGGACCTGGGTTGATGAGGGATTGGTTGATGAAATTGTGGCCCCGGCCTCTTTTGAGGCAACTCATGACCATGAGTCAGGAAAAAGAGGATATCTCACGAATCTGAATGCTGGCCAATCGACACTGGCCCTTGCGACCATCGTTGATTATATCAAACAAAGTCGGCATCCGGAAATTAAGCTCATTGCCACGGGCGCACCTTCCTATTTTTATCCCCTGCCTCCCGAAGGGGCAGAAGGATGGCGATGCAACATGTTTTACGACGCGTATCATTTGGCTTGGTTTCAGCGATGGGAACAATGGAAGCGGGATCTCCACGACTTTGGACATATCAAATTTATCGAGCAAAACTTTGATGGATTCCCGACCGACAATAATGGCGTGGGAGGAGGGTGGGGGGATGGTCGCTACTTTCCCGACTTGCGTGCCAGTCCGGGATTTTGGCAGACCTTGGGGGATGGCAGCGACGAGAAGCCCGTTGCGCAGGGCTCGGTGCGGCATGGGGACAAAGGACTGGCGATGAAACTGACCGCTTCTGCTCAAGGGGATTCCTCCCTTTTGGGCAGGCATTTCAGTGCGCCAGACCGCAGTACCTACACAGCTTGTCTGGACACCGCCATCACCAATGGAACCTGTGACTTCGAATTCTGGCTCTTTCGGGCATCTGAGCAAAGTGCCCTGATCGCCTATCTTCAGGGCGACGGCAATGAGACAGATGTCGGGGTGAAGGTTTCCCCCCAAACCGGCCAAATTGCGTATTCCCGCCACGGGGAGTGGGTGGAAACGGCCTCCACGCTGCCCGTGGGGGAATGGCAGAAGGTCAGGCTGCGGGTTGATTTTGATCACGCCAATTATGAGGTCTCTGTTGGCTCCAATGGCCGGAATGTCGTTGCCGGTGACATTCCTTATGTGATCCCCAAGAACCGTGTTATCGAGGAAATTGGTGTTCATCAGCCGATTGAAGTTCCGGCATGGAAGTTTTTTAACCGCACCTTGTTCATCCCCCAAGGATCGCCGGGGAGTGTCACCTATCTCGATGATGTCGCGGTTGATTGGAAGGCGACAACTTATTACGAGCAGCCCGGGGAACGGACGGTGTGGGCTGAAAATTTCGAGTCTTTTTCGCCTGGTCAAACTCCGTTCATAAAAAGCAAACAGGACAAACTGGATCCCTGGTTTATTGACAATCACACATCCTTCGGCGACGGCGTGAATTGTTTGCACAGCCGGGGCGGTGAGGAGCTCGTGTTCGGCAGTCAGGAGCAGGCTCCTTCGCTTGATTCCTCCAAGATCACGACGATTGATTTCGATGTTTTCATCCGCTCGGATAAAGACTTTGCTTACATCGTTTCAAATCCGCTGACCAAGTCGCCTTCCCGCACGGTGATTGGTTTGAATTCCAAGGCCGATCCGGCGAACCCTTGGGTCAGCCTCAAGGCAGGTGATGGCAAATGGCATTACTGGGATGGCGACAAGTTCACTGAGAGCAAAACCCCTATTGTTTACGACGTGTGGAACCATGTTCAACTTGCAATTGATTCCCTGAAAGGCACCTATCAAATCGTGGTGCAACCGGTGGGGGAGATGCCCATCTTGGTCGGTCGGGGTGCGTTGGGCCACCGTATTCAATCCCCAGAGGCCTTGGTGTTTTCCATCGCTCCTTCGAATGATCCCGGCCATATCAGCTGTTATGACAATCTTGTGTTGACCGGGCCGGACGAAAAATGAGGGGCGTCCTTACAATCGTGGCGGGACTTCTGTGTTTGAGCGGTTTTTTCCCAAGTGAGGCCAAGGACATCTATATCAATCACGAACTGGGTAGTGACGCTCAGGGAGGTTTGACAGCAGAGGCCCCGCTCCAAACCCTCAAGGCGGCATTAATGATCTGCGGTCCGGGTGATGTGATCCACTTGGCCAAAACGGCGACCCCTTATCATGAGGGCATTAAAATCGCAGACAATCAGTCGGGGCTTTCAGGGCAGCCCATCACCATTGAGGGGCATGGTGCAACATTGTCAGGTTCCAGACCTCTTCGCGTGGAGGAGTGGACGCCTTTGGGCAATGGGCTTTACCGCAGCAGTCACCTGCTGCCCGATCTGTTTCCTTCAGGCCAACCCGTCAACGATGCTTTGATGAGACGGTTCTTTTTTTTGTTCCAAGGAAAAATGGTTCGCATGGGGCGCAACGGGAAGGGGGATTGTCCACCTTTGCCGAGGCCGGTTGATTTGAATGCAGGCGAATGGACGCATGACCAAGATGGATTTTATCTCAAGATCGATCCTTCAATGGATCTGGCGGAAGCGCAGATTCGATATCCGGCTTTGGGCAATGGATTTCGTACGTCGGATGGCCAATGCGGGCATTGGATTCTTCGAAATCTCACCGTCACGCACTTTTGGAATGATGGTTTCAACATTAATGGCTCAACACGGAATCTGCGGTTCGAAAATGTTTCGGCGATCGAATGTGGTGATGACGGCATGAGCGCTCACGCGGACAGCAGGATTGAAGTGGATGGGTTTGTCTCTCGGGGTAACACAACGGGCATCTGTCATGTGCAGGGAAGTCACAGTTCCAGTCGGCGACTCGTTCTGGAAAATAATTATGCTTTTGAGGCGCTGCTATCCGGCTCCGGAGTCCACACGATATCAGACAGTGTGATTTTGCCAAATCGCCACCTGACCCGTGTTGTTCGCCTCAGCAGCGAGCAGGCCGCGGAGGGCCAAAGGTGCCAATTGCACATGGAAAATGTTCTTGTGGATGGCGATCATTTCGCTGCAGCCCATGAGAAGGAAGAGTCCCGATGCTTGGGCCACGAATTTGCTGTGGAGATTCTTGGGAAATGTCAGTGGGTTGGCCGAAGGGTGACCTTGCTATCAGTCGGGATTACCAGCAGGTGGCCCTCGCCCGGGGTGTCCGAAATTAGTCTTTTCCAGTCTATTGTGGGAGGAACCGTGAAGCCGCGCATCGACCTTCTCCCCCAATCGGTCTGGCTGGCTGATGACAACGCCTATGATCTGGCGAACCTGATCGTGGAAGGAAACCGATACGCTCCAGCGGAATGGGAGAATTATCGGAGGTCCTCCGGTCAGGATCAACTGTCGAGTTGGGGGGCGGCCCAAAAGAGTGAGTCACGCGGAGTCGATTTTTCAAGGCTTCCCGCGTTACGAAAGAAATAACAATGAGGGCTGAGTTGGACACGAACACCGATGACGGTAAACCGGGGAGAGACGGAGCGAAACCTTCACCCTGGCAGATTTTTCCTCCCTTGCCGGATCCCATCGGTTTTGGGGGAATGTTCGCGGGCGTTTCGGAGGATGGACTTTTTGCGGGTGGGGGAAGCCAATTTCTAGAAAAGCCACCCTGGCAAGGCGGAATCAAGACATTCAGCGACAGGGTCTATCTTCTTAAAGAGCGGGAAGGTCCATGGCGGGAGCTCGAGACCAGACTTCCTCTTCCGGTGGCACACTCAGCCTGCACGCCCTATCAGAACGGAGTGATCTCCGCCGGGGGTGTCAACGGGAACGGTTCCCTGCGGAATGTCTGGCACCTGACAACCGAGAACGAGACCGTGCGCTGGCGGACTCTCCCTGCCCTGCCGCACCCCATTGTTTACGGGGCAGCTTGCGTGGTCGGCGATGTTCTTTACGTCGTGGGAGGAGTTCTTGATGCCCAATCCACCGAGCCCCTCAACTCTTGCTGGGCTCTCCCCCTGCAGGATGAAGCGGGATGGACCGATCAACCCAAAGTTCCTGGACCCGCTGGCAGCGTGATGACGGTGGGCACTGACAATGAGCGACTTTATGTTTTCGGCGGAATGGCGTTTTCGCAGTGGCCTGACGGAAAAATCCGCGCGAAACCGCTGAATGCTGCCTATTGTTTTGATCCGCTCGCTCACGCCTGGTCGCATTTGCCTGCTCTGTCGGAGGCCAGGGCTGGTGCCGCATCGCCATCAATTCAACTGCCAGATGGAAGACTTCTTGTGGCAGGGGGATACGGTTTCGTTTTTCCCGGACCACCACAACACCATCCCGGTTTTGAACAAACATCGTGGCTTTACTCCCCTGAGAAGATGAAATGGAGCCAAGGTCCTCCTCTCCCCGATCTGGGGTCGAACTCACCCCCAGGCCCGGAACCGATGGTAACTGCTCCCGCAGTGGCATGGGGAGATTGGGTTGTCCTTGTCTCCGGCGAGGTGCGTCCCGGACGGCGCAGCCCGGCAGTCCTTGGCATTGCGGTGGGGGATTTGTGTCGCCGCGCAGAAGGCTTCCCCTCGATTTTATAAAACCCTCAACACAGTTTCCAAGGTGAAGACTTGCATTGATCGCCTGGCCGGGGGAATTTGCATAATGACGAGCGCTGATGCTTCATGGTCTTCATGCACTGTCTGGCATGAATTTTGCTATTTGACACTTGATGACATGTCACGATAATGTTAAGAATTTCCCAGTGAGCTCTCCCCCCGTCAGAACACAGCCGTCCTCCCGTCTTGTACGGGGGTTTACCCTCATTGAACTACTGGTCGTCATGGGCATTGTGCTCGTCCTTGCAGCACTGCTTTTCCCCACCCTGGACCGTATGAAGCAAAGTGCTCACGTTCCCAAATGCATGAACAACCAGCGTCAGATTCTGACGGCCTTGTTGGCCTGCGCCGCTGACGACCAAGGGAAACTGCCTGCAATCGCGGTGGACACGGGCGGGGGCGACTCGGAGCGCTGGGACGTCAAAATCGCCGGGTATTTGAACACATCTCATGCAAGGTTTTATGGACCCAACGCCAATGTGTTGCGTTGCCCATCAGCGAAAAAAGGAACGTGGTTCACCTATGGCCTCCCTTATGCGAGTGGGGACAGGCGGGTTTTTGCCAGACAGGCGCAATCGTCCGATCCCCCCCTTGGCAATCCCAACAACAAAGGATCCGCGCGGTTGTTGAATTTGCCGCCTTCCACAATCCTGATCGCTGATGCCCACGATCCCAACAACATCACCTCAGATCTCTTTTATTCACCATGGGGAAATTACCCCCTGACGACCGACCAGGATGGGGATGGTGTCAACGATTCGTCCGGAAACCTTCCTCCTCCGCGAAAATTTAATTGCCTCGACCCGCGGCATGGCGGCGGCAAGAGTTTTGCGGCCGGGGCGGTGGATGGTTCCGTCAAGATGTTAACCGTCCGCGAATGGGCTGAGAATCCCAAATATTGGGGGCCCACCCAGTGAAACCCCATCGTAAGTGGACGCATCTGGGGGTCCTGATGCCGACAGCTTGGATGGCCGACCGCGAACTCTGCATAAAAATCACCATTGTTTGTCAGTAATGTGCCAGTCTCTTCCATGAAGTCTGTTTTTTTCATCCGCTTTCGAGCACACGTCGCCGAAATGAGTCGATCTCTACGTATTGGCACGCAAAATGCTTCCGCCATATTATTGTTGACCACTGACATGTTATCACATAAAACACAATCGAACCCCAGAAAAACCCATAAAAACCAAACCCATATGACAACCATGAAACAAAACCTGCGCAGTCTGTCTCTTATCGCCTTGCTTGGCCTTCTGCCGATGGCAGCCCAAGCCCAATACAGTTGGGGCTCCGGAGGGGCCGGTGGCGCTGGCACTTGGAATGACGTGAACACCAATTGGTTTGACGGTGTTTCAGATGTCGTCTGGAACTCGGGCAGTGCCACCTTTGCAGGTACTGCTGGCATTGTGACCGTCTCTGGAACTCAGAATGCAACCGCACTCACATTCGGCTCTAATTTTTACACCTTGAATGGTGGAATAATCAACCTAACGGGAGCGACGCCAACAATCTCTGGAGGAATTGGAATCACCATCAATTCGGAGTTGCAGAGCTCAACGG
This sequence comes from Terrimicrobiaceae bacterium, assembly GCA_041738805.1. GTDB lineage: Bacteria > Verrucomicrobiota > Verrucomicrobiia > Chthoniobacterales > Terrimicrobiaceae > JAJTZA01. The sequence goes on along the minus strand of JBGSPC010000199.1, from coordinate 13,409 downwards.
GCATGACACTTCGGAATGGCAAAAGATTCTCGGGCAACAATACCAATCTGAACGGAGTGGTCACCTTGGATGGCAACGGCACTTCAGCTGCCGTGGTGCGTGTCTCGAACAGCAACGCTTTTGGAAGTTCCTCGGCTTTCGCTGACCGTATTGTTCTTGTTCAGGGAACTCAGGGCTCAGTCATGCAAATCGATAATGGCGTGGTGCTTAACAAATACATCACAAACACTGGTGCGGCGACAATTGAGACAACCGGTGGAAGCTCCAGCATCACAGGGAACATTGTTCCCGGGTCAACGCTCGTGTTCACAGTGGCTGGAAGCTCTGAACTCACCTTGTCTGGTTCTGCTGGTCTGGGCCAATCCGGGTCGAGTGTTCAATCCACAGGTGCCGGGCGTCTCATTGTGGATGCTGTGGCAGGGGGAAGCGCCTACGGCTTGTTCCTTCGCAACTCGTCCACAGTTCAAGTGAACAGCGGGGCCACTCTTGGTTTGGCAAACGTCTTTTTCGATGGAGGTGCGGGAACACCGACCTTGGCCATTAATGGGGGAACTGTTGCCAACAATATCTTTTTTGGTTCGGCCGCCAGCCCAATCATCGAAAACATGTCCGCAGGATCCTCAACCTTCAGCGGACAGCTCCTGAGCAACGGCGGCAATTTCACCGTGTTGCTTCGATCAACAACAGCAGGAACGCTAAATGTGAGTGGGAATATTAATGATGGAGGCAGCATCGCAACTGTGAGCATCGGAAGCGCAACGGCCGTCAATTCCGGCGTTGTGAATCTCTCCCGGGCCTCGGGAACCACCTACGACGGAGGAACAACTGTTCACTCAGGAACGCTTTTGGTCAACAACACAACCGGTAGTGCCACAGGCACAGGTGCAGTGAGTGTGGCGAGCGGCGCCACGCTGGGCGGCGGCGGTTTCATCTCAGGTGCCACAACGGTCAACGGGATTATTGCTCCAGGGAACAGCATCGGCACGCTGAACGTGGCCAATGATGTCACATGGAATGGCGCTGCCATCGCCAGTTCCGCAACCGACTGGAAGTTTGAGCTCGGAGCTGCAAACACTGCCGATCTTCTGAACATCACCGGCGGCACAAGTGACTTCCTTAAAGGCGGCACGGACACCGTGTTCCGCTTTGACTTCCAAGGCAGCACCAGTCTGGGAACATTCGTTCTTGTGGATTGGGCCGGCACGACAACATTCAGCGAAACAGATTTCAGCTTCACAAATCTGGGAGCTGGCAATACGGGCAGCTTTGCATTCAACGGCAGCCAACTGGAGTTTACTTCAGTGGTTCCTGAACCCAGCAGCCTCGCTCTCTTCCTGGCCGCCGCTATTGGGGGAGTCGTCCTGACACGCAAGCGTCAGAAAAGTGTGGTCACTGCGTAATGCGCAGATGTTCTTGAGGAACACAAAGATTGCCGGGACGGTTACCTGCCTCTTAATCTTAGTTTCAGCTGAAGCACGGCCCGAGAATGCCGTGCTTCAGCAGAACTTCGATACTTTAAACAGGCAGGAAATCCCGATCGCTGGATCCGAGTCAGATCCCGGCGGAGCTTGGAAAGATTTTGGCAAAGGGGAGTCGTCACCGCAAATCACCGATCAGGAATTTTACAAGGCCGAAGGTGTGACTTCGGGCAGTTCTGTCAAAATCACTAGAAATGACGCACTGACTGAAACAACAGATTTCTGGCTCACGGGGGCATGGGTGGGTCCTCTGGAGTTTGGAAAACTCAGAATCAGTTTCCGCGTGCTCCGTGATTCACCTGACAGCGGCTTCTCTGTTCACATGGGAAGTGCAGAAAAATTCCTGGGCGATAACACCATCGCAGTCGCTATCGGAAACCGGTCAACGTCTTTGGAAAAGCTTCAAGTGATGAAAACTGATGGGAAATGGCAAACCACGGAATCGCTGATCCACGTTGGCGAATGGACCAAAGTCACGATGGATGTCGATTTTGAGGCAGGCACCTATGTGGTGTCGATCAACGATCTGGCAGTGACGGAACCGATCCCCTTCATTAAGGCTAATGGCCTGCGAAAGATATCCTTCCTTCCCACCGCTCCGGATGGGAATGTCAGCTTCATTGATGACGTCGAGATCGTGGAACTGGATTGACCGGGAATCGTCTGCCCCAAAAAGCACGACGGCATTTTTTTAGAACACCGATTTTTCCAATGCGCTGATTCTCTGACTTCTCCGCTGTAACATGATAACGCCTGAGTTAATGTCTCTTGTTCACAGAACCGTTCGGTATTTGATGGCGGGATCCTGTTTGACTCTTCTCGGTTCCTGCTCGCGTCCTGTGGAGACCGGGGAAGCGAGCCCGGTGATTCTCAGTGTGATTTCGGCGGGCAGTTACAATCGCGCCAGTGAGGAGGCCGCTGTTCGCAGATTTTGTGAGAAGTATCCTGATATCCAGGTGAAGCTTATCGAAGCGCCTGGCCGGGACTATTATGTGAAAGCCCTGGCGATGATGGCGGCTGGCAATGAGCTTGATATCCTCTGGATGGGCAGCGGCTTCGGATTATTTGCCTGGCGCGATGCCCTCATGCCGCTGGACCCATTCATCCGCTCGGATCCGGATTTTCCGATTGGGAGCTATGATTCAACGGTGGTGGATTGGTATCGCCATAAAGGAGCTTTGCTCGGAATTCCCTATGGAATCGATATCCAGGCGATCGCTCTCAACAAGGCTGCGTTCATCGCGGCCGGAGTGCCACTGCCATCCCGGGATTGGACGTACGATGACTTCGTCCAGTCCGCCAAAAAAATCAGCGATTTTGGAGTGGCAAACCCCGCGGCCTGCCGATTCGGGGCTGGAGTGGACAAGATTGCTCCCTATTATTTTGGTCTGAGTATGGTTAACGAGGAGGGAACAAAATCCGGACTTACGGGTGCTCAGGCCAACCTATGGCTGAACGAAAATATCAACCTTCTCAGGGACTCAAGGGTGTTTGCCCGTGTTGGTGCGCAAGGGACCCTTGATCGCCTCAGTGAATTCCTTCAGGGACGTGTGGCAATGGTCGAAGTTTACACTTGGGATATCGGAGAACTCCGCGACCGCGCGCGTTTTCCCTGGACCCTGGCTGTGAACCCCATCGCCAAAACCGGAGAGCGGGCTGGTTGGGCGTCCAGTTCAGGTTTTTCCATATCCGCCAGGACCAAGCATCCCCGGGAGGCCTGGGAACTGCTGAAGGAACTTGTGGGGGATGAGACTCAGCGAATGCTTCTCTCAACAACCATTCCCGCCAGGGTGGATTTGCAGCCCGAATATCTGCAGATGAACGGACTTTCAGAGCAAAATCTCAACGCCCTGCTCGAGATGCTCCCGTATATGAAAACACCCGCAAGAATTCCCGAGTTGCTCGAAATTTCCCAGGAACTTGACTATTGGTTTGAACTGGCCCTCCAAAAAAACTCCACCAGCGAGGACATCGTCCCGAAACTCGAGCAGAGCATCAACAAGATCCTCTCCACGTCTCCTGCCCGCCAATAAGACTCACCAGAAATGCGCCACAAGATTTATACGCCCTGGCTTTTTTTGACCCCCAGTCTTCTCGGCTTTTTGGCATTCACCTTCTTTCCGATAATTTTTTCGTTGGTACTCGCATTTTGTGCGTGGGATCTATTCCGTCCGCCGCGATGGGTGGGACTGGACAATTTTTCTCAACTGCTTGGTTTTGTCTGGCGGGATTCCCCCGGCATGGGGACCGGTCCTTTGATTTTCATTGGTATGGCTGCAGCCGTTGTGGCTGTCATGGCTCTCGTTTTTCTCCGGGGCTGGCCACGGGCAGCAGCTGTCACGGCATCAACTATCGGCATCGTTTTTCTGGCCTTGCAAATTGTGGAGCCGGTCAACGGGAGGTTTTGGTATTTTATTGGAAATACCTTTTACCTTCTCCTGGGGTTGCCTCTCTCGATGGCCTGTTCACTGGGCCTGGCCATTTTGCTGAACCAGGCCATCGCCGGCCGCAACCTTTTTCGACTCGCATTTTTCCTTCCCTCCATTGTTGGCGGGGTGGGGATCTATCTTCTTTGGAAATGGATTTTTAACACGGACTACGGACTCATCAACGCGGTGATTTCACTTGTTCATCCCGAGGGGGGCCCCGCGTGGCTGGAGTCTGCCGCCTGGGCCAAAAATGCCATCATTATCATGAACATCTGGGCAACCGCCGGTGGTGCAAACATGGTGCTTTACCTTGCCGCATTGCAAAATGTGGATCCCCAGCTTCATGAGGCCGCCTGTATCGATGGTGCCGGGAAATGGTCACAGTTCTTTGCGATCACCTGGCCCATGGTGTCCCCCACCACGGCATTCATCCTCACCATGGGAATCATCGGCGGGTTTCAGGGGGGATTTGACTCCGCCTATGTGATGACCCGAGGGGGGCCTGCGGGCGCGACAACAACGATCAGCTATTTTATTTATGAGAACGGATTTCGATATTTCTACATGGGCCGTGCCGCTGCCGCGAGCTGGATCCTCTTTGTCATGGTTTTCACTCTCACCATCATCAATTGGAAGTGGATGTCCAGCAAAGTCAATTATTGAAAACGATGAAAGAAGGGGTGTCATATTCTAAGACCAAGCGGATGCCCTGGGGGAAGATTGCCTTGTTTGCAGGGCTTGCATTGCTCGGGATCACGATGCTCTATCCGCTGTTGTGGATGCTTGGCACCGCGCTGAAAACCAACGACCCGGCGGACCTGCTGCGTGAGGGACCGGGCGCCGGAATTTTTCCTGATGACAGGAATATTCTCGCCAATCTTTTCCCTCCCGTCTGGCACTGGGAAAATTTTCTCGAGGTGTTTGCCGTCTCCAATTTTGCTCACTATTATTTGAACAGTGCCTTGATTGCCCTTGGCGTAACAGCCGGGCAGCTCATCACGTCATCGCTTGCAGCATTTGCTTTCAGTCGTCTGACGTTCCGCGGGAGTGAGCAGCTTTTTTTCCTTTATCTGGCGACTCTTATGGTTCCCGCAAGTGTCACACTGATTCCTTTATTCATTATGATGAGCCGCATGGGGGTGGTGGATTCTTATTTTGTTCTCCTCGTTCCTCCCATGTTCGGGGCCTACGGAACGTTTCTTCTCCGGCAATTTTTTAAGGGAATTCCCGGCGAACTGGATGAAGCCGCCTGCATTGATGGTTGTAATGCTTTCGGCCGCTTCATTCATGTGGCTTTGCCGCTTTCTGGACCTGCTCTTGCCACGCTTGGTATCTTCACTTTTATGGGGAATTGGCAGAGCTTCCTCTATCCATTGGTGATGGTGAGCAGCGACCATTTAAAGACCATCCCGCTCGGTCTCTTGGATTTTGTTGAACTGAACTCCGCGAATTGGCCGCTCCTGATGGCCGCAAGCATCTGGTCAATTATCCCCGTGATCATCATCTTTCTGTTCGGCCAGCGTTTCTTTGTGACGGGAGTCCGACTTGGCGGTGTCAAAGGCTGAGCTGTAGATTCAGGACGATGAAGGAAGAGGCGGATCGATGGTCTTCTGGTCCGGGTGGATGGCGTCCTCGTAACGGTCAATCACCGCGTCTTCTGAAGCCCAGGCAGGATCTTGCGTTATTGCCAGGCTTGCGTCCGCAGCTGTAGTCGTGTCAACGGGACGGAATGCCCACCAGCATTTTCCACGGTGGTTGTGCTCGTGATCCACAACAAAGCCTGCTTTTTCCATTGTTGGACCGATCCAACCCATACAGTGGTCGCAGTAGTCGGAGTGGTTCTCCAGGCCGTTGTCGATGAGGAATCCCTTCGATGGGCACTCATGCATGTCAATCCGGAAGGAGTCATTTGTGCGGACCGAGGTGAACCCTGCCGCTTCCTCTGCCAGCGTGTGCCCCCAGTATTCTTCCATCCCGATCAATCCCTTGGTTTGGATGGCCATCGCCGCGTGAACCTGGCTGTCGCCGGCGATCGCATCCCGCCAGTAATCCAGGAGCGCCTGTCTGCCATAGTTTTTCTCAATCCAGGCAAACGTCCACTCATAATGCCCGCAGAAGTCGTAACACCCAATCATAATATTTTTTCAACCCGTTTGATGTTTGATATGTCCTGAGGAGGAAACGAGCCACGCGGTCCGAATTTTTGGGCGCAGGAACCCGCCCCGCCTGCGACCCGGACCTCCCATCCGGCACGATCAGCAAGAGCCTGGCTCACAAAGTAGCAATGTTGACAAAACTCGGGGACGATTTCCCGGCAGTGTTTTTGCATGTGGTGGATGGCAGGGCATTCCAAGACTTGGATCTCGACGCCCGCACCTGCGGTCGTGACATTCACCTGCGCGTCCGGCTCAGCAGCAAAAAAATCCCGCCAGTATTCTTCCACGCCGGTTTGACCCCGTTGAATCCAATCGTCCGCGACTGGCCTGAAGTATTCTGATTTCCCCAAATCGCTCCAATAGCGGGTGAGTTCCTCTATTCCAAAGCGCTCCTTGATGAAGCGGAATGTGGCATTGATGGCAAAGTAAAAGTCTGCAGCCCCTTTCGGCTTTTTGTCGCGATATGGTAGCATTCCTTAAGCTAACTACGGAAGGTCGCCTTGGCAATAGCCATCACCAAAACAGCCTATCCTGATTCTCTCACACTTTCTAAGGAAAATTGAACTGCCAGATCGAGTTCAAGGCTTGAGCCAACTGCTTCAATGTCTGTAGTGTCTTCTGCTCAAGACCCTGTCAGGCAAACATCCCTGCAAAACCAGTGGGCATCTCTCATGATGCGGTTTTTCATGCTCTGCCTAAACTCTGACAGCTTTGGACACTTGGTCCGCAAGTTGAAAATCCAAGGCGGTCAAACCTCCCGCGCTGTGCGTGGAAAGGATGAGGTGGACTTTATTCCAGCGGATATCGATATCAGGATGGTGGTTGGCTTCCTCTGCAAGTGCTGCCACGCGGTTCACAAAAGCGATGGCTTCCGGGAAGCTGGGGAAATGAAAGGTGGCGGTGATTGACGGGCCGCCCAGCTTCCAATCGGGCAGGTGTCCGAGGCTTTCCTCAATTGCTGATTCCGTGAGAAGCATGTTATGCCATGGGCTGGCCCCAGGGGCCGGTGATCGCGAGGGTGTAACCGGGGCTTTGGACGTTGACAAAAAGCGTGGAGCTATCAGCTGAAAAACAAGCGCCTGCCAGTTCCCGGCCGACATCGTACTTCTCCGCAATCACATAAAGCCGACCCTCCGGTGTGACTCCAATCAGACGGCAAAGTTTGTCAGTATCCTCACAAAGAATGAGGTCTCCCCAGGGGGCTACGGCAAGATTGTCACAATGGCTCAGGATAGCGCTGTCATTCGGCTCAATGAAGAGTTCCAATGTTCCTGGCTGATTTTTTTCGTCAGCGGTCCCCTCGACCGGGCTTGGTCTGTAGCAAAAAACCTGACCTCGGCGCATGTGTCCGCCCGTTGTCATGGCAAAAAAAGCCGAGTTATTTCCCCACCATGCGCCTTCGCCGCGAGCAAAAACCGCCGCTCCGGCACTGGCCCCTCTCAGACGCAGATCGTTGTTGGGGTTGTCGACCTCCTCCATGTCGATCCAATCAACTGCAAACGTTTTGCCAACAGGCATTGACTGTTTTGTCCAATTTCTTGTGTCAGCTGTTTTCCAATCCCGGATGGCCAGAGCTTGAAGCCGACCACCCGCAGCGAGGATTCCGGGCTGATCAGGTAGAAAACGATAGAGGAGACCATCGCCGGTATCTTCAGTTTGGTAAACGGCTCCCGAATTGGGGTGGACGGCGACCGCCTCATGACGGAATCTGCCCATAGCTTTCAACGGAACAGGGTCCGCCAAGCCCGGCTCCGCAAAAGCGGCGACCTCGAAATTGTAGCCGTGGGGTTTCTCAGCATGTTTCTCGGGGGCATCGTTGACCTCCTCACACGTGATCCATGTTCCCCAGGGTGTTGGGCCGCCGGCGCAATTTCTGACAGTCCCCGCAAGGCTCAAGAAATGGGTCTCCAAGGTTTGGGTTTTTGTATCAAAGACCAGCGTTGTGGTCCCTCCAAGATTGGGCTCAATGCCGCCACCGCGGTCATAGATCTTGGAAGGTGGGACCCGGTCCAAAAGCTCATTCCCGGGGCCGAAGGGACTCTCATTTTTCCATGGGCTTTCGAGTTCATGATTCCTCACAAGAATCGTTTTCCCATCAGGGCCTGGGAATGCCGCCATACCATCATGACGGCCTGGAACAATAAAACCATCGGTCATCGTTTCTCTGGCCCGTGAAAATACCGTGTAACGGAAGCCGCCGGGAAGGCGAATGATGCCGGCAGGGTCATTAACCAACGGCCCAAAACCTCCCACAAATGGTTCTGAGGCATAAGACGTCCGCCCTGCAAAAGCCCGCAGCCCCATAAACCCCAAAGAATACAACGTGGCTGTTTTTAAAAAATGTCTGCGGGTTTTTTCACTCATCATCAGGTTTCAATTACACCATAGCCCCTTTCAGGAAGCCAATGAGGAATGATAGAACCGCTCACTGCCCCAAAGACGTCCGTGTCAGGGATTCTGAAATCTTGACTGTTCAATGCTTGGCCAGCCCGTTAGGTTTCCGAAATGAAACTCTCCCAATTGCTTCTCGCCGCTGCATTCTCCGTATTTATGATCCCACAATCCGCATCCGCCCAATCCGCTCTCGAAAAAGGCCAGGCCTTTCTTGCAGAAAACGCCAAAAAACCCGGCGTTGTTCAGACCCCCAGCGGCCTCCAATACAAAATTCTTGCCGAAGGCAAAGGCAAATCGCCCAAGGCCACGGACACCGTCAAAGTGAACTACCGCGGCACGCTGCTGGACGGCACAGAATTTGACAGCTCGTACAAACGAAATGAACCGATCGAATTCCCCCTCAATCGCGTCATTCCCGGCTGGACCGAGGGCGTTCAACTCATCAAAGAGGGCGGCAAAATTGAACTCTACATCCCTTCAAAACTGGCCTACGGACCTCGTGGAGCCGGTGGAGCCATCGGCCCGGATGAGACGCTGATCTTTGAGATCGAGCTTCTTCAGGTGAAGTGAGTTTCGTGAACTTTCCAGCGTTGGATTTCCCTTGTGAGGGCGGAATGTGGAGACATAATTGACGGTTTGCCAAATATGCCAAACACAATTCTAGTAGGTGCCCAGTGGGGCGATGAAGGAAAAGGAAAGATCATCGATTATCTGACTGAACGAGCCGATATTGTTGCCCGAAGCCAGGGCGGAAACAATGCCGGCCACACGGTCATTGTGGGCAAGGACAAGTATGTGCTGCACCTCCTGCCCTCGGGAATCCTGCGCAAAGACAAAATCTGCGTCATTGGCAATGGGGTTGTCATCGACCCCGTGGATCTGGTTCGCGAAATCGAGGGCCTCAGGGCCCGGCGCATTCCCGTTAAGAAAAACCTCGTCATCAGCGACTGTGCGCATGTTGTTCTGCCTTACCACCGCCAAATCGACGAACTCCGCGAAAATGCCAAAGGCCGCAGAAAAATAGGCACAACCAAACGGGGAATCGGGCCGTGTTATGGCGACAAAGTGGAGCGGACCGGGCTGCGCATGGGGGATTTGATGGACGATGCCACCCTGCTCAAAAAACTGAAGAGCCGGATTCTGGAAAATAACCGCATCCTCAAAGCCATGGGAGGCAAGCCGCTCAATCTCAATCTGGTGAGTCGAGATTATCTGGAAGCGGCACGGAAGCTGCGCCCCTTCATCACAAACACCGTGGTGTATTTGCACCAGGCGATCCAAGCCAAAAAGCGGATCCTCTTTGAGGGCGCCCAAGGCACCTTTCTGGACTTGGATCATGGCACGTATCCCTACGTGACGTCCTCGAACACCACCGCCGGCGGAGCCTGCACAGGCACCGGCGTGCCACCCCATCGCATTGACCGCGTGATGGGCGTTATGAAAGCCTACACAACCCGTGTCGGCGAGGGGCCATTCCCGAGCGAGTCCCGGGAATTGTCGGACCGTCTCCACGAAATGGGCCGCGAGTTTGGCTCAACCACCGGCCGGGCTCGCCGGTGTGGATGGTTTGATGCGGTCGCCACCCGCTACGCCACCATGGTCAATGGCATCGATGAACTCGCTGTCACGAACCTCGATGGGCTGGATGCCCTCAAAACTATCAATATTTGCGTGGCCTATAAGGTCGGCAAAAAAACCGTGGAGGTCCCGCCCTCCGATCTGGCTGAACTCGAACGCGCCACCCCGGTTTATATCGAATTGCCTGGTTGGCAGCAAAGCACGGCCGGGGTCAAATCTTTCGACAAATTGCCCGCCCGCGCCCGGACCTATTTGAAAAAAATCTGTTCCCTGACCGGAGCGCGACTCGCGCTGGCCAGCGTGGGGCCCGATCGTGATCAAACCATGGTCGTCTCCTGATCGCTCCGCGATCCTTAATGAAAAATTCACCCCACCCCGAAAAGCCCGTTCCCCGTCATGTGGCTATTATCATGGACGGAAACGGCCGGTGGGCCCAAAAACGCGGACTGCCCCGTCTGGCGGGCCACGAACAGGGCTCGAAATCCATCAGGGCCTGCGTGGAAGCCGCCATCGAATCAGGCGTCGAATATTTAACGCTCTACGCCTTCTCCTCGGAAAACTGGAAACGCCCCGCGGCCGAGGTGGAGGGCCTCATGCGCTTGCTCGAAAGATTTTTGGATGAAAAAGTGAAGGAGATGCAAAAGGAGGGGGTGCGGTTGCTCACCATTGGCCGCACCGCAGACCTGCCTCCCAACTGTCAGCGCAAGCTCCGCGAAGCCATCGCCGCCACCTCGGACAATTCCCGCCTCACCGTGATCCTCGCCCTGAGCTACAGCGGCCGAGATGAAATCGTGGATGCCGTGCGCGGCCTCGCACGTGAGGCGCTGGCGGGTTTGATTGTGCCGGATGATATCGATGCCGCCCTCGTGGCCTCCAAGCTCCACACGGCGGGAATCCCTGACCCCGACCTCCTGATCCGCACCTCCGGTGAGCTCCGCGTTTCTAATTTCCTCCTCTGGCAGCTCAGCTACACCGAAATCCATGTCGCTCCACAACTCTGGCCCGACTTCGGCAAGCCCGAATTTTTAGTGGCGTTGGAAGACTACTCCAAGCGCAGTCGGCGCTTCGGGGGGATCTGATGCCGGGCCCAATTCCGGAAATTGCCTCACCGGGTGCGCTGGCCCCGTGCCTGCGGGGCCGGCTTCTTAAATCAAACGCACAAAATTGCCGCTTCGGGAGATCAGCCCTCTAATGGCATTCCGCCTCGCGTTCTCCGAAGGCCTCATGGCCGCCAAAAAGAACCTGCTCCCGGGGCTGCTTGTGCAAGCCCTCATGGTGCTGTTCCTCGTTCTTTACCTCACCCATGAAGGCACCCGGCAAGTCTTAGCCCGGCTGGCAACCACCAAAGAGGAAGCAGGCTTTGCCTTTGCCTTTGTCGGATATGTTCTTGCCGCCGCCCTCCTCCCCGAACTCCTGAAAATTGCGTTTTTTCAAAAACTCCGGCTCCACCGCTCAAGCATCAGAAATTTTTTGATCGCTGCCCCATTTTGGGGGTGCATTGGAATGCTGGTGGACCTGTTTTACCGGGCCCAAGATCTCTGGTTCGGCACAAACACCGACTTTGCCACCATCCTGCCCAAAGTTCTCGTTGACCAATTCCTCTACAGTCCCTTCATCGGAACGCCTTTGTCCATTTTGTATTTTGCCTGGGCGGATCACGGGTTCCACATGACAGGTATCCGCGCCGTTCTCCCCGATTTGCCACTCCGGATTTTTGGAATCCAATGTGCCGCATGGATGATCTGGATCCCGGGCGTTACCCTCATCTACGCCATGCCGTCGCTCCTCCAAATCCCCATCGCCATCCTCATCACCAGCTTTTGGATCCTGATTTTTACAACCGTGCGGGAAAGACAGGCTCGCCCGCCTCGGGAAACGCTTTCCCAAGCTTGAGAGGGACATAAAAACGAGCTCACGGCTCCTTGTGGCAAGGTTTACAAGAATGGCAGGTGGGGATACGGAACGGCGAATGGCCTTGCGACCTCCCGGTCACTGCGCCCTGCGGGCTGCCTTGCGGCAGGCTATGTCCGGCGTTCCCACGCCTCCCGTTCATTCGCTGCTCACAGAAAAGAATGCCGACGCTGGCGGGCAGGTCAGACGGCGATTAAAATTGCCGCTCCGAAGGGGGCTTGCAACAAAATCGGCCTCATTCATCCGGCTCCTCCGTGAATCGCTCGATGGCCGCGTTAACGGTTTCTTGAAGAACGGCGATGAGTTTTTTATCCATGAACGTGTAGTCGTCGCAGATGTCGAGAATCTCGATGGGCGGAAAGGGATCAATCTGGGGGAACATGGCTTTAATGCGGGACGCATTTTTACGCTCCATCGGAAGGATGAGATCAGCCCAGAGGACATCGTCCTCCCGCACGCGGCGCGGACTGGTCTCGCCCAGACCGACAGCCCGCACCTGCATCCGGTGATCCTGACGGAAGATGCGCTCGGCGGTCGGGCTACGGCGTTTGTTGCGGCCGCAGACAAAGAGAATTTTGAGGCGTTTGCTCATGGAGGAGTCGTGGCAGGTCGGGACGCGGAGCGGAAGGCGATTCTGAAGAAGAATCAGCGGCAATTCCGAGAAGAAGAGATAAATTCCGTCTCAAGAATGGGTGAGGGGCCGGTGAGGGGTCCGAGCATTTGATCAATGTTGAGACCATGCCCCCTGATCTTGCGCAGGCTCAGACGGTTTCCTTGCAATCACGATGACAGAGCCTTGAAACAAAATCACCAGTCACCTAGAGGATTGTGGCCCAATTTTCCGTATTCTCTCTGCGTCCCTGCGCCTCTGCGGGAGCTTCCTCCCAATGCTCCCTCACAGACGTCGCAGTATTCTCCATGTGTTTATCGCACTGTCCAGAGAAGACCCCATTGATAAAAACCATTTCCGATTCCGGAATGACTGAGAAAGCGCGCTCAAAAATCGCTGTTTCTTAAATTTTTTTTCGAATTTCAAAAACTTTTTTTGCCGGATGATCGATGCTTCTAGAGCCTGTTTTTATGAGCCTCAAAGGCTAATTGCGAATATTTTTCATCCTCTCAAACCCCTGAATTTATGCCCCTCACAAAAATATTTATCAAAAAGGGGTTGACCTTTTTTCCCGTTCAACTATTTTCATTCTCCCGCACGGCTCACCAGCCGAGCGGGCAACAGTTCTCGCGGGCAACAAACCTGCATGTGTTCCAAGCCCGGCATCTGCCGGCCAAGCAACACAACGCAGACGCCCGACGAGCAAAGTTCATTGACAGCCTGATTCTGGTTTGCCGACATGGCAAAACCCAGAACGTTTTTGAATACAGCAAGTAAACACATTCAGCAGGATGCTGAATAGTGCGTTCTTTCGTCGGTTTCGTAGTTGAAATTTGACGACCAATTCACGGTT
>JBGSPC010000198.1:0-3765 GCA_041738805.1 Terrimicrobiaceae bacterium | reverse complement strand
TCGAAAGTGCTCTCATTGGGGTGTTCCAGGCCCGCCGCATGAGGCGGCATCCGTATCCTGCAATGGCAATTTGAAGAGCCAGGATGCCAACGAGGCCCAATACTCCCGCAAAGTGAATGGTGGTAACCGGGCCGCTGTGATAGCTGCCTTGGATCATGAAGAGTTCCTTGTTATTTTCGTCGCCAACATATCCCTGACCCCCCATGGTGCCGCTTACCATGATTGACAGGTCTTCTTTTGAAAATCCGAAGCCATTACCAATCCATTTGTTTTTGATGTAGCGGTCGGTCGTCAATGCAGTCTTCCACATATCCACCCGCCAGTCGGTGGATTGATCCGCATTGCGCACGATTTCTTCATTCCACGGGCCGGGCAGGAAACTCAGGGAACGTTGGATGCTACGCGGCAGGTCTGCAACTCCCTGATAGGAATAGGCTAGAATGAATACCACAAGCCCGAGAAATACAGATCGGAAAACCCCTATACCACCATGCCAGAAGTAGGAAGCCAGAAGAATGGTTGCCGCACCCTGGATAAGACTGCTTCTGTAGCCGGAGAGGCCGATGAAAATCAGCGCGAAGAACAGGATCAGGAAATTTTTCAAACCCAGCGGGTTCATGGCCTTGGCTGGGCTTACGTAGGCCAGCAGGGCCATAATCATCATGAGCCCGAGGTTGCCTAGGGTTTGGAATCGACCTTCCTGAATCGTTGCCACGCCTGCGCCACCTCGATAGGTGTCCTGCATGTAGGAACTGGTATCGATACCCGAGTAAAGCGGATAGATAAGCGGGGCAAAGGCAGGAAACATATAGGTAAAAACACCGAGGAAGCTGACCATGGAGGCGGGACCAAGCAGCAGGAGTGGGAAGTAATAGGCCAGTTTGGGGCCTGCAAAGCTTTTTCGCAGAACGAGGAACGCCATGAAACCCACCCCCACACTCAAATAGGGCTTGCCGCCCACGATGTCGCTTCCCAGGAAAGCAAGGCCAACCGGAGTCCTGATCCACATGGCTGCGATAATGGCCACATTGAACCATACCAAGATGTCGAGGTGGTTGAACTTCGGCGTGACCGGACTGACGTTTTTCATCGCCGTGCGTACCACAAAGACGCCGAACGCCGCAAAGACAGCCAGCTCTTGCACAGAAAACGGCAAAGGCAGCCAACTCAGGCGCCCGCTGAGCACCCAACAAATCGGAATCAATAGCCAGAAATGTTTCTGAAGCGTGAAAACGATCAGCATCGCCCCTCCCGCTCCAAAGACGGCAGCAACGAACTTGTAGTCGCTGTTTGCTGTCCACTGGCCCATTTGATACGCAAGCGCAAGGCCAGCGATCGTGGCGATCATTGTTACGACCGCTACCGGGCTGTTTCTGGGTTCAAAGGCCATGGGGTGGTGCTATCGGAGAATGGAGAATGGCACGTCTTCCCGGATGGTAGCCATTTTCATGATGAGGGGATTTTACTCTCGAAGGTTGGTGCGGTCAAAGATGATGTTGGATCAGAAAGCGAAGACCAGGAGAATGGAGAATTCGATCTTCCATCTCCTATCTACGCCTTCCAGCACCCTCACCAATAACATCCGCCCTCGAATTGCTCCCAGCCCTCAGGACGCTCAGACTCGAGGGGCGGCCGCCATGCCGGGGTCATCAGGGAACGGAACTGGGGGCGTTCCATCCAGCGTTTGCCTTGGATGCCGAAAAGAATTTGAGTTGCTCCGCCCATATAAATGGCAACTTTTGCCAACTCGGTTTTGATAAATGCACCGGTCGGAAGACCGTAGGCCCCGCAACCCAGTATTGCGACATCGAACTCACGCCGGGAAATCTTCTCGCAGAGCTTTTCCAGCCCTTCGCTCCATGAGGCCAGTCCATCTGTATGACGCAGAAGAGTTTGAGGTGGCTTGAGTGTATCCAGTGTGAAATCCGGCAGGACGTCCGGGTTGAGGAATAGGTTTTCCCGTGTCTGGTATTGCTCAACTACGGATTCAACGAAAGGATGGACGACCAAAACCCTTCGGCCCTTCAGCGCCTTCGACCAAGGAAACGGGTGTAGGTAAGAATCAAAGCTATCCAGGCTGCAGGTCATGCGCACGCTGGAATGCTTCTTCACTAGACGTTTCTCTTGCTGTGTGGCCAACAGACCGAGCAGGTCCACTTGGCCGAGAGCACGTAAATAGGAATCTGCGAAGCGCTTGAACTGGTCGGGGGCCGGGGGAAAGACGCCCGACTCTTTCCAGATTGTGTTCATGGCATAAGCCGAAGGCGCACCATAGTCGGATGTTTCGTCCAGACATCGCGCTTCGGTATAACCAAGACGTCCAGCCAAAAACGGTTGCTGAAGATGGATGGCTTTTGCAATAAGCTGCGAGGCGAGGTAGGGGGACAGCGTGGGTTTGAGTGCCCCACAATTGTGGATTTCTCTGCGCAATTTGAACAGCGCCCTGCGAAGGAGGAAACGGATTTTCATGAAAGGCAGAAAAGGCTGAAATATTCGAAGGTAGAAGGGTGGTTCGGTTCTTCTTACTACGTTCTCCTTTCACCTGCCGCATCGCTGCGACGCGGCATCACGCCGAAACCGCCCTTGTCCGCAAGCGCCATGCCTCAACGATTTGTTTGATCGTCTCTTCAAGGCTGAGGCTGATATCCCAGTTCGGGTAATGGGCGCGCATTTTGCTCAGGTTGCTGATGTAGCAGATGTGGTCACCAATGCGGTTTTCTTCGACATAGGTGGATACTTGTTTTTGGCCGCTGAATTTTTCTGCGAGGGTGAACGCCTCCAGAATGGAGCAGGAGTTCGCACGTCCTCCGCCGATGTTGTAAACCTCCCCGACCCGCGGGGCCTTGATGAATTCCCAGATAAACCGAGCGACGTCCTCACTGTGGATGTTGTCACGGACCTGCTTTCCTTTGTAGCCGAAAACCTTGTATTCGCGGCCTTCCAGATTGCATTTCACGAGGTAGCTGAGGAAGCCATGGAGCTCGACGCCGCTGTGGTTCGGACCGGTCAGGCAGCCGCCGCGCAGGCAGCAGGTCGGCAAGCCGAAGTATCGACCGTATTCTTGCACCATCACATCCGCCGCCACCTTCGATGCCCCGAACAGCGAGTGCTTGGACTGATCGATGGAAAAATCTTCGGCGATGCCGTCGGCGTAGGCCGGATCGGCATAATCCCAGCGGGTGTCGAGCTCTTGGAGTGCGATGCTGTTCGGCCGGTCGCCATACACCTTGTTGGTGGAGAGGTGGACGAAAGGCGATTCCGGGCAGGCTTGGCGGGTGGCTTCC
This sequence comes from Terrimicrobiaceae bacterium, assembly GCA_041738805.1. Classification (GTDB taxonomy): domain Bacteria; phylum Verrucomicrobiota; class Verrucomicrobiia; order Chthoniobacterales; family Terrimicrobiaceae; genus JAJTZA01. The sequence goes on along the minus strand of JBGSPC010000198.1, from coordinate 481 downwards.
AACAGGTTGAGGGTGCCGACGGCATTGGTATCGAAATCATCGAAGGGAATGGCTGCAGCGCGATCGTGCGACGGCTGGGCGGCAGTGTGGACGATGGCATCCGGCCGGACCTCACGCAGCAGTTCCAGCACTCCTTGGCGGTCGCGGATGTCGAGTTCGTGGTGGTGGAAGGCGGATTGGAGCGACGCGGCAAGGCGATTTTGATTCCAACGGGTGTCGCCCTGCGGACCGAAGAATACTGCGCGCTGGTTGTTGTCCACCCCGTGGATCTCCCACCCAAGCTGAGCAAAGTGCAAACAAACTTCAGAGCCAATCAGGCCAGAGGATCCAGTGACGAGGAGTTTCATAATGAGTGAGAAGTGAGAAGTGAGAAGTCAGCCTCCAATCATCAAGATTTTACCAAGGAAGGCACTGATGACACGGATTTTGAAAGACTTGAGATCGCAACGGAGGCCACCACGAATCTTACGAATTTCACAAA
>JBGSPC010000184.1:0-3138 GCA_041738805.1 Terrimicrobiaceae bacterium | reverse complement strand
TCGGTTGTTCCCACGACTCATCACATGATACGTCGCTCCTTCATACTCCAACCGCACTTTCCTCGGCATGCCTCCTCTTTTGCTAGCATCTCATGAGCGTGTCAATATCATTATGATCAAATGCTCGGACTGACCCCTTTTTCCCCTTTTTCGATTCCGTCAGCGGAAACGTCAACAAAGCTTCGCCGAGTTCAGGCAGATCGCTAGCGTGCGTATAATAATCAATGGAAGCTCGCTGCCTTCCATTGGATGCTTCGACGAGGAGTTGAATCTGGTAGGGCTCCTCATATGGAAAGCGCGTGAGCTTAAGTAAGGCGTTCATCTATTTGCCCAACGTCCGCGGTCAGATGCCCCCGCTTGATTTTGGCCTGGCTCCTGCCCGCGAAGCGTAATCAGCAGGAGCCGGGCCAAAAGTCCCGCAGGGACTGGGGTTATCTGGACCGCTTCTGTTAGCCTCTTTTTTGTTCTTCATAACGCCTTTTAATGATCGGAGCCAGCTTGTCGAAAGTGGCCCAAGTGTCTGGAATATGATAAAGACTCTTTCCTTTCAGCGATAGGGCGTTCCCGTAGTCAGAGATATACTCACCTTCTGTGAAATCATAATATGCCTTGGCGAACTCATTTCCTTCTTCTGACAAATCTTGATCCCAGAACTTCTCATCGCAGACGCTCAAAAAATGCTGTCCGGGGGTAATAGTTCGATTTTTAAGCTTCTCGAGTTGGTCTGCGAATTCTTCCGTGTGCAATGCTCCGCCAAGACCATTCAAAAGGCACCACGATAAAAACATTCCGATATGGGTCGCTCCTGCTGACGGTGGCAAGTCCTTGGGAAAGTCTCCGCCGTAATGCCATGAGGCGTCGTCGTATTTCATTTTGGCTAACGTCAAAGAGCACGCAACCCTATCAGCGAGGGCGCACGTCGATCACGGAGTTAGTGTTGAAATTACGCAAGATCATGTAAACAGGGCGGCTGATAGGGGTTGCTGTGTCTCGACTTGTTCTACCTATTTTTTGTCTGGTTGGAGTTCGATGTCCTTGCCTGCGGCCCGAATCTTAAGCTCCTTAATCCTGCGCAACTCTTTAGAATCTCCAAGATCAAGGTCTGCCTTGTCAGTGGCAATCCAAAGATCCTTGAGCGAAGGGAGTCCGACAATTGGCTCGAGCGAACCTACACGCGAATCCAAGATATTGGCGGCGGAAAGCTTCTTGGCATGTCTCAGCGGTTCGAGTGAATCAAACTCCCCTGACAAGTTGGTAAGCTTCTTCAGCTTCGGATAACGTTCGAGGCCCTTGAGGCTGCGGACATCCGCACCCCTGATCTCCTGAAGCTCCGGCATCTCCGGAAAGTTCTCAAACGAATCGAATGACTCGATATCCCCAATACCAATGTCGAGATGCTTAAGCGTTGGCAAACTCTCCAGCTTCTCCAGCGCTGAGACCTGGTCGATCGAAATCTCCAGTTCGCGGAGCTTTGGAAGGCCCTCAAGAACTGCAAGGTCGCCAGCAGGAACACCCCGTATGTCCAACTCTTCGATCTTCAGGCATGTTGCGAGTGGAGCCAGGGTCTTGATAGGATTGTGGGCAAGGTGCAGTCGCTTCAAGTTGACGAGTGCGCTCACAGCGGAAATGTCTGAAACCTCGTTGTCTATCAGAACCAACCCCGTCAACTTGGAGAGGTAGCGAACTACCTCTACGTCGCGTAGCGGTCGTTGACGTCCCCGAACCTTCTGCAAGCTAAGCCACTCCAGCTTCTGTAATTCATCCCATGCGGGCTCTATATGCTCGTCTAAGAAAGAAGGAGTATACCCTTCTTCCTCCCGTGCATCACTCCGCTGCTCCCAGTGGTCAAAATAGTCTGGATCAAACTCTCTCCGCGCTTCTTCGATCAGCAACTCTACTGTAAAGGTCTGATCCTGATTCAGATTCTTTGACTGGGCGTATCGGGTGAAACTTTCCGGGGGCATTTCATTACCTAGTATAGGGTTGGTGGAAGCGATGGCGATTGCGAGCGCAGGGAGCACACAACGAGAGAAAGGGTGGTGTGTGGGCACGCGAGACATTTTCTTGGTAGAACGTCCCTCGTCAGGAACCCCGGAGCGTTGGCGCGACACCTGCCCGCGAAGCGGAAAAAGCAGGTGGCGTGCCGACGCGTAGGGGTTTGCTGGACGAGCCTGTTCGCATTGTTGTCCTCATGCCGACACCGATGGGATGGTAATGTAAATTAGCAGGGCGACTACTATCGGAGCTACGATCAAATAGAATCGTGTGATTGCCGCAATGGCGAGGGAAATCCCCGTGCCGATGACCAAATAGAATGGCAGCAATGTCCGATAAAATTCATTACTGAAAGAAATAGTGGTATTTGTCGTCATGTTGACGACCAGAAAAGCAAGCAAAAGTAGGAGGAAGCCCGCAACAGAGCATGAGAAGCACCCAAGGAGCTTTACAAGGAAGGCTTTCATCGAAGGGTAATTTGTTTCTGCGAACGTCCCCGATGAGGAATCCCCGCTTGCTTCTGGCGTGGCTCCTGCCCGCGAAGCGGAATCAGCAGGAGACATGCCAGAAGTCCCCCAGGGACGGGGATTTGCTCCATCGGTCTGTTCGCTTTCATTTTTATTGTGGAGTGGCAATGAGCATCACAACCAAGAGCCCGGGAATGAGGAATGGTAGCGCCACGCTAAACCAGAAGCCAAGATTGAAAGCTATCGTCCTGAATCTATCTGGATGGGTTGGATCGAAAACAGATTCGGCGACTGCACCGAGATTGAAGAACAAATTGGCAATCAACATCATGATCAAATATCCGATGCCTTGGAATATGATTGTAAAGAGAGTAATCTCAACGTCCGCCATCCGCTTGTCTTGCTGGAAAAGCTCGACCACGCCGACATAAAGAACGAAGGCCGCCAGTCCGGCGACAATCAAACCGATATTGTAGCGCTTCCTCTTGCCTCGCCACCACTCGCGGCTTTCGATTAAAGGCTCCGCCATGTAATTAGCGAGACTTTATGGTTGCGGGCTCCGGTGTGAAGTGGCGAGCGCGGCCTTGAAAAAAGGCGGTGTGTTTGCCGTTCTATAACCGCGGGCTGCCCGTGAGGGCCTATCCGCAAGAACGGCTCCGTACTGAGCGGAGATTCG
>JBGSPC010000070.1:0-10223 GCA_041738805.1 Terrimicrobiaceae bacterium | reverse complement strand
GTCGGCGGGTTCGGCGAACCGCGCCCTACCGTGAAGCAGGCTTGTGCCACGCGCTGAGCGTTTTGGTGGTAGGGAAGCCTCGCCGAGGCGTCAGTAAATTCCAGCCTTTTCAGTCGCCCGCGTTTTATCAGGGAAACGCCCGGCGGGGGCTTTGAATTCCGGCCGGCCACTCCGGCACGTCACGTTTCCCGTCATTATCAAAGTCAGCACGCATGAAGGCCTCAAAATTGAGTTTTGCACCGTGGGGACTCTTTGTGGTGAAGTCCATCGGCCCGACGGGTTGGTCTCCCCATTTGGTCAGGAGCACGGTGGTGATGGGGGCCTGGGCCAGCGGGGGGTCGATGACGATTGATAGCCCGTCGGTTTCGCGCACCACACGATCCACGCCATCAAAGTCATATTCGACATGGTCTCCCACAGCGAATGAGTTAGTGCCTTCAAAAAACAATCGGGATTCCGTGTTGGACGCGATCTTTTTGCCATCGAGGGAAACGACGCTGAGTGGAATTTTGGCGAATTTTGGATCTTCATAGACCGAACCTTTCTCCAGACCGGCGGCTTGGAGATCCTCCACGGTATTAAAAACTTTGCGGCCCTCACCTGTCAGGGCAGCCAGTTGGGCGTGCCGTGCCTCGGCTTGCCAAAAAAGGTTGTCGGTCGAGGTGAGATCGGCGGGGGTGATTTTCCCGCCGTATGCGTATTTGCCACCACGGATGTCAAAGATATTTCCCTTGAAGGTGTGGCCCACACCACTGATGGGAATGGCACCATTGGCAAAGAGGGTGAACGTATTGTTCTCCATCAGGTATCCGCCGCCTTCTTTTTCGGTGCCGGTGTTTTTGCTGTCCGGCTGGCTCTGGCTGGTGAAGAAGGAATTAGCGACCGCTCCTCCGATGATGTTATTGCGGGCGATCAGATCGACGGTCTGCTGGGTGTGGGCGTTTTGGCCGGCGGCCATGACCACATTGGAATCCAGGAGATAATTTTTTACCCCGCGGTAGGTCTGGAGGTTGTCGGGATGGGCGAAGCGGCTGTGGTGGTGGATCGCGTTTCTTCGAACAATGATGTCTTCGGCGTCCCATGCGACAACCAGGCCGTCATTGAGGTTCCACGCAATCTGGTTCTCTTCGATCAGCACATTTCTGGCATTGGATATTGTGGCTCCGTACGAATTGTCCACGATGAGGCAGCGGCGGATCACTCCGTCCCTGATGCCTCTGAGATTCAGGCCGAAGCGCTGGTTTTGATAGATTGCGCAGGATTCAATCACGATGCCCCTGCCGGCATCGGGCGACCCTTTGCCTTCGATTCCGCCGATGCCGAATCCATTGGGGTTTGCGGCACCATGACGCACCTGCAGCCCGCGAAGAACCACAAAAGAACTGCCACCCAGAGAAACCACTTCGATTCTGCGAGGCGATTCTGCCAAAGCCAGGGCTTCACGATTGGGTGGCCACCAGAAAACCCGCGTGCCGGTTTCCGTCTTTTGATGAACCCACTTCCCCGGCTCTGTCAGAAAGCTCAAGTGATTTTGAAGATAAAACCGGTCGGCCTCGGTGAAGGTGGCAAAGCCCTCTTTAAACAACGGCCTGTCGACCTCCAGGGCGCTGCCTTTTTGTGACCACCCTTTCACCGGTGCCAAGGTCTGGACAACACCCTTCGCCAAAAAATAAAACATCGCTGCACCTGACAAATCATCAGCCGTGACGGCTGCGAGTTGATCGGAGTTCACAATTTGACCGTCCGTGCTGGAGACGGAAAACCAACCTGTGGTGGGAATACGTGCAATCCTCTGCTGATGCGCCCCGAAAAAGAGGTGGGCGGGCTCCCAATCGACGTCGGTGTAAAAAATTTCGGCGGCATGGGGGTTGTTTGCTTCAGGAAGAGAGGATCCTGCCAAGGGCTTCCAATCCGTGAGAGCATCCGCTCCGCTGACGATGGCCGGGTTTGCCGGGTCTGCAGATTCGATCACGGCCGGCGCTTCCGCGGTTCCTGTCCCACTTACGCTTAACGTTTCCCGGTAAACTCCGGGGGCGACAAGAACCCTGTCCCCGGGACCCAGCATTTGCGCGGCCGCTGTGATCGTCTTGTAGGGAGCATCTTTGCTGCCGGCATTGGAATCGTTACCTTTCGCGCCATCCACAAAGCGATCAGCAGAGTGGGCCGGAATCACGGCCACGGCGAATAGGAAAGGGAGAAATTGTTTGGTTTTCATAAGGGTCGCTCACTTCCAAGGGTCTTGTCGGCTCTGATTCTCAAGGAGTGAGGGGGGCATGAGTCGGCTTTGAACCCAATGGGCCTCCAAATATCGAACATGTGATATTTTTATCAAGCTTATTCGACAGCTTATTCGGTCAGCGTCGCCAAACGCTCCTTGATCTGCGTGTGCAGGGGTGTGGTCCAAGATGGGCTGGAGCCGTCAAGTTGGGCAGATGTCGTGCGCAAGTCACAGGGAGCGATCACAAGTTCGATACGGTCTAATCCGGTTTCGGCGCAGAGCAAGAACAGTTCCTCAATGGCGGGATCTCCAACGGCCAGGCATCCCGAAGAGGCCGATTTGCCATGAATCATGATATCGGAGCCGAGGTTTTTGGCGTCGCGCCCTTCCTCCAAAGCACGCTGGATGTCGTGGGCGGACGGATAATTCACACGCAGGGAGAGGTGGTAGCGGCTGTTGGGATTCAACAGCTCGATGCGATAAAACCCTTCGGGCACCTGACGGTCCCCTTCCTCAAGTTTTGGCCCCTCTTTTCCGCTGGCACCGAGGATCGGGTAGGTGTGGACCAAGGTCCATTTTCCGTTTTCGCCGGTGACATAGATTGCCAGCTTCCTCTCGCGTTTGAGAGCAAGGAGCAAAACGCGGGATGGTGGAAAAGGCAGCCCGCGATCATCAAAGTGCTGCCGCAATCGGTGGCCGGCCGTCGGCGAAAATTCCTTGATGGCGTCCCTCACCGTGCGAACCGTCCCGGGTTTTGTTGTTGGCCGGATCAGGTGCCTGGACAGCCATAGCATGACGGCACCCAGAACGAGGCAGCCTGCGATCAAGCGGAGCAAATGACGTGATGGGCTAATCATGCCTGTCAGCCGGAGCCCCTCAGGATAGCAAACCGGCCGATTGATAGAACCGGTGGGCCTCCATCAGAGATTCCCGTAGAGAACACTTTGCTGTCCACCCCGTTGCGGTTTCAAAGAGCGAGGGATTAACGACCCATCGGTCGGCAAGAATCTCGCGGACCCGATCCCGTGTCAGGCTCGGGAGTTTGCGCCTCAACTTCGGGGAGGAATCCACCACGGCAGACGCGGCGCTGACGAGGGCATGAGGCAACGGAAGGTTGATCCCTTTCGAGCGAAGGCAGTGGGCGGCCTCATTCAGCAACGTGAGATCCGAGAACTGCTGTTTGGATGCCACATAATAACAGCGGTCGGTGAGGGTGTCATGGAACTCAATGCCGGCATCGATGGCATCCAGCAAATCTCCGACGGCCAGGAAGCTGTAAGTTTTTTTTTGGAATCCGGGTTTGGTCCGGACGAATCCTTTGGCCATTTGGAAAAGTTGAAGGACTGCCGAATCACGGGGGCCAAGGATCATTGGGGGGCGAAGGACGACCACACGGGAGCGGCCGGACCGCTTGATCATGCGTTCCATCCGCAGCTTCGATTCGCCGTAATCGCTGATGGGTTCATCGGCATCGGATTCCTGGCGTGTGGTTTTGCCTTCGGGGGTCGGGCCGCCGGCGGATTGGGAGGACAGGACAACGGCCGGGCAGCCTGATGGCAGGTTGGCGAGCACCGATTTTGTCCAGAGCACATTGGTTTGCACATACGGTTCCAACGATCTTTCAAATAAGGCCCCCGCACAGTGGATGGCGGTATCGATCGGCAATCGGGACGGCCACTGTGAGGGATTCCCCGGCAAGATCTTCACTTGGGTGGTCTCGACTCCCTCCGTTTTGAGTTGAGCAAGGAGTTTTGATTCATCCCTCACCGGGGCATAAACTTTTTGTCCGCGTGCCACAGAACGAAGAAGCAGGTTTCTGCCCACAAAGCCGGTGGCTCCTGTGATCAAAACATTCATGGACCGGTCTTATTCGCGGAGATCGCTTTTTCATAAAGATCCCACTGGTGAAGTTTGTATCCGCCGATGAGCTCGCAAAGTTCCATCATCTCGGTGTTGTCCTCCTGAACCCAACCCAACTCGGCATCATCGATACACCGCTGCGCACAGACAAATTGCTCGTAGGTGAGCCAGGCATGGAGGCCATTATTTCGAAAACGGGGAGCAATGCCGTAGACGATTTGCCGCCCCTTTCGCAATTTGCGGGTTTTCAGGAGATACAGAAAATGAAGTGGCCGCAGAAGCCAGGGGGTTTTCCGGAGTTTGGCCAGGTGAATGTTGATGTTGGGAATGGTGAGAGCCACCCCCGCATTCACGCCATCCTGCTCGGCAATCAACATCATCTCAGGGTAAGCAATAGCCCGAAACTCCGCAGCGGCGGAATCGAGGTCCTGTTTCTCAATGGGTATGAACCCCCAGTTCCGCTCGAGTGTGGCGTTATACACCTCCCGGATAATTTCCAGATCCCGCTCCAGGCTCTGCAGGTTGATCGGCCGTAGGCGGGTTTTCGACCGCTTGGCAACCCGCTCGGCCAGCGGTTTGAGCCGGGGTGGCGGAGGAAGCCGGTGGAGCGGCAAATTGTAGCCGAAGCTGGCCATGCGTTTCTCAAAGCCGGCCCCGAGCACAAGCGGGACATAGTAGGCAGGGTTCCAAGTGAGACCAACGCATGGCGGACTGTCAAACCCGTCAACGAGCAGCCCGCATTCATCGTTGATGCTGGGATTATAAGGACCCCGCACCGATTCCAAACCTTCCTTTCGAAGGATTTTTTCCACGTGATCGAAAAGCGCCCTGGCAAGCAGGGGATCATTTTCGCATTCGAAAAACCCGAAAAACCCAACCTGATCCTTGTAAAAGTTATTGTGAGTGCGGTTGACGATGGCAGCGATCCGTCCGACCGGCTGGCCATGACGCAGAGCCAAAAACGGAAAAATCGTCCCGTGGCGTGTGTTGAACGTGGAGTCGGGAGCGAGGAATTTTGCCACAGATCCCGGAAACGGCGGCACATAGTGTTCCTGAGAGGCGTGGAGAAGATCGGGGTAACGCTCGAACCGGATTCTCAGGGCTCGTGTGTCACAAAGAAGAAAATCGATGTCCATGTCATCAGAGTGAAGGATCAAAGGGGATGGATGCAAGCCTCGGCGGAAACCTTCATCCCGTGGGGGAAGGCTTTTGTGCCAGCATCGTGAATCGTGGCCACCACCAAACCGTGCGACCCTCCTCCTCAGCGAGCTGAAAAACCCGTTTCGCTGATTCCGGGGCCGTTCGCACCAGCGCACGAACAGCCTCCCGGTTTTCGGGGCTTGTGGCAGCGGTGTCGAAATACCATTCCAAGTCCGGCTGCTTGAAGGGCGTCAGGCTGCGGTGCTGAACCACAAATCCGGCAGCCTTCGCGAGTTGCTCCCAATCTGCTGGAGCAAGAAAGGCGGCATGACTCGGATCGCGCAGTTTTTCCACGTCATGGATCCAGGCCCGGGCTTCGGGTTCTCCGTCGGGAATGCTGCCATCAATCAGCAAAAACCACCCTCCCGGCTGAAGCACCCGCCAGGTTTCCTTCACAAAAGCCGGGGGATCGCTGAAGTGGTGAGCGGCCACCCGGCATGTGACGATGCCGAATGTCCCGTCAGGGTAAGGCAGCTCTTCCGCCACATGCACCCGGCCTTCGATGATGAGCCCGCGTTCCGCCGCCAATCGGATGGCATTTTGTGTCATGGCTGGAGAAATGTCGCAGCCAATCACCCGGAGTCCCCGGGATGCCAGATACGCAGCCGTGTGCCCACCGCCGGTCGCAACATCCAGAGCCTGTGTGTCCGGTGACCATGACAAACCATCGAGCACCCCGGCCACGTCGGAAACATCCGCAAGGATATGGGTTTTGCCGTAGCTGGCGCTGCGGCTTTCAAATTGGGCTTTTGCGGCCTCTTGCGTGCTGTTCAGCCCGTTCATGGCTGGGGGCGATGCGTGTCCGTGAGGAAGCTCTGAAGGGTTTGCAGGCAGGAAATTTGGGCCTTCACCCGCTGATCAATGCAAAACTCCGAAGGGGTCTCAAATGTCAGCGTCCGCTTGCTATGGCCGAAATGAAGAAAAAACGCCTCGGGATGTTCCGGCATGGATTCCGGGCTGACATCGCGTCGAATCAGACCGGCGCGGCACCGGCGGCCCTCGATGGTTTTGCGGTGTTCGAGAGGCAAAAATTTCGATGCCGAAGACAGAATTTTTTCCCCAAGGTAGGGGGAAGCGCCCGGGATTTCGTAGAGGTATATCCCCGTGGCGTCAAAGTCCTCATGCATAGCGATCGCCAGATCGAATTGCCGTCCTTTGATCAGCCGCTTTTGTGCGTTGATCCTCGGAACATGGGTCAGGTGGTAGAGCCGGTTGAGGTCCCGGCCTTTTTCATCAAACCGGCTATTCCAAAGCAGACCCCAGGGGTTGAGACAGGGAAAAATAAGCACATTGGTCGTCCTGAGAAATTCAGGCTCGGATTCGGCCCACTCGATCAGGCCCTCGGTTGCGGCAGGCTCGTCCCCATGAATACCGGCTGACAAATAAAGCGATGGCTGTTTCGGGTTTTCCGATGGCGATTGCAAAAAAATGATTTCAATGCCCGTGGCCGTTTGACCGAGGACATCAAGCGTCAGACCCGCTTTGCGGGCCACACGCTTCCATCGTTGCACCAGCAATTGGTAGTTGTGGACTTGCAGGCATCCCGGGCTGAGCTTCTTCGACATCGGCCATGCAGACTGCGCGATAACCCGCGGGGAGTCGAATCTTCTCTTTCTTGAAAATCCCTCGCACTGCCTGCGAAACCCATCTAAATACTGGGGAAATGGTTCCTGCAATTTTTCTTGGTTCAAAAACGCATTTGAAGCTGGCCTTTCCCGAAGACCTCCGCACAGAAATCGGAGATCGCTGTGAGGTCGTGGGGGGAGACGTTGATATTTCGGATTTGAAGGCCCGCCCTGGGGTCCTTGCCAGGGTGGAGGTGATCTTTTCCACATGGGGTGTTCCCAAACTGGATGAAGAGTTTTTGAAGGCCGCCCCGCGTTTGAAAGCGATTTTTTACGCGGCTGGCAGCGTGAAGGGATTTGCAACGCCCGAGGCCTACGACCGGGGAATCGTGATCTCCAGCGCGTGGGCTGCCAATGCCGTGCCCGTCGCCGAATACACGCTGGCAACCGTCCTTTTGAGCCTGAAACAGTTTTGGACCCACTCCCGCAGGGTCAGCGAAACGCATCGATTCGGTCATGACCTGGAAGTTGCCGGGGCCTACCGCTCGAAGGTTGGGCTGGTTTCTTTGGGAGCTGTGGGGAAGCTTGTTGTTGGAAAGCTTGCTCCCTTGGAATTGGACCTCATGGCCTTTGATCCCTTCGTGGATGAGGTGGCCGCAGAAGAGCTCGGCGTGAGCCTGATATCTCTGGAAGAAATATTTTCAACCTGTGAGGTTGTCAGCCTTCACACACCGTGGCTGCCGGAAACCGAGGGACTTATCACAGGAAAACTCATCCGCAGCATGAAGCAGGGCGCCACCCTCATCAACACCTCACGGGGGGCCGTGATCAACGAACCTGAACTTTGTGAAGCTCTGGCCGATCGGCCGGATCTCACCGCCATTCTTGATGTCACCCACCCGGAGCCTCCACCCCAAGACTCGCCCCTTTACGAATTGCCTAATGCGATTCTCACGCCACACATTGCCGGCAGTATGTCCGGCGAGATCACACGCATGGGACGTTGGATGGTCGATGAGTTTCTTCGTTATGTCGAAGGGCAGCCACTCAACCACGTCGTCACCCGGCACATGCTCGACCGCATGGCCTAGCCCCCACCAAGTATGAAATCCGGTCTTGTTTCTGTTTCACTTCGCAAACTTTCCGTTTTGGAAGTTGTGCGCCTGGCCTCGGAGGCGGGGTTGGAATGCATCGAGTGGGGTGGGGATATCCATGTCCCTCATGGGGATCTCGCTGCGGCGCGCTTGGCTGCCAAGGTCACGGCCGACCATGGAATGAGTGTTTCCTCCTATGGTTCTTACCTGAGGCTGGGCGCTGAGGGGAATCCAAGTTTGGAGTCCGTTGTCGAGACGGCTGCAACTCTTGGAGCACCAACGATCCGGGTTTGGGCCGGAAAAAAAAGTTCAGCAGAAGCCACGGTGGAGGATCAGGCTCTTGTGGTCGAAGCCGCACTTGCGGCCGCCACATTGGCAGCTGCCTCGGGCCTTTCCATCTCTTACGAGTTCCATGCCAACACGCTCACCGACACTGCAGAATCGGCCGCAAAACTTTTTGCGCTCACTCCGCATGATGCCATTCATTCGTTCTGGCAGCCTCCCAATGGGGCGGGTGTTGATGAAGCCCTCGCCTCTCTGGAGGTGGCGCTTCCCCGCTTGTCGAATGTCCATGCTTTCCACTGGTGGCCCGATCCTGCCACAAGACTTCCGCTGGTTGAAGGCCGTGACCGATGGACAAGGTATCTGGACCGCATTCGCCTGACGGGGCTGCAACCGGACGTGCTGTTGGAGTTTCTTCCATGTGATGACGCCGCCCTGCTCTCCACCGAGGCGGCGACCCTTCGCGAGTTGTTAAAATCTTGAGCACACAGGATTCGCGTTCTGGTTTTTTCCGGGAATGAAGGCCCTGCTATCTCCCTTTGGCAGTGAGGGCGATGTGAATCCCCTCATTTGGGCGGCATCCGCTCTTGCCTCAAAAGGACACGTTCCGCATCTCCTGCTTCCCCCCAAATACGGTGGGCTCGCGGACAGAGCCGGACTCGCATGGACTGCTGTTGGAAAAAAAGGAGACTTTGACGCCATGGTCCGGGATCCGAAGTTTTGGCATCCGATGACTGGTTCCGCCCATGTGGCTTCCGTCATGCTTTCCAGCTATCAGGAATTCCTTGCCGCTTATCGGGAGAGCGGGATCCGCCCGGACCTCGTTATTTCCTCAACGCTTGGACTCGCCGCCGCTTTTGCCGCCGAGGCGGACGGCATCCCGACCCTGCGGGTCCACATGCAGCCTGCTATCCTCCGGAGTCATGTCGATTGTCCGGTCTTTGCCCACGGACTGGGGTGGCTTCCCGGGGCCCCGACCACGGTCAAGAAGCTGGCCTTTCGCACGGTTGATACGATTTTGAATGCCACCCTTCGCGGTCCGATCAACACGCTCCGCTCGGATCTGTCGCTTAATCCGGTTCGGGATGTTTATCGGGAGATAATTCTTGCAGGTGACGGGGTGGCGCTCATGACGCCTCCCTGGTTTGCCAAGCCACAACCCGAGTGGCCGGACCGGGTTCATCAGTTCGCATTCCCGTTGGACCATTCCGCACAGGAACTTCCTCCCAATCTGCAACAATTTCTCAGTGCCAACCCTCAACCCATCCTCTGGACGCATGGGTCAGCAAATTTTGACACCCGCTTGTTTCACCGGTGCGCCATCCAGGCCTCCGGCACTCTGAACCTGCCATTCCTTATTGTCGGGCCGGAACCACCCGTTGAAGACCTTCCCCCGAATGGACTCGCAGTTTCCCACATCCCCTTTGACATTCTTTTCCCGAAATGCCGGGCCGTGGTTCATCACGGAGGCATCGGCACCACGGCGAAAGCCATCGCCGCCGGACTTCCGCAGTTGGTGGTTCCACGGGCCCACGACCAGCCGGACAATGCGGCCAGAGTCACCCGTCTTCAGCTGGGTCTCACCCTCCCTTACCCGCTCCTTTCACCATCCAGAGCAGTGAATGCCATAAGGACTTTGTTAGGGTCAGACTTGATTCAGAAGACCTGTCTAAAAACAGCCCCGCTCGTTCGGGATGCTGATGACTCCACGGCCTTTGTGGATTTTGCAGAATCCTTTGTCTTGCATCCCCGGCAATAGTGAAGATATTTTACCCATCCTTCGCCGGTATAGCACAGTGGTAGTGCAGCCGATTTGTAATCGGCAGGTCGTCGGTTCGAACCCGACTGCCGGCTGATACTTTTGTGGGCTCTCCACCAAACAATGGGGATGAGGGCATTGTATATGTTGTTGGTTAGCCGCACTGAGCGATGACGCGCAAGCGGTAATTGTTAAAGTTTCTAAAGCCGTAAGCCCGGCGTTGAATGAGCTTCATCTTGCGATGG
>JBGSPC010000179.1:0-3332 GCA_041738805.1 Terrimicrobiaceae bacterium | reverse complement strand
CAGAGATTCCTCGAGGAAGAAAGTGGATATCCAGAGAAAATGCAAAACTTGACTCAAATGAATCATATTTTGAAGTTCAAGGAATCTAGCGATGTCAGTTTGCACTTACGGCCATGGCAAATGGTGAGGCAGGAAGATTCTCGGAATTCACCAAATTCACCGGAGGGCTGCTGTCCCATCCATAGCGAACGGTGTGAATGGCTGCTTTGGCAGGGGCTTGGATCACGATGGTCTCTCCTTGAACCGTTGCGGATACGGGCGCAAACTTCCCATCCGGTCCGGCAGCTTCAAAAGTTTGCGGTTCTTCTCCGTTGGAAGTTTTCAAGCCGGCTGCATAATCGAAATGAACGATGACCTTCCCGTCGTGAAACTCCGCCTTCCGGACCAAAGGCCCCGAGGGAACAATATCTTTCCCATATTCATTTTTTAGCGCCAAACGTGCCAGGCGCTCCCCGACGTCGAGCTTGTTTGCGGGATGAAGTTCTGCCACATCGCCAACATCGATGGTGACAGCCATTGCGGTGTGGGGCAGTTGCACCGCCCGACGCTGAGATTCACGCAGAACCGCCCACGTCTGAAGACCCACCCGGTAATTCGGCAACTGCACAAAATAAAATGGCAGTTCGGGATCGTTCCATGCATGGCGCCAGCTTTGAATCATGGCCGGAAATTGCCCGGCATAGATGGCCGCATCGATGCCGGCGTTTTTTTCCCCTTGATACCAGAGCATCCCGCGAACGGCGTATCCAACCAAGGGGTAAAGCATGCCATTGTAAAGATTGGCAGGGGCCTTGATGTGGTTGTCTCCAAGCGGCATGGCCGGACGGAGGGGCGGAGTTTCTCCTTTGGTTTCGGCCACTTTTACCTGGAGTTCCCAATCGGCCAGCTCCTTGTCGAGCTCCTTCAGTCGGGCCGGGAATTCCGATTTGGCTTGTTCGAACCGCCCGAGAGATGCCTCGAAAGATGGATTTGCTTTCAGGGTTGCCATATCTGTCCAGGACTCGATCGGGCTGCCGCCGACAGCGGAAATGATCAAGCCAACGGGTCTTCCGGTGGCCTCTCGAATCTTCTGTCCGAAGAAATACGGCACCGCAGAAAACGAGTGCATATTCTTCGGAGTCGCATCAACCCATTTGCCAGGCAGATCGGTTAGCTTTTCAGCACTCGCCTGGACTTTTTGAGGGCGAAAGTATCGAAGCTGCGGATCATTGGCCCGGGTAGCGACTTCCGCATAGTTGGGCAGGGCATCAAAGGCCATCGCCATGTTTGATTGACCCGAACAGAGCCAGACTTCGCCGCGCAGAACCTCCTTGATCTCAAGTTTTTCGGAATCTGCCTCAACAACCAGATTCCAGGGCCCTCCCGCCGGCCCGGCGGGCAAATCCGCCCGCCAATTGCCATTATCATCGGTCGTTGTCTGGGCAGAGAGCCCGCCCAAGGTTAAAACCACTTTCGCGCCCGGCTTGGCTTGTCCCCAAATCGGAGCTGGCTTGTCGGCCTGAAGCACCATTTGATCCGAGAAGAAGGACGGCAGCTTCAACGACGGCTCAGTGTGCATCATTCCCGGATTTTCTGGAGGGATGGACGTGTTTTCACGGGGTAATTTCGGCTGGTCGAAGGTGTGCTTGTGGCCAGGCGTTTCGGGGTGGACTGGGTGGCTGATTCCTGAAAATTAAAACACGCGGCATGCTTACCAAGGATCATTGTGCTGGTAAGCAAAAGTGACCTGACCAATGATTTTGCCCTAGCAGCTTGTCGGACATAGAATCAACGGCATTCTCTGGAATGGAAATCCAGGGAGAGAAGGGGAGGCCCTGCCAGGCAAGCTGCTAAAGCTTCCGCTGCGCGGAAGGAAAATCCAACTTTTGTGCATGGAGTCAGGAATGCTCAAATCCTCACTGGGTTCCGGAACGCGAAGTTTCCCTTCCGCGAAGCGGAATTTTTAGCAGGATGTCGGGCACGCGGGCAGCCATACTCTCAGGACTTGGAAGAAAAACTTGTGCCGGCCTTTCACAAGCCCGACAGCCTGCTGGCCGGTCATTCAAACTGACCATTTCATATGTCTTTCGCGGGGGTATCGTTTGGAGGATAGTAAGTTTCCAGGGATGTTTGGAGCTCACACCCGTCGAATGCCGGTTCGCAAAGTTGATCTTGACCGAGGACAAAATCTGCTAAATAGTTCGCTGGAAGATATTTTGTGCGATATGAGCACGAATCTTCACGATCTTAGGTGCTTGCCAATGGAATGCTGCGGTTTTTGCGTAAGATATTTTTTGAATGCATCATAAAGCACTCCAAATGAGAATCATGCATCGATATTTTGAAAATCGCACTCCCCCTTTTGCGCAGCAAAATTTTACTAATCCGGCGGTGTTGGCGGTTGTTTCTCCCGATAGCCTGTTGCCCGCACTCCATCCCTTGGCACCGGCTCCCGCCGGATTAGGGGTATTGACCAAATGGATTTACCGAGCGCCATAGGCATGCGGGGGCAAACGGCTCGGAGAGCCGGATTCGCACTGGTTTTTGTTTTGGCGATGCTTGTACTGGCACTGGCCATTGTGCTCGCCTATTTTTCCCTGACGACGCTGGACAGCAAGATTGCCTCGGCGAGCACGGCGGGCATGAAAGTCCGGCTGATTTCGCAAGCG
Source organism: Terrimicrobiaceae bacterium (assembly GCA_041738805.1). GTDB lineage: Bacteria > Verrucomicrobiota > Verrucomicrobiia > Chthoniobacterales > Terrimicrobiaceae > JAJTZA01. Next base: position 684 of record JBGSPC010000179.1, on the reverse strand, counting down.
GCTGAAGGCTATCTCTTGGACGATTTCCGGCAGGAAATCGAAGCGGGGTCGGTGGCCGGAACGAACGCTTCTTTGAGCGTCCAGGTCCAAAGGCCGCTCGTACTAACCAATGTGGGGGTCGACGTGACCAATACCTGGGCTCCTTCCATGGTCCCGCAGCGGGTTGGCGACGCAGGGATCACGAACATCGTGAAAATCAGCCGCAGCGGACTGGAATTTTTTACAAACGGCCCGGGCTATACCTCCAGCGGACTTGCGAGGGCATCGGCAATCGCGACGACGAATGCCTCATCCAATGGAAAGTTCCTCACGAAGGAACGGTGGAGCCTGCCAAAATTAATGGGAGAAACCGAACGAAGTTCGTTTGTCGCGCCCGACTGGATCTATCTGGACCGGCAGGGCGGGACGCCAACCGACTTTACGGATTTGGCAGCGATGGCCTCAACGGTATCCACCAACCATGTCATCGGACGCTATGCCTACGTGATCTATGACGTCGGAGGCCTCATTGATATCAATGTTGTGGGAAACCAACTTCCGGATTCGGATAACAGCCGGCGGGGCAGGCTCAATCAGGTTCCGCTTTCGGGTGTTCTGCCCGGCATCGGTGCATTTTCTGATTTCGTCACGTGGAGGTCCCCCGGAACGTCAACCAACACCAACTCCACGGCAGGCGGCGGCGGA
>JBGSPC010000069.1:0-83609 GCA_041738805.1 Terrimicrobiaceae bacterium | reverse complement strand
GGTAGGGCTGGGCAGTCTCCTCCTTCGCCAAGGCTTCGGCGGGACAAGCCTTGCCCGCCCACTTATCTCTTAGAGCCTGTTATGCACTTTGGCGGGCATTTGTTGGGTTCAAAACGGGCTGTCGGCAAGGCGCGGGGAGCGAGGCATCCCCAAAGCGGGCTGTAAGCGAGCCGCAACGCAGCCGCCAGCCCGTTTTCAACCCAACCCTCCGGGCAGGGAGGCTTTTGGCGATTCTCTGCGTTTCTCGCTCGGCCAGTGTGCTTTACACACAGGCACTTCGCTCGTGCCTTGAGTATCGCCAAAATCCTTTCCTGCAAATGCCCACCAAAGTGCATAACAGGCTCTTGGGAATTTGATCCGATCAATGAGGCAGAATCAGTCCTCCTCAATAGGTCAGCCCCTTGTCCCGGTCATGGCCGAGCAGCCGGATGATATAATCTTCGGGCGAAAGCTTGAGGGGCACCGGGCCATCAGGTTCGCCTTTGATGAACTGCTGGACCTCAGGGTCAGGGTGATTCCGGATCTCGTCAGGCGTCCCCCAAGCGATCACCATGCCCGCCCGTTGCCCGGCCCCAAGGACCAGCATGCGCGAACCGATCCGGAAGGCACTCACCATGTCATGGGTCACAATCACGGCCGTCATGTGAAGTTTTTGCGTCAGGTCAATCGTCAGTTGGTCGATGACGGCCGTCATGATCGGGTCCAGTCCCGAAGTGGGTTCATCGCTGAAGAGCAATTCCGGGTCCATGGCCACGGCGCGCGCCAACCCGACCCGCTTGCGCATACCGCCACTGATTTCGGAGGGTTTTAGGTTTTCAAAGCCCGTCAGCCCGACCAGCTCGAGTTTCATTTTTACGACGAGGTCCACAATTTGTGGATCCACACGGCTGTTCTCGAGCAATGGCAGCGCCACGTTCTCACCGACCGTCATGGATTGCATGAGCGCTCCAAATTGAAAATTCATGCCAAAGCGCAAGCGCAGTTTTTCCAACTGCGGCGGGGTCATGGTGGTGACCTCCTCCCCGAACATTTTGATCGACCCGCTCGTGGGCTTGAGGCTGCCGATGATATGGCGAAGAAGCGTGCTTTTGCCACACCCTGATCCGCCCATAATGATGATCGTCTCACCACGATAGACTTTGAAACTGACACCATTGAGGACCGTGCGGTCACCGAACTTCCGGACAAGGTCCGTGACTTCAATGATCGGCCCCTCGTTGTGCGGTGCCTCTGGAGTGTCAGCGCTCATTCGATAAAAAAGAACACCGCCGTGAGAATGGCATTTGCGACGAGCATCGAGATGATCGAGGTGACGACCGAGCCGGTGGTTGAGAGGCCCACGCCTTCAGCTCCCCCTTTGACGGTGAGCCCCTTCTGACAGCTGATCGTGCCGATAAGCCATGCAAAAACGATGCTTTTGACAACCCCCGAATACAGGTCCATGGGGTCAGCGCTCGAGATGATCCGATTGATAAATCCGCCGGTGTTCATGCCAAGCGCGAAGTGGCAGATGCTCCACCCGCCGACGAACCCGATGTAATTTCCGAAAATGGTGAGCACCGGCAGCATCACCATCATCGCCACAAACCTTGGCAAAACCAGAAACCGCACAGGGTTGATGGACATCACTTCCAAAGCCTCGATTTCCTCGCTCACTTTCATGGTGCCCAGCTCTGCGGTCACGGCTGAGCCGCTCCGCCCGATCACAACAACCCCCACAAGGAGCGGCCCGAGTTCTCTCAGCAAAGAAATGGAAACCAAATCAGGCACATAAACTGTGGCTCCCATCTTGGAAAGTTCCTGCGCGGCCTGCATGGCCAGCGTCAATCCAATGCTGAACGAGGTCAGCGCCGTCATTGGCACAGCCTGAACCCCGATTCGCACCATCTGCGTGAACGCGTTTGAAAAACTCAAGCCGGTCTTCCCTCTCCAGGGAGCCACAAAAATCCAATAAAGGATCTGGGCGTTCAGAGATAGGAATCCGAGAACCGCCTTCACCGGCTATTTTTTCTCAATCGAGGCCAGCGCCTCCTCTTGTGTCTCCGCAATCACAAAAAGCTCGTTCAAACGCACCAGGTCGAAAATGGTGCGCACTTTTTTCTTCAAACCAAAAAGCGCAATTTTGCCCTGATGGGATGCGGCTTCCTTCACGTATTCGATCAGCGTGGCCAGCCCGGAGGAGTCGATATAGCCCACGTCGGAAAAGTCGACAAGGAGCAGGGGCCTCTTTTCTTTGGCAATGGCAAGCAGCTCGTTGCGAAGAGTTGGAGAACCGTGCAGATCGATTTCTCCGGAAAGTTTCAAGAGTTGCCCCCACTCTTCCTCGCTGCGCTCAAAATTCATCATTCCCGTCAATATCGGGAATTGCGTTTGCTGGGAAGCGGAATGACCCGAAATAAAATCCTTTGAGAATTTCTCTTGCCTCCTGTCCGTCAATTGCTAGTTTCTTCACTCCGCCGCACGCGTGCCGTCAGATTATAACCGCGCACCCGACGGGCTCGGGCCCAAAATCCCGGAAAATATTTCCATAAGAACAGATGCCAACCATCAATCAACTTGTCCGCAAGGGCCGCAGCAAAGTCGTCGTCAAATCCAAGTCGCCGGCTCTGGTGAAGTGTCCTCAACGGCGCGGAGTCTGCGTGCAGGTCATGACCCGCACCCCCAAAAAACCCAATTCCGCCCTGCGCAAAGTCGCCAAAGTCCGGCTTACCAATGGCCAGGAGGTCATTGCTTATATCCCCGGCGAAGGACACAACCTTCAAGAACACTCGATTGTGCTTGTTCGCGGTGGTCGTGTGAAAGATCTCCCCGGCGTCCGTTACCATATCGTTCGAGGCACCCTTGACAGCCTGGGAGTTGAGTCCCGCCGCAGGGGCCGCTCCAAATACGGCGCCAAAAAGCCCAAGCCCGGCCAGGAAGCCGCCCCGGCCAAAGGTAAAAAGAAATAATATCTAATTAAGAAGCCATGTCACGCAGACGCAGAACCATTCGCAAAGAAGTTAAAAAGGACGCCCGATACGCGAGCCCCATCGTGGCTCGTTTGATCAGCACGGTCATGCGTGACGGTGCCAAATCCATCGCCGAAGGCATTGTTTATACTGCCATCGACAAATCCCGTGAAGGAACAGATACGGTGGATCCTTTGGAGACGCTCAACAAGGCCATTGAAAACGTCCGCCCCCGTCTTGAGGTCAAATCCCGTCGAGTGGGTGGAGCCACTTACCAGGTCCCCATGGAAGTGCCGGCCGACCGTCAAGTGGCCCTCGCCATGCGCTGGCTCGTCAATTTCGCCAAAGGCCGTAAGGGCATCCCCATGGAAAAAGCCCTCGCCAATGAGCTGAAAGACGCCGCTGCCGGTCAAGGCCATGCCATCAAAAAACGTGATGATATGCACAAAATGGCCCAAGCCAACCGTGCCTTCGCTCACTTCCGCTGGTAGGGTCCTGCGCTCGAAGCGCCGTCTATTTCTGGTCGTTTTGACCAGCATCAACGCTATCATCCCCTCAATAGGTCGAACTCGTTCCGTCGTTATTCAGCAAACTGTCTGAAACGCGTGACTGCTTGACAGAAAATCACGCACACACACTCCGTGCGTCCCGGCACCCCCGCATGCGTCTCTTCCGGCGAAATTTCCCGAAATTCTTGCCAACCTGAGCTCAGCCCAACAAATCCGCAAAGGGATAGAGTCCTCAGAATTCCTCAAGTTTCTCACCAATGGGAATATTCTTGTGTCATGGCGGGCCAGGGGTGATGTGATGGGGGTGTGAAAATTTTAGTGACCGGGGCGGCAGGTTTTTTGGGGTCGGGTGTTTGTGGGGCGCTTCATGCGGCGGGGCATGAGGTGTTGGCGACTGATCTGCGCCATCCCGGAAAGGTGCCTTATTCGTTCCGTGTGAAAAATCTTTTGCAGCGGGAAGTTTCCTACGAGCTGCTTGAGGCGGATCCCGGGGTGATTGTTCATCTTGGGAATCATCCGAATAAGGGGCGTGCAGATGCGCAGAGAGTATATACCGAAAACCTTGGGATGAACATGAACCTGTTCCAAGCGGCTCATGAAGTGGGCATCCCGAAGTTGATATTTGCCAGTTCGATTCAGGCTGTGTGTCCGGGTGAAAAAGCCAGGATGGGGTACACGAGTTTGATTCCCTATCTTCCGGCGGATGCGGGTTGGCCGCATAATCCCGGTAATACCTATGCGCTCAGCAAATGCGCCACGGAATCGATGCTCGATTATTTTGTGACAGCCGGCACTCCTTCGGCCATTTCGCTCCGATTTCCGGTGCTTCTCGGTCAGCGCTATTTGGACCAAATCAAAACCAAACTTGCAAACCAGGCCCGGGAGCCGGTTCAAAACCCCTGGAGCAAGCCCTTGGAGTTATTTTCCTATCTTGTGATTGAGGATGCGGCAGCTTTGATTCGTGCTGTTGCCGAGGCGGACCTTCCCGGCTACCGCGTCTATTTTCCAGCCGCTTCGGACAACCTGCTTCAGCGCTCCACAAGTGACATGCGAAAGGAATTTTACAAATCTGTGGCCTGGCGAAAAGATGCGCCACGCGGATGCGGGCTGATTGATCTGAGTCAAATCACTGCGGAGACAGGTTGGAAGCCCGTGCATCTTTTGAGCAATCAGTAGAAAACGAGCTGGGCAGGCCAGCAAAAACCACGTGAGATTTCAGAACCTAGCCAGGGGGCTTTTGCGGAACCAAATCTCAGCGCATGGAAGCCAGTGCCTCTTTGGTGGCCACCTCAATTTTTCTGGCTCCGCGTCCGTTTATATCCCGCTCCACGGATTCGAGACGCCGGATGAGATCAATCACATGAACCCTGGGATACACGCCGCCGGCGGCCTCACAAAAGTGCGTGCGGCAGGCAAAAGGGCGGGAGTCATAAATCAGGCAGCGGGTGCTGCGGGTGTCAAGGAACGGGCAGGCGCCATCTTCGCTGGGAGGCGGCAGTTCCTTGCGTCCAGCTCTCCGCCAGGCTTTGGCAGCCAGAATGGCCTCGGCATCGGTGACCATGGGCGTCTCGCCGGTGATTTTGAAATGGCAGCAGGCTGTGCTCAGTTTGCAGTTTCTTTCAAGAGGGCGTGCTTCAAGATCCCGGTAGATGGCGCGGACGTCCTCCATGGCGGAGGTGGTTGAGGAGTGTGTGGTGTGACGGGATTTCATACGGCTTGACCCGCAGCATAGCCGCTTGCCCAGGCCCATTGGAAATTATATCCGCCAAGCCAGCCGGTTACGTCTACCACTTCCCCGATAAAAAACAACCCCGGCACGGTGCGGGCCTCCATCGTTTTGGAGGAAAGCCCGCGCGGATCCACGCCACCAAGGGTCACTTCGGCTTTGGGATAACCCTCCGTCCCGGCCAGCGGTGGCGTCCATGCGGAAATTTTGCGGGCCAATTCCACAATCTCACGGTCTTTGAAGTGCTGCAGGGGTTTGCCAGGAGCCTCCAAGTCACACCAGGCCTCCGCCAAGCGCTTCGGCCACTCGTGAGCAAGTAGTGAGGAAGGCGTCAGGGAAGAGCGGCGGTGGTGGGACAACAGGGCGGCAGCATCTTTCCCTGGGAGAAGGTCGAAGCTCGGGACATCTCCCGGCCGAAGATAGGACGAAATTTGCAAAACAGCGGGGCCACTCAACCCCCGATGCGTGAAGAGCAGAGCCTCGGGAAATTCTGTCCGGTGAAGCCGCGCTCGCACCGGCAGGGAAACCCCGCTCAATGGCCCCAGATGGCCCAAGGCGCCGGCTTGGAGCGTCAAAGGAACCAATCCCGGCCGCAGTTCGGTGATCCCCAAGCCAAAGCGACGGGCCACACGATGCCCCCAATCGGTGGCTCCCAGCTTGGCAAATGAAAGCCCACCCGTCGCAATCACCAGAGACTGGCACCTATAATCTCCGCGCCGTGTGCGAAGCCGGAATTGGTCGGATTTCTCCACCGCTTCGACCTCCACACCGCAAAAAATTTCCACCGAGGCCGCCGCACACTCCTCCACCAACATCCCAACAATCTCGCGGGAGCTCCCATCACAAAACAGCTGTCCCAATTTTTTCTCATGATACAAAATTCCGTGCTCCTCCACCAAAGCGATAAAATCCGAAGGCCGGTATCCTGCCAGCGCGGAGCGGCAAAAGTCGGGACAGGACGATAAATACTGGGCCGGGCTGGCATCCAGATTCGTGAAATTGCAGCGTCCGCCACCGGATATCTCGATCTTTCTGCCGACCCGATCATTGTGCTCAAGCAGAGCGACCCGCCGACCCCTTTGACCCGCAGTCGCCGCACACATTAATCCTGCGGCTCCTCCACCCACCACCACCACATCAAAATCGAAACAATCCGGCATGCCATCATCCATGCCATAGGCCGCCCGGAGACAACAGCAGGAATGCAGAACCCGCAAACCTACTCACTCAGCAGACAGGGAATGGTTCCAAAAAAATTACGCAATACTGCACTTTTTTGTTGCACAAACCCAAATCACTTGATTGATATTCCTCTTGATCACTTTTGTGGTCAAAAAATCAAACCCCCCTAAAAAATGAACAAACGCATTCCCCTCGTGCGGATTGGCCTCGGCCTGTCCGCGTCATTGAATAAAATCCCTCACCTCAGGAGAGCGCTCCTGGTGACTGTCCTTTTAGCGGCAGCACACGGACGAGCAGTCATCGCTGCCGACTACTATGTGGATCCGGTGAACGGCAGCATGAGCAACCCCGGCACGGCCGCTCAACCGTGGAGCACGCTGTCAGCCGTGTTCGACGCGCTTCCTTACAAGGTCTTCGCTCCTGGCGATGTGATCCATGTCAGGTCAGGATACCACGGGGTATTTTATATCAAGGCCCCTCATGGCAATGGGGCCACGATTCGACCGGACTCGGGAGCAACTCCGCAGATCCGCAGATTCAACGTCACGGGAGTTAGTGGATGGACTTTTGATGATCTGGATATTTGCCCGGAATATTTGGCCCCCGGCAGTTACGACCCCGGAGTTTTGGTTAACATCGCGTCATCATGCAGCAACATCACCATCACGAATTGCCGGGTGAACCATGCCTTTGACTCGACCGGATGGACTGTGACGGATTGGCAGAATCGGGCGGATGGAACAGCCATCTCAATAAGCTCGCCGAATTCCGTGGTCTCAAACAATACGCTCGTCAATGTGGGATTCGGGATCGCTGTTGGAAGCACGGGTGTTAACGCCGTGGTCTCCAACAATTCGATCACCAACTTCTTCAATGACGGAATCCGCGGGTTGGCTGATTATGGCCTGTTCGAATACAATGTGGTTCGCAACCCGATTGGTGGTGACGCCAACCACGATGATTTCTTTCAGAGCTGGTCGACTGGAATCAATCCTGTCACCGGCAATGCTCAATCAGGGTATGGGGTGGTGAAAGGCATTATCGTGCGGAACAATATGTTTTTGGAGCACCAGGACCCAGCGTCAGATCCTCTGGCTGTGGAGTGCCAGGGGGCCGGTCTGTTCGATGGCATGTTTGAAGACTTTGTGATTGAGAACAATCTGATTGTCACATCAGTGGTGGCTCACGCGATCTCTATTTACGGCGGAATCAACTGCCGCGTGGTGAACAACACCATTGCAGCCGGCAAGCTGGCTGTTCCAAACGACAAGCCCCGGGTGAACATTTATGAGCACAAAACGTATGATCATGATGGGGATGCAGCGACCCCCAAAATCGCTTGGCCGGTTCTCGCAACGGGCAACATCGTGAGCAACAACATCGTGGCTTATCCCGTGTCGATATCCGCCGGAACGGCAACAGCGACCAACAATCTGGCATCCAAAGATTACGCCAATCTTTTTACCGACTATGCTAACTTTGATTTCACCACAAACCCCAACTCACCGGCGATTGATGCAGGGACTGCGGCCAACGCACCCACAGCGGATATTGACGGGAATCCCCGGACATTGCCTTATGACATCGGGGCTTATGAGTATTTCGAAGAAAGTGGTGTTTTTGCCTACGAAGGCTTTGGATATGCTCCAACGACGAACGTGGCAACAGCTCCGGACTCTGCCGATGACCTCGGGCTTCTGGGCACCACATGGACGGGTTCGAATGATATCGTGACTCCGGGATTGAGCTATCCCGGCGTGGATGCCATTGGCAATGCGCTGGCATTCGCCTCGAATGTGGGATCCGTGCGGGATTTTGACATGGCGGCCTTTGGACCGGATTACACGATTGTGGATGTGGACGCAGTGACGCGACTTGGCAAACCCGGGACGACATTGTGGATTATGTTTTTGATGCGTGTGGATGCCGCAGATCCCACTGGCAGCCTGACAGCCGGTCTGAACCTTAACGGGCCTGCAAGCGGCGGCGTCACAAAAATCCGCATTGGCGATTTGAGCACCAATGGCAACTGGGGCATCAGTCGCGGAGGAACCGTTGCTTACAGTTCGGTTCCTTTGGTGAGCGGTCAAACCGTGCTCGCAGTTGCCCGCGTGACGTGGGTTGCAGGTGCAGCGAATGATGAGGTTGATCTGTATATCAATCCCGCTCTTGGCCCGACCCCTCCGGCAACTCCTTCCGCCTCTCTGCGAGGCATGGAAATCGGCACGGTTCAGTCCATTCAGATCAAAGCAACCCGGAATTCGGTGATCGATGAAATCGCTGTCGCCCCGGACTGGAGCGGCTTCTGAAAACTTGTTGAGGTTGGTGGTTACCGGCCGCCGGGTGGGGACACCCGGCGGCCGCATTTTTTGGAGGACTCCGTCAGGCCCCAGTCAGCGGCGAAGCGAGAAATTGACGGGGACTTCGACGGTGCTCTCGGTGGGCTGACCGCCAATGGTTTTGGGCCGGAATTTCCATGTGCGGACGGCTTGGAGGGCAGACTGGTCCAGAACGGCATACCCGGATCCGCTGGCAAGCGAGACGGAACGCACCCGCCCGGTGCTGTCCACGGAGGCCCGGACCATCACCCGGCCTTCCCAACCGTTCTTCCTGGCAAATTCCGGATATCTCGGTGGCGGATTCCTGGCCGCTTCCGGCTTGGCAAGTGTCACGGCACCAGTGGCGACAGAGCGAGCTTGAGGGGCCTTGGAGGGCTTGGGGGGGGTTGGATTTGAGGCAGGGGGAGCAATGATTTTTTTTGGAGCCGGCGTTTGAATGGTGCGGGGGGTGGGCTCTGGAGCGGGGGGGGCTTCGGCAACAGGCGTCGAGAGCACGGGTTCCTCATCCGGGGGCGGCAATTCCTTGAGCGGCTCAGTAGGTTCCGGGGGCGCGCTGACCGGTTGAGGAGGCTCGGGCGGGAGTTCCTCAATGAGAACCACATCAACAGACACCGGCGCCACCGTCACCTCGACATGTGGCGGGGAGATTTTACCCGCTCCCAGCGCCCAGGCATGCATGACCACCGATGCCGCAAGGAAAAGGGGAAAGAGGAGACCGGCGTGCCGTTTCATGGCGCAGGCCGTGCGCTCGGATCATGGATGAGGTTGAACTGTATGGCTCCGGCTTTGCGGGCGAGATCCATCAGCTCAACAAAACGCCCGTACTCCGCAGTCCGGTCTCCACGAAAATGCACGGTGGTGGTCTTCGATGCGGCAAGGGCAGTTTTCAGGGCCTCGGAAAACCCCGCTTCCGTCACCATTTCCCCATCCACAAAGAGTGATCCACCCGCATCCAAACTCACGACCACCGCTTCCACCGGGGCAGCCGTGTCTCCACCCGCATGTGGCAGCTTGAGCGGAATCGCCGGCGGCACAAAATTTGAGGTCAGCATAAAAAAGATGAGCAACAAAAACACCACATCGATCAGCGGTGCCATGTCGATGGTGTGCGTGGGGCGTTTGGGACGGGTGAACATATCAACCAACCGAGGTCCAATCTTCCTCACCACTGGAGCGAATCAGTCCGGTATCATCACCCGTCCCCTCTCTGCTCGCAAACACGTCGTCCAGGGACGTGACCGCCAATTCCATCCGGCGGGCAATTTTGTCAGCATGGCTTTCAAATCCGTGAAAAGCCGCCATGCTCGGAATCGCGACCACCAAACCAAAAACCGTGGTTAAGAGAGCCTCCCAGATGCCTCCGGCCAAATCCGCCGGCTTCGCGGATCCCTGCAATTCCTGGATCGTGGCAAAGGCAACCACCATCCCCACCACGGTGCCAAGCAGCCCCACCAGGGGAGATAGATGCGAGATGGCCGCCAACACCCGCAACCGCTTTTCGACGTCCTCCAGCACATAACTTCCCACCCGCCGGATGTTGTCCATTCGCACTTTTGCCGGACGCTCCCGATTCTCCAAATACGCTTCCACCACCCTCGCCACCGGATGCCGGCACCCACGAGCCAGTCCGTCAACTTCGTGGACTTTACCTTCTTGAATCTTTGCCAACATCGCAGCCAACCACGCGTCCGGGTTGAGACCATACGAAAAATACACCGTCGCCCGCTCCGCAATCACCGCCAGGGCCACCACGGAAAAACCCAGAAGCACCCACATCAAGACACCCCCCCTGACAAAATAATCAAAAATCTGATCCATAAATTCCTGAAAACATTTCACAGATTGGGCTTATTCCGGCAAGACTAATGATATTGAGACCAATTCTCTTTTAATTCTTGCAATTAAGACTGTGTCTCAATAAACCGTCCGGCGATGAAACGATATAGAAAATTTGTGAGGCGCTGGCAGACAGTGATGGGTGCGGTGGCTATGATCCCGACTTTTTTGGTGGCCCAAGAGGTTGAGCGTGTGGAGGAGGTTCAAGTGGAGGCGGACTATGATCGTCAAACCGAAGGCCCCTTCCTTCCGGATGTGGAGGGGACAAAAATCAATGCCGGCAAAAAGACCTCCAATATCCGGCTGGAGGAGTTGCCGGAAATTTCGAATGGAAACTACCGTCAGGCGATTGCAAAAACGCCGGGCTTGATTTTGTCAGAAGAAAGCACCCCTTTGGTCAGTATTGGCTACCGGGGATACGATCCGCATCGCATGCAATTTCTTCAGGTGTTGGAGGATGGGATTCCCATCCATGCGGACATGCTGGGATATCCCGAGGCCTATTACACACCGCCGTTTGATGCGGTTGAGCGGATTGAGTTTGTCCGGGGTGGTGCGGCGCTCATGTATGGTCCCCAGCCGGCTGGAGCCATTAATTTTGTGATGAAAAAGCCCCCAACAGATACTCCGTTTGAACTGGAGTCCATGAACCTTGTGGGAAGCTTCGGGTATTATTCGAATTTCACGTCCGTGGGCGGATCGATCGGCCGCTTTGGATATTTGGGATATTACAATCATCGTCAAACCGAAGGCTTCCGCGAGGCGAACAGTGATTTTTTTCTGAATGGGTGGGGCGGGACTTTCGCTTTGGATGCCACAGGCCCGCGACGCTGGTATTTGAATCTGACCGCCTACGATGAGATCCACGGGGAGCCAGGCGGACTCACGCTTGAGGATGGACCGAATGCGGTGAACTATGACAAGAACCGGAATGCGACCTCGCGATTTTTTGATCGGATGCGGATCAGCCGGTATTCTGCTTCGTTGATTCACGAATGGGATATCAGCGACCGGACGCTTTTCACCTTCCGCGGGTGGTGGGATTATTATCAGCGTTTCAGCCGGCGTCAGCGTGGCGGCGGATTTGGAACGCTGCCCACAGGTCCGGCAGCACAAACCAATCAGCTCGAAACCCAGCAGTTTTACACCTTTGGTGTCGAGCCACGGATCCGGCATGACTGGGATGCTTTCGGCCAGACGCACACGGTGACCGGTGGCATGATGCTTTATAACACCTACTCACCCCGTGTGGATGCCAGCGGTCAGAGCCCCACAGCCATGAGCGGTCCCATCCAGAATCAGAACGATCGCACGACGTGGTATTATTCCGTGTTTGCGGAAAACAAATTCACGTTTGGAAATCTTTCCATCACTCCGGGAGTCCGGATGGAGAGCATCTGGCAATCGGTGAAGGAAAAAAAGAACGTGGCCAAGGCGGCTGCCGGAGAATCGCTTTCCGACAGCACGGCCTTCAACTTCGTGCCGCTGTTCGGGCTTGGTTTGGAATATTCGTTTTTCCCGGAGGTTCAAGCCTACGCCAATGTCTCACAGGCTTACCGCCCCCCCATTTTTACCCAGGCAGTGCCCACCACACCAAACACGGTCGTGGCAGGGAATTTGAATGAGAGTTTCACATGGAATTATGAGATGGGATTCCGAGGCAATCCCACGCCCTGGCTCACCTGGGATACGAGCTTTTTTATGGTCGACACGTCGGATCAGATCGGAACCAGCACGACGGATAATGGGAACATCACGGTCATCCAAAACTCGGGGCGGTCGTTTGTGTATGGCTGGGATCTATACACTGAATTGGATTTTGTTGGCCTTGCCGATGCGCTCTTTAACAAGCCGGGCGCAGCTGAGGAGCCCGGCAAAGGGGTCATTGACAAAAATCCTGTGCGTCATTCGAGCTGGGTGGATCAATATGGGTCATTGAGTGCTTTCACAGCCCTGACGCTTCAACATGGGGAGTTTATTTCCGGCCCGAACACCGGCAACACACCGCAATACCTGTCAGAATATCTCTTCCGGGTTGGGGTGATTTATAATTGGCGGGATACCGTCAAAGTCGCCTTCCTTGGAAATTTTGTGGGATCAAGTTTTGCCGATGACACGAATACCGGTCAACGCTTTATTCCAGCGTATGATGTTTGGGATCTCACCGTGGAAGCCAAGGTTTATAAGGACTATGTGAGTGTCATTGGCGGGGTGAATAATATCTTCAATCGGGATTATTACGCTCGCATCCGTTCCGATGGCATTGATCCCGCCATGCCGCGAAACTGGTATGCGGGATTGAAGATTGAGTTCTGAGGTGGCGGTTTTGCCTCAAGACGACATCTTGCCCATCCTTCAAAGGTTGATAGGCTGGGGGGGTGAAAGTTCTTTTCCTCACCAACGAATATCCCCCTCATATCTATGGGGGGGCGGGAGTCCATGTGCAATACCTCAGCCGCGCGCTCGCAAAACTCCTGACGGTTCAGGTACGATGCTTCGGGGATCAGCACTGCTCCAAGGATCAGCTTTCGGTCACCGGATTTCCAGCGCCGGCCGTCAATGGCAAATATCCGGATGCCCTGCGGCCTATCTTTGGGGCCGTGCAACGATGTCTGGATTTTAACACAGCCGGCATCGATGCCGGGGTCGTCCATTGTCACACGTGGTACAGTCATTGGGCAGGCATTCTGGCAAAACTGAATTACGGCCTCCCCCTGGTGGTCACCGTGCATTCCCTTGAACCGCTGCGCCCGTGGAAACGTGAGCAACTTGGCGGCGGCTATGATTTCACCTGCTGGCTCGAGAAGACGGCGCTGGAAATGGCCGATGCGATCATCGCGGTCTCAAACGACACCCGTGAGGATTTGCTCAAACTGTTTTCCATCGACCCCGCAAAGATTTCCGTGATCCATAATGGGATCGACCTGCAGGAGTATCATAATGTGGAAAGCCGGGCCACGCTGAAGCGCTATGGCATCAACCCCGTCGAGCCCTACGTGATGTTTCTGGGACGGATCACACGACAAAAAGGCATCATTCACCTCGTCAATGCCATCAAATCCTTCAACCCTGGCTTCCAAGTCGTGCTTTGTGCGGGAGCTCCTGACACACCGGAAATTGCCGCTGAAATGAAACAGGCCGTGGCCCAGGCTCAACGGGCCAGGGGGGGCATTGTTTGGATCGAGGAAATGCTGGATAACAAATCTAAGATTGAGCTCTATTCCCATGCGTCGGCTTTTTTGTGCCCTTCGATTTACGAACCCTTCGGAATCATCAACCTGGAGGCCATGGCCTGCAACACAGCCGTGATTGCCACAAACACCGGCGGAATCAAAGAGGTGGTTGTTCATGGGGAAACGGGTTACCTTGTCCCCATTGAACATGCACCCGGAGGTTCGTTCGAACCCGCCAATGCCGAAAAGTTTTCCAAAGATTTTGCCGCGCGGGTGAATGAATTGATGGCTGACCCTGCCAAGCGAATCAAGATGGGCCACGCTGGCAGAAAACGAACGGAAGAACATTTTGGCTGGGATGCCATCGCCTCCGAAACGGCGGCTCTGTATAAAAGTCTGATAGAAAAAAACTCATGAAATTTGTTGATCAAGTCCGGGTGCATGCCAAAGCCGGCGATGGGGGCAACGGATGTTGCAGCTTCCGTCGCGAAAAATTCGTTCCCCGCGGAGGGCCGGATGGAGGAGATGGCGGAGATGGCGGCTCTATTATCCTGGAGGCTGATACCAACACCGACAATCTCTCGGCCCTCTACTATGACCCCAACCTGAGGGCAAAACGCGGAGTTCATGGCAAAGGCAAAAAGAAGCATGGACGCAATGGGGCCCCCACACTCGTGAAAGTGCCCGTGGGCACGCTGATATATGCGTTGCCGGACGATGCGGGGTTGAATCGCACGGTTTTGGATGAGGAGTTGGGAGAAGAAGTGGCCCAACCCGCTCAACGTCCCGATCTCCGCACCATGCAGCCCATGGCGGATCTTTCCGCCGTCGGTGAACAATTTGTGCTGTGCGCCGGAGGTGGCGGAGGCAAGGGCAATGTGCATTTTAAGAGTTCGACAAACCGCGTCCCCCGTCAAACGACCGATGGCGAACCCGGCGAAGAGGGCTGGTTTGCTCTGGAATTGCGGACAATCGCTGACACCGGTCTGGTGGGCTTTCCGAATGCTGGAAAAAGCACCCTTCTCGGAAACATCTCCGCCGCTCATCCCAAAGTTGCTGCGTATCCCTTCACCACTCTGAATCCGATTGTTGGTGTGGTGGACCTGGATGGATATGCCCGCAGCACCGTCGCGGACATTCCCGGCCTCATTGAAGGAGCCCACGAAAATCGCGGCCTGGGCCATGAGTTTTTGCGTCATGTGATCCGCTGCCGCCTGCTGCTTTTTGTGATCGATATGGCTGGCAGCGAGGGGCGCAACCCGGTCCAGGATTTCCGGACGCTGCGGGCAGAAATTAAACTCTATGACCCCACCCTCGCGGAAAAACCTGCCGCCATTGTGGCCAACAAAATGGATTTGCCGGGGGCCGAGGATAATCTGAAAGTTTTTCGTCAGAAAACGCGTGGCCTTGAAATTCTGCCTGTGAGTGCAAAAAACATGGAGGGTCTTGAATCCGTCAAGTCCCTCCTCGCAACCTATTTTGGCAAGCAGAAGCCCTGAGCCGGCCGGCAACCCGAATCGCACTTTGGAAAACGCACGTCTCATCATCACAAAGATCGCCTTCGGCGGATCTGGCATTGGCACGCTTCCAGCCGGAAAAATTTGTTTTGTCCCTTACGTGATTCCCGGGGAAGTTGTGACAGCGCGGATTCTTCGTGACAAAAAATCTTACGCAGAAGCCCGGTTGGAAACTCTGAACGAAGCATCGCCCCAGCGCGTTATCCCGCCGTGTCCCGTGTTTGGAACCTGCGGCGGCTGCCAGTATCAACACATCGCCTATCCCCACCAACTCACCATCAAGCGCGATCAAGTGATTGAAGTGCTCACCAGGATCGGTGGCCTTGCCGATCCACCCGTCGAACCCGTGATCCCCTCCCCGCAGGAATACGGCTACCGTAATCGTATCAGCGTCCACAGCCGCGCAGGAAAAACCGGATTTTTTGAGCGGGGCACCCGAAAGGTGGTTGATGTCGCGGAGTGTCCTATTGCAAGTCCCGGAGTGAACACCAAGCTGGCCGAGCTACGGAAACAGAAACCCGAGGAAGGGGAATATGCCCTGCGCGAACCCTCGGAGTTTTACGGATTCCGTCAGGTGAATGATGCCGCTGCGGAACTCCTGCTCAGCGTGGTTGAAGATGCCGCCAAACCCGGTGGCCCGCTTTTGGTGGATGCTTATTGTGGAGCGGGATTTTTCGCCCGGCGGCTGCAATCCCGTTTCCAGGAAATTGTCGGGCTCGAGTGGAGCGCAGACGCTGTCCGTCACGCCCGCCGGGAATCACCAGCCCATGTGCGTTACATTCAGGGCGACGTCATTGAGCACCTCGAAAGCGCCATGGCTGCGGCTCCCTCTGACGAAACAACGGTTCTTTTTGATCCTCCGGCCGAGGGACTGCCCCAAACCGTGATCGATCAGATCGCCTGTCGCCCGCCAGCCCGCATCATCTATGTCTCCTGCGACCCGGCCACTCTTGCACGGGATCTGAAAAAACTTTCCTCCACCCACACCCTCCGACGGGTTTGCCCGGTTGACATGTTTCCTCAAACCGCTCAAATCGAGTGCGTCGCGGTTCTCGCGGCCAACTGACCTTTTTTTATGACCACTATGCTCAAACGTCGCTTTGGCCGCACCGGACTGGAAATGCCGGTTTTTTCCTGTGGAGGAATGCGGTATCAGGATCACTGGGAGGATCTTGGATGGGACAAAATTGATGCCGATAAACAAAAAAACCTCGAGGCCACGATCGAGCGTTCTTTGGAGGTCGGGATCAACCACATCGAGACGGCCCGCGGCTATGGCACGTCGGAACTCCAACTGGGAAAAATTCTGCCCCGTCTTCCGCGCGAACAAATGATCGTTCAGACCAAGGTCGGCCCGGCCAAGGCGGATGAATTTCTGAAATCCTTCAACCGTAGCATGTCGCTACTCGGTTTGGATCATGTCGATCTGCTGGGATTTCACGGCATCAATAACGAGGAATGTCTGGAAGCCACCCTCTGCAAAGGCGGTGCCCTTGAGGTGGGGCGTCAGCTTCAAAAGGAAGGGCGCGTGCGGTTCCTTGGGTTTTCGACCCACGGCTCCTGCCCCCTGATCACCAAGGCTCTCGCCACCGGCGAATTCGATTATGTGAATCTTCATTGGTACTGGATCAACCAATCAAACTGGCCCGCCATCAAAGAAGCCGAAAAACAGGATGCCGGGGTTTTTATTATCAGCCCGAATGACAAAGGCGGAAAACTGTACGAGCCCACAGAAAAACTGGTGAATCTGTGTGCGCCCCTCACGCCGATGGCCTTTAATGATCTTTTTTGCCTGCTTCGACCCGAGGTTCACACACTAAGCATTGGCGCTTCGAAGCCTTCGGATTTTGATGCCCATTTGGATGCCCTGAAAAACTATGAACGCGCTGCCGGGCTGGTTCCAGAAATCGAGAGCCGGCTTTTAGGCATGATGACAGAGTCTCTCGGAGCCGATTGGGTCACGCGCTGGCAGGAAGGGATTCCTGAATGGGAGGACGTACCGGGGGATGTGAATGTTTGGGAAATCCTGAGGCTCTGGAATTATGCACAATCCCTGGATATGATCCCCTTCGGCAAAATGCGCTATAACCTGCTTGGGAATGCGGGTCATTGGTTTCCGGGAAAAAATGCCGGGGAATTTGATGAAGCTGCCCTTAGGAAATGCCTTGCAAACAGTCCTTTTGCCCCGCAAATCCCGGAGCTTTTGAGAAAGGCGCATGATTTGCTTTGGGACAAACCCGTGGAACGTCTTTCGAAGACTTGATGACGAAGCCCTGGCTCCATTTTTTTGCCTTGGTCTTGATGCTTGCCGGGTGTGCATCCCGCCCTGAACCCGCATGGGCTCCCAGCACCGCCCAAACCCTTTTGGTGGAACTGACCACCACGCGATTACTTCTTGCCAGGGAAGTGGCTTGGATCAAATTTCGTGATGGCTTGCCCGTGCTGGATCGTCAGCGGGAGGCCGAAAGCCTGGCACGGGTTGTGGCGCTGGGTGTCGGGCAAGGACTCCCTCCCAACCAAGTCCGGCGATTCTTCCGGGCCCAGATGGCGGCGTCCCGGGCTTACCAATCCCACCTGATCTCCCAATGGAACAAAGGAGGTCCTCTGCCACTCCTCCCCCCAAGAAACCTTGCCCAGGACATCCGACCCGAAATCGATAACCTCAACCGCCAAATCCTCACCCAACTCGCTTTGGCCGGCCCCCAAGCCAGGGGACATCAGCTCGCAGGCTTCGCCCAACAGCAAATGCGACAGCAGCAGATCCCCGGGTCTGCCATTCAGAAGAGCACATCGATTCTAAGGTGAAGCCCAGACTTGCCGCGCAGTCGCGCTGGTTTATGTTATTTATATGCTTGATAGGACCCAGTGTTATGCGGTGGAGCGTCACCCAAACCGGGTAAGCGGATCATGGGTGTTTCGTGAAACAAGAATACCGTAATAGCCCGTGCCTGAAGTTCCATCAACCAACACAATCAGTCTTGTTCTGACCACATTTGCCGATGAAGCATCTGCCGCGAAGGTGGTTCGTCAACTCGTGGAGGAGCGCCTTGCCGCCTGCGGAACCATTCTGCCGAAATCTCGTTCGATCTATCGTTGGAAAGAGCAGATCGAGGACGCGCAAGAAACTGTGGTTCTTTTTAAAACCACCTCCAATATGTCCACAGAGTTACAAACCCGTCTCTTGTCTCTCCATCCCTATGAAACGCCTGAGATCCTCATGTGGGAACCATCGGGAACCAGCTCCGCTTATGCGGCATGGGTCATGGAATCTGTCACCCATCAACACCCGTGCGGGTCATCCCCGCCAGAGGGTTAGGCCGTTGCTGATGCGACCCTGGAGGGACGGATAACATGCCAAACCAACGTGACATCGCCAAAGCTCTTGGAATCAGTCAGGTGGCAGTCTCCCTGGCTTTGAGAGGCCATCCTTCGATCTCGGTTGACCTGCGAAAAAAGATTCAGCGAACAGCCCGGCAAATGGGGTATCGCCCGAACCCCTATGTCAGCACGCTGATGACTCAGATCCAAGCTGGCCGGAGGGCCAGAGAAAAAGGCGTGATTGCTCTGATCGTGGACGTTTATTCCAGGCAGGAGTGGTTTGGACATGAGTCCTATCAGATTTATTTTGAGGGGGTGCGGCGACGCTGTGAGGAGTTGGGCTTTCGAGCCGAATGCTTTTTTCTCACGGATCCCGGACTGACCGCCGCCAAGCTGGATCTCATACTGTATTCACGGGGCATCCATGGACTCATCCTTGCTCCGCCCTATTTGGGGAACCAGCGCATCGCGATCAAATGGAATCGCTATGCCTGCGTCGGCACAGGATATGGGTGGGAGCAGCAGCAGTTGGACCGCGTGGCCCATGATCACGACCAAAACGTGGTGTTGGCTTTTCGAAAGCTTTGCCAGTCGGGATACAGCCGGGTGGGAATGATCATTCCGTCTTTTTATGCCCGGGGCCGGGGCACCCGCTGGATCGATGGATTTCTGACATGCCAAAACCGGTTGCCAAAAGAAAGACGCATTCCGGTCTTTGTGGGTTCGGAAGAAGAAAAGTCGTTTCCGGCCTTCCAAAAATGGTTTTCAAAATGGAAGCCCGAAGCCCTGCTCACCCTGTATGGTCATGAGGGCCAGTGGCTCAAGAGGCTTGGTCTGGGGTGGCCGGATGATGTCGGATTGGCCTGCGTGATCCGGCCGCCCCGCTCCACGCTGGCCGGGATCAATGACCGCTATGAACACATCGGAGCGGCGACCGTGGAGCTTGTCGCATCCAAAATCGCCATGAACCAGTTCGGCATACCGCCCTATCCGAAAATCACCCTGATCGAAGGTCATTGGGTCAACGGAAAAAGCCTTCGTCAGATTGGTCCCCGACTCACGCTGGATTTCTAGGCGGGTCGAATCACTTATCGTGATAAGTGATTGGCCTCTTGAAGGTGGGCCGCAAAAAGACTTAAGTCTGCTCATGGCAAGTCGCAATTTCCCCTCTCCCTGCTGAATCCTTTATGACACACACTGACCTCCCTTCCGCTGTTCTTGACCTCATCCGGCAAGGGACCGTGATTCCCGCCACTCCTCTGGCACTGAACTCCCGTCGTCATTTTGATGAGCGCCGCCAGCGGGCGTTGATGCGTTATTATATCGATGCGGGCGTTGGCGGCGTTGCGGTCGGC
The DNA here is from genome assembly GCA_041738805.1 of Terrimicrobiaceae bacterium. Taxonomy (GTDB): domain Bacteria; phylum Verrucomicrobiota; class Verrucomicrobiia; order Chthoniobacterales; family Terrimicrobiaceae; genus JAJTZA01. The sequence goes on along the minus strand of JBGSPC010000069.1, from coordinate 63,706 downwards.
ATGCATTTCACCCAGTTTGAAATCCGCACTCCTGGCGTCGACCTCTTCGAAACCGTGCTGCGTGTGTGCGCGGAGGAAATTGATGCCTATTCCCAAGGCCGACCGGTTGCAAAAATTGCCGGAATCAACGGACACACCGCATCCGCCTTGAAACAAGCAGAAACCGCCCGCGACCTTGGTTATCATTCCGCCATTGTTTCGATGGCTGCGTTTCAGGGGGCGATGGAACAGGAGATGATCCATCACATGCGTGAGTTGGGAAAGGTCATGCCTCTTTTTGGATTCTACCTGCTCACCGGTGTCGGTGGAATCAAGTTGCCGTATACGTTCTGGCGCGAGCTGGTTGAACTGGAAAACATCATCGGCATCAAAATTGCCCCCTTTGATCGTTATGCCACCATCGATGTGGCGCGCGCACTGGCCGACTCGGGGCGGCAGGACGATATCACCCTCTACACCGGCAACGATGACAGCATCATTTACGATCTGGTGACCCCGTTCCGCTTCGGTCCAGCGGAGAAGGCCCGCACCGTCCGCATTCGCGGGGGCCTTCTGGGCCAGTGGGCCTGCTGGACAAAGCGGGCGGTCGAACTGCACACAAGGCTTCTCCAAATGGCCGATGAGAACCAACCCATCACCCCCGAACTCCTGACCCTCTCGGCCCAGGTCACCGATGCCAATGCGGCGCTTTTTGATCCATCCCACAATTATGCAGGCAGCATTCCGGGCGTCAACGAGGTGCTGCGGCGTCAGGGTTTGCTTGAAGGCCTCTGGACTCTCAAGCGGGAGGAGGTGCTTTCCCCGGGTCAAGGTGAGGAAATCGACCGTGTCTGCGCCGCGTATCCCCATCTCACCGATGATGACTTTGTGGCCTCCAATCTTGACCGCTGGTTGGCCTGATTCCCCTGCCCTTTTATGCCATCCCTCACAATCCTTGAAGACAGTGTCCTTCCAGACAGCTTCCGCGACGAAGCCCATCTGGAGGATTTTCTTTCCACTCCGACCCGCGGGCTTGTGGAGGATTTTGCCCGCCTTGACGGAGACATTCTCATCCTCGGCGTCGCCGGAAAAGTCGGACCCACCCTTGCGATGATGGCAAAGCGCGCGGCTCCACAGAAACGCATCATCGGAGCCGCACGTTTCAGCGATTCCGGTGTGAAAGATCGGTTGGAAGCAGCTGGCGTGGAAACCATCACCTGTGACCTGCTTGACCCCGAGGCCGTTGCACGTTTGCCGAAAGTGGCCAACGTGATTTATATGGCGGGAAAAAAATTTGGGGTGACGGGCGGTGAGCCGTTTGCGTGGGCGATGAATGCCGTTGTGCCGGCGTATGTGGGCGAGCAGTTTCGTGGAACCCGCTTTGTGGCGTTCTCAACACTCTGTGTTTATCCCTTCACCCCGGTGGCCGGGGCCGGCGCGAGGCCCGATGACACCCCACCGACACCGCTTGGTGAATACGCCAATGGGTGTGTGGCCCGTGAGCGGGTCTTTCAATATTTTTCTGAGAAGACCGGAAGTCCCGGACGTTTGGCACGCCTGAACTACGCCATTGACTGCCGTTACGGCGTCCTGAGTGACATTGCCCAGTGGGTTCGCAAGGGCACTCCCATCGATATCCGCACGGGCGTGGCGAATTGCATTTGGCAGGGTGACGCGATCTCTCACATCCTCCGTTGTTTGGGTCAGGGCACTGTGCCTGCCACCGCCATCAACATCGGGGCCCCCCGAACAACCATCGTTCGCACCGCTGCCAAGCGCTTTGGGGAACTCTTTGGCAAAGATCCGGTTTTTGTGGGGACTGAGCAGGACACCGCTTGGCATAATGATTGTTCTGAGGCAAAATCGCTTTTCGGGGATCCCGTGATAGATCTTGAAACCATGATCCGTTGGAATGCCGATTGGCTTGATCGCGGCATGCCCCTGCATCACAAACCAACCCACTACGAAGAGCGGGCCGGCAATTTCTAAAAACTATGATCATAAAAAACTTCATCGGCGGCCTTTGGACTGAATCCAGCGGCACAAGCAGCGTCCCTGTGCATAACCCATCCACGGGGGAGGTGATCGCCCAAACTCCGTTGTCCATGGCAGCGGATGTTGACAACGCGGTGACCGCGGCAAAAAAAGCGTTCACCACTTGGAGCCGAACGCCTGCGCCCAAACGGGCAGCAATCATGTTCCGTTACCGCGACCTTTTGGAGCAGGACTTTGAGGGCTTGGCCCAACTTGTGACGCGTGAAAACGGCAAGACCCTTGATGAGTCCCGGGGTGATGTGCGGCGGGGGATCGAAGTTGTGGAATTTGCCTGTGGGATCGCCCACCTGACCAAGGGCGAGAGCCTTCCGCGCGTCGCCGAACACATTGATGCCACCACCATGCGGGAACCCCTCGGTGTGTGTGCCGGCATCACACCCTACAATTTTCCTGCGATGGTGCCGATGTGGATGTATCCCATGGCCATCGCTTGCGGCAATTCCTTCATCCTCAAACCCAGTGAAAAAGTTCCTCTCACCGCCATGCGTCTTGCAGAGCTGTTTGCGCAAGCGGGCTTGCCGGATGGGGTGTTCAACATCGTTCATGGTGCCCGGGACGTGGTGGATGCCCTTTGTATTCACCGGGGCATCTCCGCCATCAGTTTTGTGGGCTCATCAGCCATTGCGGCCCATGTTTACGCCCTTGGCTGCCAGCACGGAAAACGCGTGCAGGCTGCCGGCGGCGCAAAAAATGTCCTTCTTGTGATGCCCGATGCGGATCCCGACCCCACCCTCCGCGCCATTTTGGGATCGTCTTTCGGATGCGCAGGACAGCGCTGTATGGCGGGCTCCGTGCTGATGGGCGTGGGCAAGACGACAGCGGACGAATGGCGGGAGCGTGTGACTTCGGCTCTCCGAACATTCCGGGTGGGCGATCCCGGTGCGGATCCCAAGGCCGACATGGGCCCCGTGATTGACGCCGCTGCGCAGCAGCGCGTGCAAAAATACCTTGCCCAAGCGCCTGGGGAAGGAGCCAATGTTGCCTTCGATGCCAGCGCTCAGGCCCCTGACGCCGGCTTTTTTGCCGGGCCGGCACTGGTGGATGACGTGAAGCCTGGAATGAAACTGTTTGATGAGGAAATTTTTGGACCGGTCCTTTCCCTGGTGCGTCCACAGACACTCACCGAGGCCATCGAAATGATGAACAGCCTGACCTTTGGAAACGGGGCTTCCATCTTTACCAACAGCGGGGATGCCGCGCGCCAATTTGTGCAGGAAATGCAAGCGGGCATGCTTGGCGTGAATGTCGGAGTGCCAGCTCCCATGTCCCTTTTCAGTTTCTCCGGTTGGAATCACAGCTTCTTTGGAGACCTCCATGTGCAGGGCATCGAAGGTGTTATGTTTTACACACGCCAGAAATGTGTGCTTTCACGTTGGGACAAAAGCTATGTCCGCGCCATGGGTTGGTAAAAAAGCCGCTATGATTCAGGAATCTCCCCTCCACCGCTTTGATGTTCCCGCCACCATCCTCCATGGTGGTGGATGTCGCAATCAGTTGCCGAATCTTGTTCGGGAGCTGGGTGGCACACGGGTTCTTCTTGTCACAGACCCTGGAATCGTGAGCCTTGGGGTCGCTGAAGAGGTTATGGGAATGCTTCGCAACCAGGGATTGAGTGTGGCGGTCTTCGATGATGTTCAACCTGATCCAACCGATGAGAATGTGGCTGCGGGGGTGGAGGCGTTAGAGGCGAGCCGGTCGGATATTCTTGTGGCTCTCGGAGGAGGATCCCCGATTGACACCGCCAAGGTGATCGCCATTCGTCCCAATAATCGCAAACCCCTGAGTGATTACATGGGGCTCCATAAAATTCCCCATCGCGGTATTCCTCTCATCGCCATTCCCACCACGGCCGGCACGGGCAGTGAAGCCACCAAAGTGGCTGTGATCACCAATACGGCAAAACATGAAAAAATGATGATGCTTAGTGCGCCTCTGCTTCCAAGCGCCGCCATCGTGGATTTTGAACTCACCCTTTCGATGCCCCAAGGGCTGACAGCGGCCGTGGGTGTGGACACCCTCACGCATGGCATCGAGGCTTTTGTTTCACGCAAGGCCAATGCACTCACAGATCCACTGGCTTTGCAATGCATTGAGCTCTGTGCAAGGCATCTTCGGACGGCATGGGGGGAGCCTGACCATCGCACCGCCCGCGAGGCCATGATGCTGGCCGCCACGCTGGGAGGCATGGCCTTTTCAAATAGCAGCGTTGCCCTTGTCCACGGAATGAGCCGTCCCATTGGAGCCGTGTTTCACCTGCCGCATGGCCTCTCAAATGCCATCCTGCTCCCAACCGTCACCCGGTTTTCCTTCAAGGATGCACCAGCCCGCTATGCCACCATCGCCCGCAGCATCGGATGTGCTTCGTCCGACCTCGAGGACATCGCGGCGTGCGAGCGTTTGATCGGATGGCTTGACCAGCTCAATGCAGACCTTGAACTCCCGCGACTCTCGCAGTGCCGGGGTGTGACTCGTGCGGTTTTTGATTCCCATCTCGAAAAAATGGCCACAGATGCCTTGGCTTCCGGCAGCCCGGGCAATAACCCCCGGATCCCCATCGCATCAGAGATTGCAGATCTCTACCGGCTGGCCTGGTAAACCATTCTCTGTTCCAAGCTGCCATGGATTCTCCATACGCACGGATCGTTACAAAGCGGAAATGAGAGCTACTCTGCCGCTGGCTTCTCAGGCTTTGCGTCACGCTCCGCAAGCATTTCCTGGAAGCGGTCGAGGAATTCTTTTTCGTTGTTGAGCATTTCGTCAGTGAGTTCGAATTCAATGACCCCTTGCTTGGCACGGATGGCGAGTTGTTCCCGGGCACCCTGGAGATAATCGCGCTGCTGGAGAGCCATATCACGGAGAGAGGCCATGGTGGCATGGACCATCTCGAGTTCGTGAATAACACTGCGCATTCGTTCTGTGGAATCAGCCGTGCGGGATTCTTTGGCGGCTTCCATGCCAGCGGCCAAGGTACGCTGAATCGAAGTGAGCCCTTCTCCAAACGCTGAGAGCTGACCGACCACACGCCCCACCGGATCGCTGTCTCCATGACTGTGCGTGAGCTGGTTTCGTTGGAAGGTGCGTTTGATGTCCTCCCAGCGCGCGGTTTCTTCGGGCGTCAGAATTTTAAGGAGTTCGCGGAGTTTGAGGAGATTGGCCTCTGTGTCGGTCGTCAGGGTTTGGCTCTCGTTGCGGTAATGATCAAGGATAAGGGCCTGCACCTCCTGATCATTCATGATGGCCACAATTTTTTCAGCGAGGCGGTTCATGTTTCGGTAGGAGCCCTGGAGTTTGAACGGAGGCTCGGTCCGGAACTCGTCGGCCTGCGCGGCTGAGCGGATGTATTCCTGATTCACCGCGAGAATCACCTCACGAACAGCAATCAGTTTTTTGAGAACGGAGAGGACTTCTTCCACTTCCTGTGCCGAATAGCTGGCCTCAAAGGCTGACGTGTCGCGCTCTCCTGTTTCTGCCATTTTTAAAAACGTGCGGATGTCCTTTTGGCTGCGGTTGGCGAGCGGGGCGAGGACCGGATTGGAGGTGACGGCGTTTTCGATGTAGCTGGCTTTAAACCACGCATCATTGCCACCGATGATATCGCCCAGGTTGTAGGTATCCGCGCGGTTTGCGAGCATGTCCGGGAGCCGGAATTTTTGGCCGGTTTCGGTGTAGGGATTGCCGGCCATGACAACCACCACTTTGCGACCGCGAAGGTCGTAGGTCTGGGAACGTCCACGCCAGACCCCTTCGATTTTGCGTTGGGCATCGCAGAGGGAAATAAACTTTTGAAGAAATTCAGCATGACAATGCTGAATATCGTCCACACAGATCATGACATTGTCCCCCATCTCAAGGGCGAGATTGAGTTTTTGAATCTCTTCGCGGGCGGCGGCATTCGGGGCTTCCTCAGGATCCAAAGATGTTGTTGTGAAGCCAATGGCGGGACCGTTGATCTTGACGAACACGATGCCCAAACGGCTGGCAAGGTATTCGAGCAGGGTGGTTTTTCCGTAGCCCGGGGGCGAGACCAGCAGGAGAAGGCCACTGCGGTCGGTGCGTTTGGAATCGCCTGCGGTGCCAATTTGTTTGGCAAGGTTGTCTCCCACCAAAGGCAGGTAAACATGATCGATAAGCTGGTTTCGCACAAAGGAAGTGAGGACCTTCGGAACAAATTCCTTAAGCCGGAGCGCGGCACGCTCCTTTTCAATGAGAGATTGTTTCCGGGAGTGGTAATCACGGAATCGGGGGACCACGGTTTGCTCGAAAAGATCCAGGCGTGTGCGGAGGTCGAGATAATCGAAAGTGTACTCCCCTGATTTGATATGGGGATGCGTGCCCTTAAAGCCCTCCAACTCTTTGCGCGTGGCTGCCGTGACAACCTTGCGGTTCATGGAATCACCACAGAAAATCACAGCCGCCGCCTCGTCCAAATATGCCGCCGAGGTTCTGTTCTCGATCAGAAAACCCCGCAGCCAATCCCGCGTGAGTTCGAATTGATTGAGTGGATGAGCGGTGAGGCTTTCCATGGCTGAACGAAATGCGTCTTCCCCACCTTTGGTCACAAGGTGCTGACGGAACGCCGAAACGAGCTCATCGGCCTCACGTGCGCAGACATAGGTTTCGCCGCCAGTGATTTCGAGAAACAGATATTCTGCAGCCTCAGCGGCCAGATCGGGCGGGGCCATTTTTGTGGTCTTCGCAAACTCTTCCAGAAGCCCGCGCAGTCCATCGATATAATCCCTCTGGGTGGGATCCCCCGGAAAGATCCGGTTCCTCTCTGCAAACCCTTTCAGTCGGGCTTCCCACACCGACCGGATTTCAGGATCACAAAACTTCAGCCAATAAACGACGGCCATGGCCCGCGAGTGCGGACGGTATCGGGCCAATTCCAATCCCACGTGGGCGTTTAGCAGGGCATCAAAAATTTGTGCTCCATCCAAATCATGGATTCCGCGGATGTATCCCTCCTCATAGCGCCCCGCCATAAACTCTTGAACCAGGGTTAGACGTCCGGCCTCCGGCATGGCGGCTATCCCGGAAAGTGGACGTTTGGGCTGAGCTTCGAGGGATCTCAGCAAATGACTCGCCAATGTTTCGGCTCGATAGACGTCAGGATTTTCAGAAACAAATTCCTGATCCCATGCCTCGCGCGTTGCCAAAAACTCCGGGGATGTGATGGGGTCAAAGTAGCGGGTTCCTGTCAGATGAACAAACTGCTCACCGTCCCGATGGACCATGGTGATATCCAAGGGTTGGGTGTTGACGTTAAAAGCATGACGTCCGAGCTGGATCACTCCCGGTCCGGATTTGAAAAGCTCCTGGCGGTCTTTGAGCTGACGGACAGCTTCCTGGCCAAGGCTTTTGAGGCGGGTGGTGAGATCGTCGGACTTCACCGAGTCACCAAGCTCCAGCAACTGCGCGGCCGTTTCCCGCACCTTGCTGATCATCATATCCGAGGCCAGATACGTGTGGATTTCCTCCACCGTCTTAAAGCCCGCGAGCCTGTTTCCCACAACCTTTAAGATGCGGTCAGCGGCGGTCATTAGGGCCGAAGCGCGTTTGTTGCGCGCTTCGATGATAGCGACTTTCCGCTGCTCAAACGCTTCGTAGAGTTCCGTGCGGCGATCAGAGATCTGGACGATGTACTCGTCGAAGTCCGCAAAGGCCCCTTCCATCTCTTCGATCTGGACGCTCATGCGGTTGAGGTATTCCTCGCACTTGGCGGGGGTATCGCAGAGATCAAGATAACTGGCCGCTGACTGGCCCAGCAGTTTCATCTGCGCGGAGAACTGGGCTGCGCCCTCCGCGGCAACCAACGTGTGAAGCCGGTTTTTGAGAGCCCCACGAACCTGATTCAGCGTGGTGTAGACAGCCGTGATCCCATCAATGATGCGGGTGGTCTCGGTTGCATCCCCGATTTTGAGGCTGTTGACAATCTCGATGAGCATCTCGAGGTCCGCGCTGGTTTGAGTGACTCCCGCCTCAATCGTTTTGGCGTCAGCGACCTTCGTCACACCTTCGGCCGCTGCCAGTTGATCAGAAGCCGCGACACGGTAAGGCTCCAAGGCTTCGGGTTTCAGCAGGTAGGTCACGCAGGCTTCGGAGAGCCGACCACTTTCCTCAGCAACCTGTTTGCCAAGTTCCTCAAGTGCCGGGATGTGAATATACCGCACCTCGCGGAGGCTGATCAGTTCGCCGGTGAGCGAACGCAGAGCGGCGAGATTCCGCACAAAATCATCGAGAGATTTGAAGCTGGCCCGCCGGATGTCTTGAAAGCGCATGGTGGTGCGTTTCTGAATCTCTTCAACCTGCGCGACGGCAGCCCGCTGAAGCCGGAGGACTTTGTCGAACTCATCCACGGCCCGATTGGAAGCCTCCCGCAGATCCTTCAGTGCCGCATCGACCCCGAATCCCTCTTCATTCGACAACCACGGGTATCCATCCAAAATACCGGTGCAGCGGGCCACCAAATCCGTATAGAGCTGAGCATAAGGATTGTCCTTTCCGGCAAGGGTCAGGATCTCATTGCACTCCGCAAGGCAACGCACGACCTCCCGGTTGCCCACCTGATAAAGAAAGGCTTCCTGTTTTCCTTCCGGCTCGAACCCCGGTTGATAAAACGGGGTCTGCCGCAGTTGGATCATGTGATGCTTCTGCGGTTCGTTGTCCGCACGGAAAAGCACCAAATGCCCATTCGGGAAAAGTGAAAATCCATGACACGTGATCCTCTCCTCGACCTTCTGCGCGATCAGCCGGTAGGGGAGCAGCACGTATTCGCCTGTCGTCAGAGAATAAAACACATAAAGCGAATCCTCTCCATTGGGCGCATGAAGAATCCGTTCCAGCGTGTGGTCTTCGGCACGTGAACCAAAAAGTTTCAGTTCGCCTGTTCCGAGATAATACCCATCAGGAAAAATGATCCCGTGATCTTCGGGAAGGGCCGCACAGGACTGGCCAATGGAATCGACACGAATAACCGCCTGCGTTTTTTCGTTGAAAATCAAATACCGGAAAGCCTGCTCTTTGTAGGGCCGGATTTTCAGCAGGATCAAATGACCGAGGATCGCATACGAAATGTCGGCATCATCGACCTTCTGACGTTTGTCATCGACGGGCTCGGCATAGATGCCCTCGCCTCGTTTGGTGTTGTCCTCGATTTTAACGGTCAGAGTGCCACCGACGCACTCCACAAAAACGCGTTCCTCGATGGAGATGTGCGGGAAATCGCCATAACGATAAGACTCCCGGTCCGGTGTGCTCCAACGAAAGTTGTGTTGGGGAGGAAATCCCACCCGGCGGTATTCGGCCTCGGCGCGCCCATCCACATAACGCAGCGTTCCGCCATCCACGGCCCATTTAAAAACGGCAATATCGCTGGCGCTCGAGCCGGTTTGAAACACCATATACAGATGGCCTTCAATCAGGGAAAACTTGGAGAACGTCGTTTTTTCGTAAACCGTGTGGATTCGCTGAAAATCCGAGAGAAAAGCCTTCTGCTCGAGTGGTGTCAGCGCATCCTCGCGGAAAGATTCCGCGTCCCGCACATAGATGCCAAAAACGTCTCCCAGCCCGGTAACTTTTTTGAGTCCGAACCGGATGTTAAACCCAAAAAGAAATCTCCCGTCGCCCAGTTGGACCATGTCTTTCGGGATGCAATTGTGAGCCGTGTTGACCCGGTCGGCTCGCAGCAGCTTCGATTCGACGGATCCAAATACCTCCTGACGCCGGGCATCCAGCAATCCCATCCGCTCACGGAGAATTCCCGTTTGCGTGGCGAGACGCTGACGGAGGATCTCATAAGTCGCACTGCCCAACGGCCCGGGAGCTGCTGCTTCAGCCTTTTCGGGTTTTGTTTCTTTGTCCGCCATGAGATTTCGAATCGGGAGGCGCGAGTCAGCCTCCCGGAATGGGAATCACGCCTTGGGGGATTTGGAAAACAGAGAGGCAGCCGGATGATCAGCCAACCCGCTGTCAGTGGCCAGGGCCTTTGCGGATTCAAGCAGACCCTTCAAACTGGAGTCTCCTGTGGTGGCAAGCATCCGCCCAATCAGTGCGGCGACACTCAGGTTTTTAAGGTCCTCGCTGGTCACACCGAAATCTTTGATCCACTGACGGAGCTGACCTTTGAGTTTTTCAGAATCACCCCCAAGAAACGCATTTTTGACATCGGTGAGGGTGCGGCTGTTTTCGACATAGCGGTCCACGGCCTTGCCCGAACCAACGGCCCGGACGACTTTTTCGAAGAAGTCGTTCTCGCCGCCCACGATATCGATTTTGGCGCTTTTGAGAGCCTCTCCCACCAGTGCCGAGTGAGATGCTGCAATGGATTTCTGGACCTCGATGGCCGCCAGTTCAATGTCCCGATCTTTTGCAAGACGGAGACGGAACTCTTCATGGTGTTGTCCGGCTTCGTGCAGGAGCTTCATGGCTTTTGCCTTTTCTTCGATGCTCTTGGCTTCGGCCAATCCACGGGCCTCAATGCCGGATGCCGCAGCAAGTTCCTTGTCCTTGATGCCCTCCGCATCAGCTTGGGCCTGGCTTTCGGTAACAGCCGCTTCGGCTGCTCCCTTGGCGCTGAAAACTTCAGCCTCGGCAAGACCGGCGAATTTTTCGGCTTCGGCCTGATCCTTGCGGGCGGTGGCCTTAGCGGTCAGGACCTTCGCTTCGGCAAGGCCCGGAGCCGCTTGTTTGGCGGCAAGGCCCTCGGCTTCCTGCTCCATGGCGTGACGCCGCTTCTCTGATGCCTTGGACTCGGCATCAGCGAGCGTCTGAATACGCTCGGCATCGCGCAGCGAGGCATCGCGACCCGCTTCGGCAGCGGTGATGAGTTTGATTTTTTCGCCTTCGGCAATATTCCGTTCCGCTTCCTTCTGAGCTTCCGCAGCAACAACCTTGACGACTTGTTCCTTCTTGGCGTTCATGTCCGCTTCAATAAGAATCACCTCGCGGGTTCGTTCGGCAGTCATTCGGGCCTCGATATTGCGTTTCTCCTCCTCCTGTTCGACCACGGCCTTTTGTTCAGTGACGACGATGGCCCGCTTGCGTTCAACCTCCACGGCCGCATCTGCGACTTTGACCTGTTTGTCCATCTCGGCCAGAGCCACCAAACGCTCGCGGCGGACCTTGGCCTCTTCGCCCTCCTGCAGGGATTCCTGCTCAAGGCGTTGTTTTTCTTTGGTGACCGTGAACTGACGTTCCTGAACCGCACGGTTCATGTCCTCGGTCCGCAAGCGAATGGCCTCTTCAGCCTCCAGGCGTTTGGCCTCAACATCCTGACGGCGGATTTCAATGACTTTTTGAGCTTCGGCTTCCTCGTTGGTTTTGACTTCGAGGATCGCACGATGCTGCTTGGCCATGTCCTCCTCATCGCGACGTTGTTGCTCGCGCTTTGCAATCGCGGCATCGGCATTTTCTTTTTCCACGTGAACCTGGGCGCGCTGCGAAAATTCGTTGGCCAGCACCCGCTCGCGCTGGGTGATCTCCGTGATTTTTTTGATACCCTCTGAGTCGAGCACGTTGTTGGGGTCATGTTGATCCAGCGGGGCCTGCTCAAGATAATCGATGGCCACGTCCTGCAAAAGAAACCCATCCAGGTCCTTGCCAATGGTCTCCTGAATTTCATCCCGGAACCGCAGGCGTTCGGTAAAAAGCTCATGGAAATCCATTTGTTTGCCAGCTGTTTTGAGGGCCTCTGAAAACTTGGCTTCAAAAAGCTCGCGAAGTTGTTCGATGTCGGAAACCCGCTCAGGCGTGAGCATCTGCGTCACCTTGCGAACGCTGTCCACCGTGGCATCCACACGAATGTAAAACGCAACCGTGATGTCCGCACGGATGTTGTCCCGGCAGACCAACCCGTCCTTGCCCTTGCGCGTAATCTCCAGCTTTTTCACCGAGATATCCACAATATGATAGGTCTGAAGAAGTGGAATTCGCACCATCCAATCGAAGGCGACCTGAAGCCCGCCGAACCCGGTTTTGACACCGGCGCGGCCGGGCTGGATTTTCCTCACGCAGAGGGTCAGGAGAAACAATGCGGCAAGTACGATAAAAATCGCAAGACCGAGAATGGTGGCTTGTAGAAAACTCATCGGGATAAGAGTGGGTTATGCCTGACCGGGAGTCATCGGCCGCAGCTTCGCAAGGGCAAAACGGCCCCCTGTGACACCGTGGATTCACACCTCCGGAACCAGCGTTAAGCAACTCTCATATTTTGAACACCCCCATGGCAAGGAAATCCGTGAAATGAAAGGGAATCACAGCGTGGCAATAATCCAAGGAGCACTTCGCAATTGCGCCAGCTGGCCGGTTCTGCTTCTCAGAGGGCTTCCTGATAGTCCCTGAAGCCGGTTTTACGCCGGTATTCGTTGAGCTTCAGAATCGCAAAGAGATCGGCGTCCATTTCATCATCCGATGATGCAAACCCGGTTCCGAGGCGTTTCCGGCGTTTGTTGTCATGTTGCCAGATGTGGGACAGTTCATGGGCCAGGCAGTAGATAAAATATTCGGTGGGTGAATAAAAGACCATGCCGCGTTGATAGCTTTCCGGGAAGCCGGTGTTGACCCACCAAACCATGGGAAACTCAAGGCTGCGACTCAGAAAAACATAAAGAACCTTTTCCTCGTAATAACAAACACCATCCCAACCGATGTTGTGATCCACGGGCAGCTCATTTTCTCCAGCCATGTGTCGCCCGTGATCAAACCACCGGTCACTCACATAGATAAGGGCCCTTGAGGTTCCATCCCGCCAGGCTGATCGCACCGCACGTTTCAGCATTTGATCCGGCCATGGCGAGAGATTAATAAGTTTTGCTATCATTAAGAGTCCATGGGGTGATTGACACGCCTAAGCAGCGGATCCTTATGTTCTAAGGGGCATATTTTCCTACCGCCCGGTGAATCAATCCTCTTCGCCGCCACAGAGATTCTGAAACGCCTTATCAATGGCAGCCAAGGCCTGATCCGCCGCAAAGTCCGGCTTCATAGCACGGGTCATGACGCTTGCAAGACAGGGATAGGCCATATCCGCAAAGAGAAGCATTTGTCCCATCATGACAGCAAAATGATCCTGCGAGAAAGCACTCCCGGTCAAATCGCTCACCATCCGAAAGCGTATTTCTCCGTCATTAAAATCCAGCTCACAAAGGCTTCGCTTGGCCGCAAAATTGAGGCGCATGAGAAACTCTCCCACGGACGGCCGAACGGATTCGGGGGCTCTCATGGGATACCGGATGATCAGAAACGGTGATTCTTCGGGAGTCGTGCCACAAAAAATGCGGACCTCCAGATGACTCAGCTCAATGCCGGAGGTTATGATATTGTTGTCTTCGCAGTAATCATAAGACATTTGCTTATCTTTGAACCACGTCAGCATCACATGGGTTGGCGAGAAGGGTTCAGGAATGGACGGCTGGATCATATGCTCAAATTGCCCGGATTCCAGAATGACAGATGCTGACCATTAGCCAACTGGTGAACATGAAAGACAATTGCGCTGGTTTATGACTTCTTTTTTGCAAGACAATGCTTTGTAGCAAAGTCAAGAATAAATAGCAAGGGAAAAGTCATCCATGATCTGCCGATCAACCACTCTGCTTCCCTCAGCGAAGAGGCGGAGCAATCATCAAACGGGCTAAGGGAGATCCTCGAAGTTTATCATAAGACCCCTGTCGTTTTTGAAGAGGATTATTCCCTGCGTTCGCAGTCCAACTCTGAACATCAAGGCTGGGAGTGGCAAAAGCCACCGCCATGCTTTTGGGCATACTGTTGATGATATTCCTCGGCGCGATAAAACGGACCGGCGAGAGCCACTTCGGTCACGATGGGACGCCCATTGAATTTGCCTTCTTTTTCGAGAGCCGCAATGGTTTTGCGTGCGGCGGTCTCCTGCTCGGGAGACGCGAAATAAATGGCGGAGCGATAATTATCTCCAACGTCCGGGCCCTGACGATTCAGCGTGGTCGGGTTGTGGATCGCGAAGAGGGTATTCAGGAGTTCGGTGTAGGAAATGACGGAAGGGTCATAGTCAACCTTCACAACCTCGGCGTGGCCGGTCGTATGAGCACACACCTGTTCATAGGTCGGGTTTTTGGTGGTTCCACCCGCATATCCGACCGCTGTTGCTGTCACTCCCTTCAATTTGCCAAAAGCTTCTTCCACGCCCCAGAAGCATCCGGCCCCAAACACCGCCGTTTCTGTGGCGGGTTTGATATCCTTCTCATGAAAAGTCATGGATGCGGAGTTCATGCAATACCGCAGGCCGGTGGGGCGGGGTCCATCATTGAAGACATGACCCAAATGTGTCTCGCAACGGGCACAGTGAACCTCCTCGCGGACCATGCCGAAGCTGACGTCCTTTTGAATCCCGATGTTTTCCGACGCGATGGGCTGGAAGAAGCTGGGCCAACCTGTGCCGGATTCAAACTTGGTATCCGACCGGAAAAGCGGCAGCCCGCACCCCACGCAGGAATAGACACCATCCTTGTGGTTGTCGTGGAAAACTCCACAAAAGGCTCGTTCCGTTCCTTCGGTGCGGGCAACCCGGAATTGTTCGGGCGTGAGCTGCGCTTTCCACTGCTCCTCGGTTTTGACGACATGCGGAACCGCCATTGGCTCGGTCAGCGTTCCATCAGGATTTAGAAATCGGACAGTGAGTTCAGAGTTTGGCACGTTGGGTTGGATGGTGGTTTTGGGTTGCCCTGCCATGGAGAGCCCGATGAAGGCGGCTGTCACGGCCAGGAGCGAAAAGGTCAGGAATTTCATGAAGCTTGGCTTGGGCGGGTTGGTTCCCGGTGTTAGAGGTCAAAGTCATTGCAGATATTCCATCACGTTAAGCCAGCGCCCTGCGGAATCAAGGGGGAGACGGAAATTTCCAGGTTTGTGGAGGGTCACAGACGACGGGGGAGCTACGCCGCCACCGAGGGGGAGATTGAGCTGCCGGCAGGGCCTACCTGGCTGGCATCAAGATGGCCGCGCTGTTTTCATGAAGGAAGAGCGAGATGGAACGCCCTTCACCAACCGGCACGGAGCACCCGTTCAGGGTATCCCAAACCGCGCTTCCCGGAATTTTTACGGACTCCGGTATTAAAAAAACAACTTCCTTATCTTCTCCGAAATTAACAACGACCAAAGCCCAGGAACTCTCATCAACCCGCCGAAGGTAAGCACTCACTGACGGTGCATCAACGGCCTCCACCAACTCCATCTTTCCGGCGCTCAGAGCAGGAATGCTTTTTCGCAGGACGATCAAGTGTTTGTAGAAAGCACGAAAATTATGCGGGTCCTTCCATGACAAAGGCGGGCTGTCATCGTAAGGATCAAACTCGGCCGCGATTTCATCCCCGGAATACACAAGAGGAATTCCAGGCACGGTGAGCTGGAAAACCGCAGCCGCGCGGGTTCGTTCGAGCCCGTGTTTGGTGACAAAGCGATCTCCCGTGTCATTGTTATTAAGGAATCGCAGGGTCTTTTGCGGGTCGGCCCCTTCCATGGCCAGCGCAGCCAACTTCCGTCCGTCAGGAACGGGCTTGGCAAACTCCTCCTCCCAGGCCCATTCGCCCAGCCTGTCCGTCCAGTCATAGGCCACCTGGAATCCCTGCTCAAAGTAGAACGGATCTCCTGCCCCGGCTTCAGCGATCAGAATGGTGTTCGGATGGGCCGCAAGGACCTCGGCACAGAGAGAACGAAGGGCCTGCGCCTTGCGCTCACGAACTCCCCAAACTGCATCCATCCGAAACCCGTCGACCCCATATTCCTCGATCCAAAATTTCATGGCGGACGTGATTTCTTCCCGCACCCGGGGATTGTCAAAGTTCAGATTGGGCAAATTTTCCCAATCAAAATAATGGACCGGGTTTCCTTGGGAGTCCTGTTGATAATAATTGGCAAACATCGACTCTTTGCCTTTTTTCTGAGCATCCAAAAACCAGGGATGTTTGGAGGACGTGTGATTGGGCACAAAATCCAGAATCACTTTCATCCCGCGAGCGTGAGCCTCCTTCACCAGGGTCTTGAGGTCCCGGGGTGTTCCAAAGTCCGCACGAAGTCTGCGATAATCCGTCACCGCGTAACTGATGTGGCTGGGATCATCGGACACGGTGAGCGGAGACAGCCAGAGCACCGTGACGCCAAGGTCACGCAGCGCATCGAGCTGTCCTGTGACCCCGTTGAGCGGTTCATCCGAATTAAACAGGGTTGGCAGAACGCCATAAATCACGGTGTCATCCGGCAGGTCCATGCCGCTAAGAGAGGAGGTCGCGATAAGGATTGATGCCAGAGCAGCCCTCACCATGGGCGGGAGGCCTGCGAAACTCAGCATCTTTGTGGTAGCCCATCGTGTGGATGATCCGCCAACGCCCGCACAACTTCGTTTCATCATTTCAAGAGTATCAAACGGAAAACGCTGCCAAAAACAATGCGATAAGGATAAGCACAGCGGAAACCAATCGGCGTAGCATCTCAGAAGTTCCAAGGGACCTTTCCGAGTTGTTTGCCAAGTGACCAACACTCCAGACCACGATCACCGAAAAAAATCCGCGGGTGGCATAGGCCACATTAACAATCACGGCCTGCCCGTAGGTGGCAATCGTCCATGTCACCGCAATGGCAGAAAAGGCAAACAGAACAGCCCCGCCAAATAGCCAGCTCACCGTGCTGCGAGAAAACGCAAAATTAGAGCCGCGAAACCGGCTGATCAACGGAATGGAAAGTAGAGCATTCGTCCAAAACATCATTGGCAAAAAAACCGAGGTGCCGGTGGACGGGGCATATTTTTGAACGGTCACATCCGCCAGGGCAAAGGCCACTGAGCCAAGAATGGCAAACACGATGGCGGACTGACTGCGAAGCCGGGCGGATGGCGATTTTCCGCGCAACATCCAAACCGCAAAAAAGAGCAGCCCCGAGGCCACCCACAACCCGGCCGAAACCTTCTCGGCGAGCACAATCACCGTGAAGACCGCAACCAAAAAAACTTTCACGCCCAGCAGGGGGGTTGCCACGGAAACATCCCCCCGCTCAATTGCCAAAAAATTCAATATTTGACCCAGAAAAAACAAACTGCCTGCCACGAGGGGTGGCATCCACTGTGCCCCTTGCGGGAGCTGTCCGCTCCAGAACACGCTGAAACCCACTCCCATCACGATGTTGGAAACAAAACAAATACGCCAAAGCCCCACACCCTCCTGAACGGCCCGCTTGAAGCACAGTGCACAAATGGAATACCCGAGGGCGGCCAACAGAGGAATCAACAGGGTGGGTGCGGGCATGGGTGGAGTGGGGATTCAGTCAGAGATCCGGACCGGACTCAAGGTTTCACAGCAGCTTGTTCCTTCGGCTAAAAGAAACCCCGGCTTGTTGTGGCGTGCGATCCATGGGACCCTGAAAACCTCATGGCAAAGATCACCGGCTTCCATCACACCGCAATTCATTCGTCCGACTTTGACGGTAGCGTCAATTTTTACAAATCCGTACTCGGACTGGAGGAAAAAATTGCCTGGGGGGAACGCCCCAACCGCGCGATCATGCTTCACGCTGGCGATCGATGCCACGTGGAAATCTTCGAGAAACCCGAGGCCGCCGCAGAAGGTGTGGGGACACTCCTCCATTTTGCGCTTCGCACAGATGACTGCCCCGCCATGCTTGAAAAGGTGCGGGACGCGGGGATGACGATCACCATGGAGCCAAAATCCCTCACAATCGAATCAACCACCGGCCCGGTGCCCGTCCACATCGCGTTTTTCAAGGGACCCGACGGAGAAATCGTCGAGCTTTTTGAAAGTGATTTGGTTTAGAGATGCGGACCCCGGCCGCTGCGGTGTCTCTTCACGTCACCTGATCGCAGAGGGCAAGGGAGTTTCACCACTTCAGAACCGCACCCACAGGGCTGTCATGCCCGTTCCCATATCCGGCACCTGTGACATGAACCTCTTCACTTCGCCCTAGGATTACGCGATGATGGGATTTATGGTTTATGGCAATTCCCGAATGGCTGCGTCTGCTATGCTTATTTGTTTTGCGACCTGCTTCCAGGCCAGAGCGGAGCTGGTGATCCATGAGGCGCCTCAGGGGGCTCCGCTAAACGGAGCTTATTCCGTGCAGGTGCGGGAAGCATCAGGTGCGTGGAAGCCGGTGTTTGTTTATGATGCGGTGGTTGGAAAAGAGGGCACTGCTCACACTGGCTTTGTGATGTTTGATTCCGATTTTGCCGAAGGCATCGAAGTGCGGGTTCGACCTGTTCGAAAATCCGAACGTGTGAACGTCCGACCCGGCTTTGCGCAAGTCAGCGTGAATCATCAGGAAGACGAGACAGTGATCCGCTTGAACCGGACCGGACAATATTCCATCGAGTTCGACGGTGATATTTTTGGAAACCTCCTTGTTTTTGCCAACCCGTTGGAGGCGGAGCCAATCCTGGCCGAGGGACCTGGCATCACGTATTTTGGGCCGGGCCTGCATTTGCTCGGGGGGGATGGACGCGGGACCATCGCGATGAAAGCGGGTTCCACGGTTTATGTGGCAGGTGGCGCTATTGTTTACGGCAAGATCGATACAGGCGGCAAAGATCATCTCACCATTCGTGGACGCGGTATCCTTTGCGGGTCAAACTTTGATCATTCGGCCGACTCCGACCGCCCGACAATGGTCTATATCGGCAATGCTAATGAACTCCGCATGGAAGGCCTTGTGATTCTCGATGCTCCCGCATGGAACGTCCATTTGCATCAGGTCCGGAATGCCATCGTCCGCAATGTGAAAATTATCTCATGGATGACAGAAACCGACGGCATCAATCCCCGCGGAAGTCAGGACTTGCTAATCGAGGATTGTTTTATCCGGAACGGGGACGATTGCATCTCTGTCAAACTTGGTGACGCAAAAAACCCGGCAGGCGTGACACAACGCAATCGCAACATCGTCATGCAAAATTGCGTTCTTTGGCCCGACCGCGCGCATGCCCTTCTCATCGGGCCGGAAGGTGCCAGCGGCGATCCTGCCGAGCACATGACAGAAAGCGTGCGCTTTCTCAACATCGACATCCTGCGGAGCGCAGAGAGCAGCGAGGGATTCCGGGGAGCTCTGGCCATCATGGCTTCCGACCGGCAAACGATCCGGGATATCCACTTTGAAAACATCCGCGTGAGCCCGCTGGAGGCCGGTAACCTGATTGATATCCGGTTTGTGAACAATGTTTACACCAGGGATTTTGGAGACAGGATTCAGGACGTCAGGTTTAAAAACATCCGGTTGGAAGGACCGAATAAAGAGCGCAATCGGATTCTTGGACACGATGCTGACCGAATTGTCAAAGGTGTGCATTTCGAGAATCTCTGGATTGACGGAAGGCCAGTCCTGACAGCCGAAGAGGGGGCAATCGAAACCAATGCCTTTGTTGAGGATCTTGTGTTTCAGTGATCTAAGCTGTATTACCCATGGATTTACGCCTGGAACTGACCGATATTTGCCAATGATGCGTTTTAATTTTTCTCTCCCCGGATGTTTTGCATTGGTCGCCCTGAGCATGATAAGCGCAGCCTTCGGCGGTCCCAAAGACGGGTTTCCCGAGCCCATTGATCTGGGTGGGCTGGCGCTTGTTCTCAATGGAACGGCAACACGGAGCGTCTTCGGGATCGGGGTGTATGATGCCGGCCTGTATGTGAGTCATGCAACCGATGACGAGGCCGGAATTATGGACCACAACCATGGGCCGAAGCGCCTCAAGATCATCATGCTTCGATCCGTGCCAGAAGAGAAGTTTGCCTCTGCCGTGCGGGATAATCTGGACAAAAATCTCACGGCGTTGGAGCAGGGCGTTTTTGCAGAGGAGCTCGAAGTTTTTTTTAAAGCGTTTCAGAATGGCGCGGACCTCAACAAGGGGTCAGAAATCACCATTGACTACCTTCCATCGGAGGGGACCGTGGTTATGGTGGATGGTGAGAGGCAAGCCGCGATTCCCGGCCGGGATTTTTATCATGCGCTTCTGCGTCTTTGGATTGGCAAACCTCTGCAATCCTCGATAAAGACTGGTCTTCTGGGCAAAGATAAAACCCGATAACCACCCCAGGACCGTCGAATCACCTTCATGAAAATCAGTATACCCTCACTGCTTGCCCTCGTGTCTCTTCTCACCGGTTGCGCCCAATACGCCCGCGTGCAGGAGCATCGCCGGACTGCCACCCTGGCAACCACGGAGCAACAAAGGGTGGTGGTCAAATCCATGGAGAAGCTTCCAGACGATCCTTTGGCACAAATTGGTGGCTATCTGGATGCGGCGAATGCGGCACGGCTCCGTCTGGCCTCCGATCCCAAAGACGTTCTTGCCCAAAGTGATTACAATTTTGCGGTCGCCAGGGTGGTTGAGATTGTTTCCAACAAGGGCCTGACCCCTTGGGAAGAGCGGCTGATTTGTCCTTCCGCGACCGGAGAACCATGGAAACTCGGGCTTATCCCTCCGGACCCCCGCCCGCAATTCCACCCCTCGAAACTGGAATTTGCCTCCACAGACCGACTGACGTTCCGTGGCAAACTTGTGGGTGAAAGGGCTGCCATGACCGGGTTGGGAGCACCGGTGGTGGCCAACGTCAAAAGGCCGGAACCCACACGAACCGCCAACGCCGCATGGTCCGAGAACCTCTTTTATGGGCTCACCGCATCGGTGCGGTTTTCCGGCCGGAAATGCGATCTGATGTTCTCCGATCCCCTGGAGCAGGAAACTCTA
Organism: Terrimicrobiaceae bacterium; assembly: GCA_041738805.1. GTDB lineage: Bacteria > Verrucomicrobiota > Verrucomicrobiia > Chthoniobacterales > Terrimicrobiaceae > JAJTZA01. Next base: position 42,960 of record JBGSPC010000069.1, on the reverse strand, counting down.
AAACTCGACAATCATACCTACACCCTCGCGGCCGACGTGCAGGCGCCGCTGGCCATGTCACTGGCCGGGTTCAACGTGAGGCGCTTCGAACTCCGGGAGATGTTCCGTCCTGATCTCTTCGAAAACTCCGCAAAGCTTGTGCCGCTTGAACCCTACAATCCCAGAAAAATTCCGGTTCTGTTTGTGCACGGTCTGAGCAATTCCCCTGCGATTTTCTCGCCGGTGATTGAGTTTCTTCGGAGCGATCCAAAGATCCGGCGAAACTATCAGTTCTGGGTTTTCGGTTATCCCACGGGGCTTCCGTATCCCATGTCCGCCGCGATTTTGAGATATCAGCTTGATAAGATGAGAAAACTTCACCCCGACCACAAAGATATCGTTTTGATCGGGCACAGCATGGGCGGAATGATCAGCCGGCTGCTCATGACCGACAGTGGCATGAAAATCTGGAATACTTTTTTTGACCGGTCACCCGACCAAATCCCGTTTTCAAACGAAGCAAGGAATGTCATGAGCCGGTCTCTAATTTTTGGATCCCAGAAAAATGTCTCCCGGGTGGTCTTTTTGTCCGCTTCCCATCGGGGCAGCGATATGGCCACCGGTTTCATGGGACGTCTTGGTGCCACCCTTGTGGGTAACCCCATTTCCCAGAGCAAGGTCAACAAGGAGGTGTATTCCTTTGTGAGGCCGGAGGTTCGGGTGGGTGGTCGGCACCGCCTTCCAAACAGCATTGATATGCTTGATCCTGAAAACCGGTTCCTGATAACCGCTAATGCCATCCCCCTCAAAGCCGGCGTTCCATTTCACTCCCTGATTGGTGATCGTGGCCGTGGCGGTCATCTCGATCGCACGAAGCCCTACAGCAACGATGGCATCGTTCCTTATTGGAGCAGTCATGTGGCGGGAGCCAGAAGCGAGCAAGTGATTCCAAGCGGCCACTGGAGCCATTTGCACCCGCTGGGAATGGTCGAAATCAAGCGGATCCTGAACGAACATCTCCGATGACTGGCGGGCGCACGAAAGTCGCCGGGCTGTCCCCTATGCAGGCCATGGCGGTGCTTTACGGGGAGGGCAAGGAGGAGGCTTCCCGCGAGCTGATTGATGGACTGAGCTGGCAGATTTTTGAAGGGCCGGAGCGCAAGCCGCTGACCGGTCTGCGGCGGGCCATGACCGGCTTTGTGTTTTGGTTGATGCAAAAAACCACGCGGGAGGAGGTTCGCACAGCGCCGGACGGGAGAAAAGTGGTGGCGTATCGTAACCGCATTCTTGAACGCACCGGACATCCTTACACGATGACCCTCCTGCAACCCTCGAGGGGTGAAACAGCTTTTCTTGTGGAGGGCGGTGACCCCATGAACGCCATCTACATGTTGCTTTCCCCTGAGGTCCATCGAAGCGCCGGCCTGTGGGACCGTCTTTTGCTGGATTCTGTCCCCAGCCGCGATGTGCAGGTTCGCTTTGGATGGGAAACCCGTCTCACGCACGAACTCGCATCCCGGCGGTTGAAACGTGGAGAGCCCGTTCGCATCAAAGCTTTTGCCGCCGGAACAGGCTTGAGTGTGATCGTGGCTTGTGATCGGTTGCTGCGCGACGGACATGACCCCAAATTGATCCGTGCCGTCATTTCGGACCGGGATCTTGCGCACTGCAAAAAAACCATCCAGCTCATTGAGAAACTTCCCCGCCTGCGGGACCTGATTGATCGCACGGGGAATGCATCCTTTGGTTTGTTTGCGCAGGCGGAAGATATCTTCCAGCCTTCGCCGGGCGCAGAGCAGGAGGAACCGTATCATGTGGTGACAGCGGTCGGGATTTTGGAATATTTCACGGGTCACACTTACACCACCACGGAGGAGCGGCTCGGGGAAGGCTCTCCAACCGGAAAGCCAAACGCGGAAGATCTCATGCACGCCGTGGCAAAAGAAACCGCTCCGGGTGGTCACCTGATTGTGAACACCCATCGCGATTCCGCCGCGACAAGAATCCTGGAGATTTTCGGCAAACGTTTCCGCTATCGCAAACCCGAAAACTTGCAGACGCTGGCAGCCACCTCGGGATTCACGCCGATCGGAACGCGCTTTTCCGGCAATGTTTACGACGTTGAGGTTTTTGAGAAAGCCGGATGATGCGGAAAAAATGGCTGTGGGGCCCGGTTGCCGTAAACAACCTCAGGGAGCCTCGCGCAGCAAAACCCGACGTAGCTTGTGACATCTCGTCCTCTTCCTTGCCTCTCGCGAGGAATTGATTGAAACTAAAAACTCCCTTCCTCCAAAAAGCTAAAATAATCGGTCCTGTTAAAGATTATATGATCAAGCAACTCGATGCCAACGATCAGGCCTGCTGATTTGAGCTGCGAAGTCATGTCCAAATCGTTGGGCGAAGGAGTGAGGCCACCACTCGGGTGGTTGTGAGCCACGATGACAGCGGAAGCGCGATCTGCCAGAGCATCAGCGAAGACTTCACGGGGATGCACGGGGCTGCGGTCGATCAACCCGATGGAAACTACCCGGATGTTCAAAATCTCGTTCGCACCATTGATGCTGGCGCAGAGGAAATGCTCCTGCTTGCGGTCAGCGTAGTGACGTATGTGTGGGAGCAGGTCGGCAGGGGTCACGATCTTCGCTCCCTCCGGTTTGATGCGGCGGCGGGCGAACTCGATGGCGGCGATGAGAATCATAGCCTTGCTATTGCCCATCCCTTCGAGGCCCACAAGGTCATCAACCGTTAGTTCCAAGCCTTTCTTGTCTGCGACCGTGCTGACGTTCCGTGCCAGTGTCATTACGTCAATTTTTGTGGTGCCTTTGCCGAGGAGCACAGCGAGCAATTCCTGGTCGCTCAGAGCCGCAGCGCCTTTGCGCAGGAGTTTCTCCCGCGGTCGGTCGGCCTCAGGAATGTCGTGAATGGTCTTGCTCATGGCTTCAGGCAGCGAGCGCCAGATGTGTTTGGATGACAGTCACAGCCATAATGTCAAAGATGCCGCCGGTATCAGTGTATTTCGGGTCGGCGAGTTCATCGTAGCGGCCGCGAGCATCGTAGGTTGTTTGAATGTCACCGTTAACCTGTCCGCGATACGGACCTTCGAGGTAAATGTGGTTGCTCCGGTGTGCGTGGACGGTGGTGCGGATACCCGGATCGGCGATCTTTTCTTCGGTCACCTGTTTGATGTAGAGGGCTTCTTCGTCCGTGATCTGAAACTTCGTTTGAATGTCGGCGATCATGTCCTGGACGGTGGTCTTCACTGGCACCGGGCCTGCACCGCCTTTGCCTTTCCCCGGCTGGAGCTTCACCGGGCCGCCGCTGGTCATCACTCCTTGATATTGAACCGCGGCCTTGGTGACCACGGTGGCGCGGATCTGCTTCATCAGGTCCGAGACGGTTCCGGCTTTGATAAGCTGCGGGCCGACCCACTCTGCGAAGATGGCAAAATCCTGAATCGCCGCCGGGTAGGTGAAGAAGCATGTGAGGAAATGGTAACTCTTCACGAAGCGGGCCAGCAAATAGACGAACGCCTTGCGGTTTTGCCAGTCGGTGAACTTCGCATGAAAGCGAGTCCGCAGGGCATTCACTTGGAATTGCACCTGCGCATCCGTCCCGCTCCTGAGAAGCGCAAGCATATTGGCAGCGTCCTTCTGGGTGAAGACCCCAGCAGCGAGAATTTCTGCGTGCAGTTTCAGGCAGGTTCCCTCGTCCGGCTCCTCAGGCTCGAACGGCGTGCCTTTCCGATACTTCGCAAAGGCCTTGAGGATTTGTTTGGCATTGTTGGTGAAGTCCACGACGACCACGTCTTTCTTCCCATGGTGGCACCGATTCAGGCGCGAGACCGTCTGCACCGCGTTGCGATCCAGCACTGGCTTGTCGAGGAACATACCCGCGAGCAAGGGTTGGTCGAAGCCGGTCTGAAATTTGTTCGCCACGACCATGATCCGGTAGTCATCGCCCTCAAATCGGTTTTCGATCAACTCGCCATCCTGCAATTCATTCACAGCGTATTCGCTGATGGCGGCGTTCGTCTCCGGGTGGACAAAATCCGAGAACGCATACAGCACCTTGTAGTCGGCACCGCGTTCTTTGAGTTTCTCTTTGATGATGTTGAAATACCGCAGCCCGGCCACGCGCGAAGACGTGACAATCATTGCCTTGGCGCGTCCGCCGATGAGAGGCTTCACGTCCTTTTCGAAAAGACGGAGCATAACCTCGGCCTTGTATTGGATCAGGCCATCATCCTGAAACGCCACATTCTGGAGCGCCTTGGACACAACACCCCTGGGGTAGAGCTTCTCTTCGTGCGGCAGCGGAACGATAGGGCAATGCAGGTTGTAGAGCGTCTTGTAGGAAATGATGCTCGCCGCCACATCGACGATGTAGCCCTCCGCGATGGCCTCCGCCTCGGTGTAGCTGTCAAAGGGCTTGCCAAACATTGATACCGTGGCCGGGGACGGTGTCGCCGTGAAGGCGACGAATAACTGATTAAGGTCATGCTCACGAATGACCTTGGCAATCTGCTCTTCGAGATCCTCCTCGGGTGCATCTTCTTCGTCTGGCTCGCCTTCTTTGCGGAATGGCAGCCGGATGGCTGCGCCCATCTGGCCTTCCTGCGACCGATGGGCTTCATCAATCAGGAAGGCCACGCGCAGCTTTTTCAGCTCCGAATTCTTTTGCAGTTCCTCAAGCAGATAGGCCAGCTTCTGCTGTGTTGTGACGATGATGGATTTTCGCTGCTGAAGGAAACGCAGCAGATCGGATGAATGCTTTGCGATGCCCACCACGTTCGTAAGGTGACTGAATTTGTCGATGTCCTCGCGGATGTTTGTATCGAGGGATTTGCGGTCGGTGAGGATGAACGAGATATCGACCAGCTTCTCATTCGTGCCGGGCTTGAAGAGGCTGTGCAGACGGTCGGCCAGCCAGCAGATCGAGAGCGTCTTGCCACTGCCGGCCGAATGGTCGGCCAGATACTTTTTGCCGATGTCACCCGCCTCAGTGAAGTGGGCGGTGATGTCCTCTGCAACCTTCCTCACGAGACGGCTCTGATGATAACGCGGGAAGATTGTGGACGCCGGGCGCGCGGGTTTGTCGTCCTCGGCTTCACGCTCGGGCACGCGCACAAGGAAGAATGACAACGCCTCCAACAACTGGTCCTGCGACAGCACTTCTCGGTAAAGGAACTCAACCGGACACTCATTCTGGTTGGGCGTGATTTGCTCATTCTTTAGCCCCATGTTGTGCCAGCGGAAGTTCTCCTCCTTGCGCGGGTCGGTGGCGGCCATCGCGTCGCTGGTGTCGGCGGCGAGGTAGAGGAACGGATGCTGGAAAATCTTGTGGGTGTGGTCTCGTTTCGTGAATTGCGACACCGCATCATGCACGTTCTGGTTGGCTTCGTGCTTCAGTTCCAGAGCAACGATGGGCAGACCGTTTAGATAGAAAACGAAATCAATCTCATGGTTTACGTCGCCGAAGATGAAATGCGGGCGGAACGTGATGCGGTTCTCGGTGTATTTGGCGGCTGCGACACTCGCGGCGGAACGCGGCTTGGGATAAAAAAGACGGAACTCCAACCCGCGTACTGGCAAGCCCTGACGGAACAACATCCACAGCGGCGTGTGTTCCAGTTCCTTGCGCAGAGCCTTGAAGACTTCCTCGCCTGCGTCCGTGCCGTAATCGTCCGTAAGCTTTTTCAGCGCGTCGGCCTGTGTGGCTTTGAGGAAGGCCCAGAGCTGGTCTTCGGCGATGAAGTGCTCGGTATCCGTGATGTCGGCCTGCTCCAACTTGCCATACTCGTGCTCGCGGATGAGGTAATCCGCGATGTGCTGCTGAAACGTCAGCTCCGGGGCTTTTTTCTTTCTAGCCATTACCTCACCCAGTTTTCGAGTTGTTCCACCCATGCCCGAAAATGCGGGCACTCCTGCACGATCTTGTCCAAGCCAATTTCCAGCACGGCCAGAGCACCGAGCAGCGGCTTTTGATATCCGGCTACGAGCGCCTCCACACGCTTGGAAGGCGCGGTAATCGGGCTGTCATTGATTTCCTCCGGGGAGGAAAAGGCATCCCGGATCGCTTGAAATTTGGTCGCCAGCTCCGGACGTCCGATTCCATCAGCAAATCGCTGGCAGTCGCTGAAGAGCAATCCCTCAAATTCATGCATCATCACGTAGGGGACGAATCGACGAGGATTGAATTCGTCACCGAGTTCGGCAGCAATATCCGCCAGCAATGCGGCCTGAACCTGGGTTGCCTTTTCGGGGAATGGTCTGGATGCTGCTTCCAAGCGTCCGGGCCAGGCTGCATGTCCCTCTCTGGGCAATGCGTAGTAATCCACCATGGTTGTGGCAAGGCACTCGCGGTCTTCCTTCAAGTGGTTGATGATGTCTGCCCGAACGGAAGCCCAACTCCGAATCCCTCCCCTTCGATCCCGATTACGCGAATTGCCTAGGAGGCGGGCACTCACTTTCTGATAGCCAAGCCTGTAAAGATGCGGGGCCAGCACCACGTTCACAAACGTTTCCTCCGTCTCTCCTTCGACATGGATGAACAGGCGCGCCATGGGTCCTATTCCGGGGTTGGCCTTCCCCCAAACTCGTTCTTCTCCCAGAGTTGGCCCAAGCTGTAGTCCTCCAGCCAGCCGCTCAGTTTGCCAGGTTCCAGTCGGGTGAACTGAGTGCCGCCGCCCACACGATCCGCCACCAGCACATCCTCGGGTTGAAAGTGATCAAGTAACAGCGGGGATTGGGTGGAAATGATGACCTGCGTCTTTGTGGAGGCCTGCTTCACAAGAGAGGCCAGCATCGTGATTGCATAGGGATGCAGTCCGAGCTCGGGCTCATCCACAAGGATGACCGAGGGACGATAGGACTCGGGCTGGAGGAAAAGTGTCGCCAAAACAATAAACCGCAAGGAGCCGTCCGACAGCGACGAGGCATCGAAATACGCATCCGAGCCCTTGTGTTTCCACTCCAACAGAATTTTGTCCGGATTGAGTTTTTGCGGCTCCAACTGGAAATCATCAAAAAATGGGGCAACTCGCTGAACCGTACGACGAATCAGGCTGTAGGCGGTCTCATGCTTTTCTCGCAGATAATAAAGAAAGGGAGCAATGTTGGATCCATCGGGGCGCAGATAACGGTTGTCGTTCACATCCGCCGTCTTTTTCATGGGCGAACTGCTGCTTGTGTCATGGACATGGTATAGCCGCCAGCTATCCAAATGATTGCGAACGTAGGCGGCAATTGGCTGGCCTTTGGGAGCGCTGATCCCTGCTTCTTTGCCAATGCGGTTGACCCCCCGACCTGTAGGACCATCAGGATATTGGGCCTTGTTCCAAAAATAGACCCACTCAGCGACGGGAACCAGTTCATCCCCGGCTGTTGGCGTCAAATCCAATTCATACTGATTCACGCCGTCACGGAACGAGATATGCAAATGGATGTTCTTTGTGGCTTTCGATCCAAAATGAAGCACCTTTTCTGCACCTCCAGCTTTGAGAACATATTCCTGAAGATGCCCCTCACGGATGGCGTGCAGGAAGGAAAACACTCCAATGAAGTTCGATTTTCCCGAACCATTCGGACCAATGACGACGTTGATTGCCCCGAGCTTCAACTTATCGATGGAAGCGATACTCTTGAATCCTTTGACAGTGATGTAATCCAATTCGGGCATGGTTCAGCCTTATGCTTTGGCCATTGTAGGGATTTTCTCCCGAATTGCACGCACGTCCGCTTCCGTAACCCGCCGCTGGCCGGTGACGCATTCGTGGATTAGCGATTTGCGGTAGGCGGTGAGGGTGGCGATTTGGGATTGGATGGTGGTGCAAATCAACTGCGATTCATGCTCTTTCGCATCGAGGTATTCCGCAATGGCCTTTTGCTCCGTCAGCGGGGGGACAGGCGCGAAGTTCGTCCCGATGCGGACGTAGTTCAGATTGAGCTGCGTGCTCTGAACAGCAGAACGCAGCATGATGCCCCGCATGGAGCGCATGAGGTAATAAAGGAAATCGAGATTGGTTTTGTGGCCGGGAATCATCCCAATCATGCTGTCCGGGAAACAGGCTTCAAAATCGAGGATGGCTACGTCCCCGATGTTGGCTGCGATGGACATGACGAGAGTGCCACGGGGAAATTGCTTGCTCGCGCTCAACCCGAGCTCGTTGAGCGTCTGGGAATGGGTGCGGATATATTTCCCTGCGGCTGTGATGTCGCCGGTCTGGATAAATGGATACGGGCCGTCGTAGAGGGCCGGGTCGTTTCTTGGCCTATGAGTAAACTGGCCGCGAACTAAACTGCACAGGCGTTTGATCTGCCGGACTTGCCAGTGGGCGGGAACCTCTGGGCTCCAGTCCATCCCGGAAGATTTCAATGCCACTTTAGGGTTCAACCCGTGTGTGACAGCGCGGCAGATGATTGAAGAGCGAAGATCATTCAGGGTTTCGAGTTGGCGGCGTTTGGCGGCTACCGCCGCGTCAATCGCCGCGCAACTTGCGTCCAGATACGCCGCGATGCGCTGTTGCTGTGGCAGCGGGGGAAGCGGCACTTGAATCGCGCCGAGATCGCGCTGGCCCAAGCCCTGCCGCGAAGCTCCGGTGAAACTGGAAAAGACTTGGTCCTGTCCCCAATGAGCAGACAGGCAGTAGGTCAGGAACCTGTGATCAAGTCTCGCCGTCGGGCGAATGATGCACACATGCTGGTTGACGTTCCCTTCGCCAAAACTGTCGGGCACAAAAGCGCAACGACCGATGGAAGCTCCAGTAATGTTCAGCAGCACATCACGCGCCTTTAATTTAGTGCCGCTCATCTCATCATGAGTTTCGGCAGCGATGAACGCTACGTCATCAAGCCGCAATCCATCAAAATGCACGTTCTGACTTCGCAACAAAGGAACACCGGCATCGAGATACGACGCAGCGCCGCCGGATGGCGTGACACCGCTCCCGATCTTCGATACATGATCTTTGATCCGGGCAACAGGCCACAGCGATTGTGCTGCGAGGGTGTCGTTCATTTCCCCCCCTCCATTTCCCCCCGCACCATATCCGCTAGCTGTTTTGCCGTCGGCAGTTTGCCCTTCAACTCGCCTGGCAGTTTCGACTGCAATTCGTAAGCGGCGACGCCAATGGGATTGGCCTTTGAGCGCAGGGCATACTCGACCTCCACGTCATCCTTTTCCGCGCAGAGGATGATGCCGATGGAAGGCTGGTCGTCGGGGCCGCGTTCCTTGTCGTTGAGGAGATTCAGGTAAAAATCCATCTTGCCCGCGAATTCCGGCTCGAAAGGGCCGACCTTGAGATCGAAGGCGACGAGGGCCTTGAGGAAGCGGTGATAAAAGAGCAGATCGATAAAATACTCTTTCCTGCCCAGTGCGATGCGGTGCTGCCGTCCGACGAAGCAGAAGCCATAGCCCAGTTCGAGAAGAAATGCTTGCAGGCGGGAGATGAGCCGGTCTTCGAGTTCGCGTTCACGCACAGCGCGGCGGATGCCGAGAAATTCGAGGTTGTAGGAACTCTTGAGCATCTCGTCCGCCTGCTCCGCGAAGTGTTCCGGCAGGGCGAGATCGAAGTTATGCGTCTTCTTCTCCGTCACGGCACGTTCGTAGGCCCCGGCCTTGATCTGATTGAGCAGCACATTGCGCGACCAACCGAAGCGGGCGGTGGCACGGAGATACCAGAGCCGGGCGGCAGGGTCGGTAACTCGGGTGAGGGCATTGACATGGTGTCCCCACGGAACGAGCGAAACCATTTCTCTCACAACCTGTGAGAGATTTTCAGGAGTTGGTGCCTTTTTACCATCCTTCTCCATTTCTCGCACAAGTTGTGCGAGAAATTCTTGCTGATTATGAACGAGATAGAACTGCTGCATGCGCCAGACGTTCTGTGGAGAGAAGCCTTTTGCCCCTGGAAATGCCTCCCGCAGATCCGCAGCAACCATTTCGACGACAGCATCCCCCCAGCCGTGAGACTGCTGTCTTTCCACGATCCCTTGTCCGATGTCCCAGTAGAGAAGGATAGCCTCGTGAGTGATGGCCCGGGCGGCAGAGATGCGTGCAGAAACCACGCGCGCCTTCAGTTCTTCGATGAACTGGCGGTAGTCGGCGCTAATCGCCAGAGTGGCATCTGTAGTCTTTTTCATTTGGCGAGACCCTCCAGCATCTTCTCCGCGTCCTTCTCCAGCTTCCAGAACTCGGCCAGCAAGTCCTTCGCAGGCGTGGGCGGTTGGTAGCGATAGAAGTATTTGTTCGGCAGGATTTCGTAGCCGAGCTGCGGGCCGTCCGCCCAGCGGATGATCGGTTTGGCGATTTCGCGTTTTAGGAACGCCTCGATGTCCTCGCCGTGCGGGATGTATTCGTCATCTTGCACGTAGTGACGGTGCGTCCATTCGACGGAGAGTGTTTCGTCAGCATCGGCCAGCGCCTCCTTGAACTTCTTCGCGGCGTTGTCCTTTGCCTTGACGGTGAACTCGACGGTCTTCTCCTTGCTCTTGGCCTTCACCCTCACGCGGAAAGTCAGGTCGCTCTCGTGGAAGTCCTGTTCTTTCTTCACGTTCGCGGCAGTGAAGGCCCTTTCGTAAGGCTCGGTAATGGTGGCGGGCTGGTCGTGTTCATCCGTCTGCCAGAAGACGACGCTGACTTTGTGATAGGCAAAGTCCTCGCACGGGAATATTTTGACGTGGTCGTCGGCATAGCCCTTCGCCCAACCTTTGGTGTAACGCTCCTCAATCCATGCGCGGTGGGCATCGGTGATGCGGTGGCGCTTGTTGCCAAAGGATTTCGGCTCTTTCTCAAATTGCTTGCGGGCATCGATGAGCATCACACGGCCTTTGTGGCTGGCTGGCTTGTCGTTTCGCAGCAGCCAGACATAGGTGAAGATCCCGGTGTTGTAGAAGAGCTGGTCAGGCAGCATAACAATGGCGTCGAGCCAGTCGTTTTCCAAAATCCAGCGGCGAATCTCACTCTCGCCGGAGCCGCAATCCCCATTCGAGAGGGGCGAGCCATTGAAGATGATGGCGATCCGGCTACCGCCTTCTTCCGGCGGGGCCATCTTCGCCAGCATGGTTTGCAAAAAGAGCAGCGCGCCATCATTCACGCGCGGCATCCCGGCCCGGTAGCGGGTTTTCTCCAGCTTGCGGGCTTCTTTTTCGTAGCCATCCTTACCGCCCCAGGTGACACCGAAGGGCGGGTTGCTGAGCATCCGGTTGAAGCGCCATTTCGGCTCCGGCCACTGGTCACCTGGCTCTTTGCTATCCTTGTCGTGAGGGATGAGCGAGTTGCCGAGGTGGACGGTGGCCTGCCGGTCGTTCTTGATGAGGAGGTCGGCCTGACAAACCGCGTAGTTCGTGGGGGAAAGCTCCTGCCCGTGAACTGTGACGTATTTCTCCACCCGTGCCTTTTCCTCCGGTTTGTTGGCACGCTCCAGCAGGTGCTCCTTTGTCACCGACAACATGCCGCCCGTACCGCTGGCGGGGTCGTAAATCGAGAGGTGCTTGTCCGGAATGGGAATATCCAGCAACTCGACCATCAGACGGACGACTTCGCGCGGAGTGAAGTGCTCCCCGGCTTCGTCACCACTTTGTTCTGAGAAGCGCCGGAGCAATTCCTCGTAAACGTAGCCCATCTCCAGCCCGGAGAGCTGGTCGGGGCCGAACGCGAGTTCCTTGTATTGATTCAGGATCGGAGCCAACCGGTTGTTCTTCACCATCAGGCCGATGGTGGCGCGGTAGTTGAAGTGCTCAATGATGTCATCGACATTCTTCGAGAACCCATTGATATAGGCGCGGAAGTTCTCCTCCAGTAGCGAGTGGTCTTCCGCATAGATCGAGTGGAGCGTCCAGTCCGTGGTGTTTGAGAAGGGGCACTGCTTGGGGTTCAACTCCAATTCCTTGACCAGCTTGGCGAGTTCCTTCTCAGTGAGCTTTGGCCGCTTTTTCAGCACTTCGATTGATTTTTTCTTCCGCCAATCAAGGAGCACACACTCCAATCGGCGAATGACGATGATGGGTAGGATGACGCTCTGGTATTCGTAGGACTTGAACTTTCCACGGAGTCGCTCGGCGGATTTCCAGATGTCGGAGGCGAGATTGTCGAGCTTGGGCTTGTTGAGAGAGAGGGTCATGGATTGCAGAGGAGCGACGGGTATGCGCAACCGCATCCTGTGCGAAGCGACCGTGGTTTTCAACCTCTTCCAAAAATGGGCACGGACTCGCCTTGAGCTCCTCTGTTTTGGTCGATGCTTCCGGCGTCAACGATGAGAAGGAGTTATCCGTCAACACAGAGCGGAATATTGCTCCTGCAAAGGCGCCTACTCTGCAACCTTGGGCTTTTTGATTTCTTTCAACGCCTCCACCGTGAAATCCTGGTCCTCATAACTGACGCTGGTGTTGAGGCGGGAACCTTCGAGTTCGGTGGTTGAGTTTTTGCGCAGGTCCTGAACGTCGAGGTTGGCCGGGATGTGTTGGCCATTATCTTCCTTGGTGACAAGGGTTGTCACAATGCGACGGACGGGTTTGCCGGAACCCTGAAATTTTTCCACACGGAGCGGAACAAGCCGGTCGGTGTCCACCCAGCTGCGCACACTGGTGTAGATGGAACTCTGGCCATTGCCCGGTTTGGATTCAAGAATCTGGCAGTTCACTTTCCCGATCATTTCCTCGCCCTCGAGTGTCTGTGAGTCCCACGCATAAAAATTCTCGATCAGATCCGCATAAGCCAGGTCACTCCCGAAGAGTGGATCTTGCATATTTTGGGAACTCAGGGATTTCACGGTTTCCGGTGGAACAAAATGCGTTCCGGTCGCAGCTTGGTTACCCGCTTTTTTTAGAAGCACGGCTTCTCCCATCCGTTCTTTTGGCCACAGAATCTGATAGATCACATCGGTGGCAGAGGGAGTGCGTCGTTGCTGGATCTGGATCTGAAGACCGGTTTTTTTGGTCCCCGGGGGCTCCTCCACATTGAGACGGAGGCGGACATAGGACGACCCGTCCTGTTGCAAGGCACTGAGGTGCTTCGCAATTTCTTTTGCGGAGAGCGGACCTGATTCTGCGGCTGCGGCGGGCAGGACCCAAAGAGCGCTGGCCAGAGTGAGCGCGGAGAGGCCGGTGGTTATGCGGGTGATCATAGCTTTACTTCGGATTCCGCAGGGGGATTTGTTGGGTCCCCGGCAAACAAACGCTCAATTTCTTCATCAGAAAACGCCTCAAGGTCCACCGTTTCGGCGGGGGCGGGTTCTGGAGCGGGTTCACTGGTGACCGATGACGGGGCATTTTTTGAGCCGGCGAGGTATTCCGCAATCAACGCTGCGATCTGAGCAATGGTGCGGGCCCGCATGAGGCTGGCCGGAGGAAGGGCCACCCCCAGAGCACTCTCAAGCGAAGTCTCGATCTCAACGGCCATCAGGGAATCGAGACCCAAATCTGTCAGCGGCTGATCCGGACGCAGGTTTTCAGGTTTGACGCGAAGAACCGACCCCACGACATCCAGCACAGCAAGAACAATGATCTCTGTGCGCTTGTCATCGGGGGCAGATTCGATTTTTAACCGCCAGTCGCTTTTTGAACCGGAGGCACTTTGGCCTTCCGCACCATCCGCGAAGAGGCGCTCCATCAGCGGGTTTTCCTGGCTGCCCCGGAAAGACGTTCTCCATTTGACCCAATCGGCGCGAAGGGCCAAGGCTTGAGTGGTTCCCGCCGAAAGGAAGGATTCCATGAGAAGGGTCACTTCCTGGGGCTCGAGAGGGATTGTGCCCTGACGGGCCAAATACTCTGCCACACGTTCATTGCGGGCCACATATCCCTCGCCACCAAGGGCTCCCCAATTGATCGCAAGGGCGGGAAGGCCCATGGAATGACGGTGATGCGCCAAGGCATCCAAAAACGCATTGGCGGCAGCGTAGTTGCCCTGGGCTGGATTGCCAAAGGTGCTCGAAACCGAAGAGAACATCACGAAGTGGTCCAGAGCGAGGTTTTGGGTTTTGGTGTGAAGAAGCCAGGCCCCCATGGCTTTTGGGCCCAGCACGCTTTGCATGCGATCAGGAGTCAAAGCCGCAATTGGTGCATCATCAATCACCATGGCCAGATGAAAAACGCCCTTGAGTGAGCGGCCAGCCCCGGAGATGCGATCAAAGATCACATCCACATCTTGCACAGAGCCTGCATCAGCAAGGATTGACTGCACTTCCACGCCCTGCTCACGCAGAGTCGCGAGGAACGCGACAGCCTCGGGTGTTGATGGGCCGCTCCGGCTGGTCATCACGAGGTGACGGGCTCCACATTCGACAAGCCACGAGGCCACGACCCTTCCGAAACCACCAAAGGCCCCGGTGATCAGGTAACAGCCTTCCGGGTCCACCGAGAAAGGCAAAGCGGGAGGCTCACCGCGTCTGGCAAGGAAGGGCTCAGGAAAGGAAACGATCATCTTGCCCGTGTTTTTGCCTTGGGCCATCAGACGGAAGGCCGCATCAATCCGGCAGGCTGGGAAGGATCTGAACGGCAGGGGGAAAATTTCTTTTCTCCCAACCATGTCGGCAATCACTTTGAGAAGATCGCGGGTCCGGCCCTCGTCCCCTCCAAAGATGGCATCCATCGCCACCACATGAAATGACGCGTTTTTGCGCAGAGGCCAAAGGGGGATGCGCGAGTTCTGATAAATGTCGCGTTTTCCGATTTCAATGAACCTGCCAAACTCCGCAAGGCAGGCGAGGCCCATGGGAATCGCCTCAGAGGCCAGCGAATTAAGCACAACATCCACGCCACGCCCGTGAGTGATCTCCATGACAGCATCCGCAAAGTCGCCCCGCCGCGAATCGATCACGTGTTTGACGCCAAGGGTTTCCAGAAGCCCGCGTTTGGCGGGACTGCCAGCCGTGGCAATCACTTCCGACCCGAGATGAAGGGCAATCTGGATGGCGGCCATACCCACACCACCGGCCCCGGCATGGACAAGAATTTGCTCACCGGGTTGGAGATGTGCCACGGTTTTCAGGGCATGCCATGACGTCATAAAAACAACCGGCAACGTCGCCGCCTCCTCAAATGTCAGCCCGTCCGGAATAGGGAGCACATCACCGGCTCTTGCCATCGAATGTGTGGCGAGGCCAAAGACCGCCAATCCGAACACCCGGTCACCGGGAGCCACATGGGTCACGTCGCGGCCCACCGATTTCACGATTCCGGCGACTTCATCTCCAAAGATTCTGGCATCTGCCGTTTCCGCAGGGTAAAGGGCCAAGGCCTTCAAAACATCCCGGAAATTCATCCCGGCTGCTTTGACTTCAATTTCGACTTCTCCCGGAGCACAGGCTGCGGGCAGGAACGGCACCAACCGGAGCGAATCGAGCAATCCCCGCTCCCGCGACTCGAGGCGGAGTTGCACGGAGGGATCCAGAACCCTGTCTTCCCGAATCAACCCGCGGGCAATGCGGCGCACATAACGCGCCTCACCGCGGAAGACGATTTCGCGCTCGGTGTGTGGCTGAAAGAGCTCATTCTTCAGGACAAGACATTCATTCACAGAGGCCTCCGGGGACAGATCGATGCCGCAGCAGGAAATGTTGGGGTACTCATTGGCCACCACCCTCAAAAATCCCAGGATGGGAGCCTGCCACACCGAAACGGAACGCATTTTTCCAGCAGCTTGTGCCCCTCGCGTGATCACATCCAATCGCATCTTGCGGCCAGGGCCTGTTTCATCGAGAGCCTGCGTGAGATGAAGCAATCCATCGGTCGCCGTCCACGGTTTGTCCGTCTGGCTTTCGTCCAGAGACCATAAATACACCAAACGTTCCGGAGGCTCTTCGTTGCACGCCGCGAGCAGATTTTTCCAATCTTCGCTCTCGCCGGGCCTGAGGAAAAATTTGTCAGCCCCCTGGGATGCAAATTCCGGTCCGCTGTGCACGACCCGGCATCGACCGCCACCAGCCTGCACAAGCGAAGCGAGCCGGTCTCCAAGCCCGGCCTCATCAGCAAAAATGAGCCATGATTTTTCGGTGGGAATATGATCATCACCCGGAGGCAACGACTGCGGTGCAACCCACTCCTTGCGGGCCATGAGGCCAATGAGGCTTTCATCGCCGTTCGGGCGACGGAGACCTGGCAAAGACAACACCTCACTGTAGCCCACGTCACCAAGGACTTTTTCCCACTGAGCGCGCGTAAGCAGCGGGTGATTCGGACGCAGATCACGGTCCGAGAAACGCCACCAGCCGCTTGTGAGACCAAAGACCGCATTCAGCCAGAGATGCGGGGAACCGACATCCACAAAAACCAGACTCCCACCGGGGGTCAGAAGGTCGTGAAGATTTCGGAGCGAGTCACGCACATCACTCACCGCGTGGATCACATTCGTGCCAAGGATCAAATCAAAGGTGTCGGGTTCAAATTCCTGGGCTGCTCCCGGCTTTTCGAGGTCGAAAATTTTGAATTCCACCTCGGGGAAGGACGCGAGTTTCTGACGGGCTGCGGGAAAGAAGGAGGCGGAGACATCGCTGAACACGTACGAGTGAAGATCACGTTCGAGAAGGGGAAGGATCATCGAAGCAAGTCCTCCCGTCCCGGCCCCAACCTCAAGAATACGAAGCCCCCGGCCTTCAGGGAGTTGAGCAGCCAGCTCTGCGACAACTCTTCCAATCGCTGCGAGCCACGGGCTGATCACGGGGGAATCCCCGTAAAACTGATCAAGAATATCGGTGGTGGAACTCGAAAACAGAACCTGCACGGCGTCCCGTTCTGCCCGCAGAATCGGGCCGAGCTCCGCTGTCGTGGCTGAGCAGAGCATGGCCTCCGGCAAGTGGCCCGGATGCGTTGTGATGTTTCTCCTCAGCAATCCTGTCATGGACTCTGCGGCCTCATGGAGAGCAGGGGTCGGCCGATAACCGTTGACCGTTTTTTTCAGAAGTCCGTTTTGCTGCAGATCGCCCGCCAACTGCTCAAAAACTTGGCGCATGGACTCTGCCACACCAAGGGATTCTGCCGTGAAGGGTTCTTCAGTATCAGCAATCATTTTTTCGAACGCAGAGGCAACCTGCGACAGGGCCAGGACATCATCGGCCGCATTCGCCGCTTCGAGATGATCCCGTCCGCGCATGGTGAACACTTCCTCAAGAGCTTCCATCGCCACTTCCTGCAAACGACCAAGTGGCAGTGGTTCGGGAGAAGAGGTTGGTGGGAGTTTGGATTGTTTCTCCCAGGCAACGTGGTACATCACGTCCCGGCCTTTGCCAGTCCTGCTGGAACGGCGGGCCCCCTCGACACTGATCGCACGAAAACCCTGAATGGAAACACAGGGCCGGCCTTCACCGTCATAGATTTCAATGTTGCCTTCCACGAGTTCGTCATTGGCATGAATCACTCCGGCCCGCACATGTCCCGCTGCCACCGGCGACCGCAAAAACAAAATCCTGGAAAACCGCACGGGAAGCCTGAGCCCGGCTGTGCGTCCTTCCACGGTTGCCGCGCCGGCAGAGAAAATTTGGAGGGCCCCATCAAACAGAACCGGATGCAATGGATAATCCCCGGCACGTTCTGCGATATCTTCGGAAAGGGACACCTGGCCAAGGGACTTTCCTCCACCCACAGCCAGCTCCCGGATCGGACGGAATTCCTGCCCGTACCGGAGCCCCATCTCGCTCATGTGATCATAAAAGGCACCGACTTCGAGGGGCTGCAGGCCTGTCGTGGGTCGATTCTCCCAGTGAGTCCCGGAAAATGCGGATTCGGTGCGCTCGCCGCGCAGGGAACCGATGACATGCACCGACCATGAAGCGCTGTTTTCGAAGCGGCTCTGGATGGTGAACGTGCGAGCGGTGGGATCATACGTCAGCTCAAGCAGCAGGCCGGAAACCGGGTCAGGCAGGATGAGGGGTTTCCGGATCTCGAAATCCTCCACCACAAAGGCGGCTCCTTCAAACAGCTGCACACCGACTTCGAGCGCCATCTCGACAAAACCGGCCGCAGGAAAAATCGTGTGGTTTTCAACGCGATGATCTTTCAGGAAGGCCATATGACGCCCGTCAAGCCGGGCAATCCATGTGGGGGTGGCACGGGAGAGACGCACATCCAGCAATCCGCGTCCTCCGCCTCCCAGACGGCCTTCGCGGGTTTCCGCACACTCATTCCACCAACGATCTTTGTCCCACGCATAAGCGGGGAGATCCAAAAATTTGCGTGACGGAGAGATGGCCTCAAAATCGAGCTCCACTCCGGCCATATGAAGGTCCATGGCCGTTTCGAGCAAAGACTCGTGCTCGCGTTCGCGTCGCATGGAGGCCACAATCGTCGGCTTGGTCGTTTCAGCCACCAGGCATTCCTGCAGCGAACGCACCAGCGCGGGGTGAGCACCGATTTCGAGCCAGACATCCACCCCATGATCGGCCACTGATTGAATCGCCGAGGCAAATTCCACGGGAAGCCGCACGCCGCTTGACCAATGCCCCGCATCGCAATCCTCGCCGGAATGACGCAAACCGGTGACCGTGCTGAAAAACGGGAGGCTCCCGGACACAGGCGTGAGGCCGGAGAGCGCTTCATGGAGAGCATCCGCCGAGGGCTGCATCATGGCGTGATGAAAAGGATAGTCCACCTTCAAAAAGCGGGCAAAAATTTCATCGGCCTCAAGCTCGGCTCCGATGGCCTCAAGGGAGGTTTTGTTTCCGGCTAGCGTGAGAGATTTGGGACCATTGAAGGCCGCAATGCTCACCGTGCGGTCATGACGTGCAATCACCACGGACGCGGCTTCGGCCGTCATGCCAACGGCCAGCATCCCTCCCCCCTCGGGCATGTGATCATCCATGCACCGTCCACGAAGAACGATGATCTGGGCAGCTTCTTCCAGGGTGAGAATTCCGGCGACGCAGGCTGCGGCAATTTCCCCCACGCTGTGGCCCACCACGGCGGCGGGCTCAACACCCCAGGACTTCCAAAGGGCCGCAAGCCCCATCTGGATGGCAAAAATCGCTGGCTGCGAAATCTCCGTGCGGTGCATTTGGGAAGTCTCTTCCGGGCGGGACAGTTCCTCGATGAGAGAAAACCGTGCATAAGGCCGCATGGCCTCCTCGCAGTCTTCGATCATTTTTCGGAACACCGGTTCCTGCGTCATGAGCTCCATGCCCATGCCGGGAGCCTGTGTGCCTTGTCCGCTCATCACAAAACCCACGCGCGCCGCATGTTCCCGCCGTGGGGTGAAAGACACGCGGGCTTTGGTCAGTGGTTCGCCTTTCGAAAACGCCACGAATTCTTGAGAAACCTCCGCCATGGAGCGGGACGTGATTGTGAGGCGGTGCGAATGGTGATTCCGACGCGCTCCGAGGGAATACGTCAGATCTTCGAGAAGGGGGGAGCTCCCGTTCCTCATGGAATGATGCTCGATCCAATGGCCAAGCTGTGACGCGGAAAGCTGGAGCGCGGCTTCAGAGCGGGCAGAGATCATGATAGGCCAGGCCCTTTCAGCGCACGAAATTTCGCCGGTGGTCGATGTCTCAGCCTGAGGGGAAACCATCTCTGGAACCTCAGCCAGAATGATGTGGGCATTCGCCCCACCAAATCCAAAAGAATTGACGCCGGCCATCCGCGGGGAGCCGGGCTTGGCAGGAAATGGTTCCATGGCCACCGGAACCCGCAATTTCAGACCTTCAAAATCAATATGCGGGTTCGGAGTTTGAAAATGCAGGCTGGGAGGGATTTGTTTGTGCTTCAGAGCCAGGACAGCCTTGATCAAACCGGCAATTCCGGAGGCCGTTTCCAGATGGCCAAGATTGGTTTTCACCGAGCCCACAAGAAGGGGCTCGTCCGCCGGGCGGTCGGCACACAAGGCCTCGCCCAGGGCCGTGGCCTCAATCGGATCGCCCACGGCCGTGCCTGTGCCATGGGCCTCCACAAAACCGATCTGCAATGGCTCCACGCCGGCATCCACACAGGCCTCGCGCACGAGTCGTGCCTGGGCTTCCGGACTCGGAAGCGAGATCCCATTTGTGTGCCCATCTTGATTGACAGACGACCCCAGAATGACGGCATGAATAGAATCCCCATCGGCGATGGCATCAGAGAGTTTTTTTAACAAAACCATCCCGGCGCCTTCGCCCCGTACAAACCCGTCAGCGGACGCATCAAACGCCTTGCACTTGCCCTCGGGTGACAACATCCCGGCTTGCGAGAAGCCGATAAATCCATCCGGAGTGATCATGACGGTCACTCCCCCGGCCAGGGCGGTCTTGCAGCGTCCGGCATGGATGTGTTCGCAAGCGGCATGAACGGCCGTCAGCGCCGAGGAGCAGGCCGTGTCCATCGCGATGCTGGGTCCGGTCAGATTGAGGCAATAAGAAATGCGGTTGGCCGCGATGCTGTGTGCACTGCCAATGGGAGTGTGGGCACTGATGCCGGTGCGGTCCGTGGGGGTGTGTTGAAGACCCTGATAATCATTGTGCGAGATGCCCGCAAAAACACCCATATCGGTGCCGTTTTCGAAATCAAGAATCATGCCGGCGTCTTCAATGGCCTCCCAGGCGGTTTCAAGCAGGAGCCTTTGCTGGGGGTCAATGTAGGGGGCTTCCCGGGGAGAGATGCCGAAAAATTGCGGGTCAAATTGATCGATCGCGTCCAAAAACCCCCCCCGCTTCGCGATGGACTTTCCTGTCAACCCCGGCTCGGCATCATAAAACCTCTCCACATTCCAACGATCCGAAGGCACATCACAAACGCCCTCGCGCCCTTCGATGAGAAGCTTCCACAAAGCCCCGGCATCATTCACTCCACCAGGAAACCGGCATCCGATTCCAATGATGGCAATGCCCTCTTTTTTAAGCTGTGTTGATGGATTGGAGATCGGTGAATCGGGCATGGAATTTTGAAAAGGCAATATTGTCTCGGTTAAACCGTGGCTAATCAAGACAATCGAAGGCAGGCTAGCACACATAGGTTAGAGGAGCGAATGGGGTTACAACCCCAATAGCTTTATGAGTTCGAACCATGGTCCCCATCCGGCTGCCTTTGGTTTCGGGTTTGTCGAAACCCTGCCGATCTGGCTAAGGTGGATTGCTTCTAAAATTTGACGTCACGTTTATGGAAACACCACCTTCCCCGCCGCCTCAGGATCGCAAGCTGCCGGTCGCCGGGAACCAGCACCCCTTCCGGGTGTTTTCTTTTCCGGGGGCAGGCTTCGATACCGTGCTCCAGATGGGTGTGGTCCATGCGCTTCTCGTGACGCGGCGGAAGGCACCGGACATGGTGGCGGGGCTTTCGGTGGGGGCGATCACCGCCGCCGTCCTTGGCGATGTGCTCACCACGGGGCTGGGTTCCGGCAAGTCGGACAAACAGATCGAGGAGGCGCAAGTGGCGCGATTCAATGAGCTCCTGGAGGCCTTTCGCAATGCTCCAACCACAGTGCTGAAGGGGTTTTTCCCCGACCCCCTTGAGACGAACTCCTCCCATGCGTTGAAGCCGGTCGAATTGCCGCGTCATTTTCATGACGAGCGGGAAGGCCGTCGGGTGGCGGTGGCCAGTCGGACAGGATTGATCCGGCTTTTCGATCAACTGCTGCGGGTGAAGGTGACGGTGAAGCTGATCGCGCAACTCACGCGGGTTCGAATAGGATGGGTCGAAGCAGGTGAGATGACTGCCATCGCACGTGCGTGCACGCGAGGGGGGCTGTTGCTGACACTCTGGTGGCTGGTCGCACGGAACATTTTCGCCCTGGCCATGCCGGTGGGGTTGATGGCAGGGATCCAGTTGAAAGATATCCTGGGGATCAAGGCAGGAAAAGCTGCCGCCGGTGTTGAGGCGGCCCACATCATTTTTAACCGGGGAGCCTGGTTCCGGCAGGCCCGGGATTTTGTGATCTGGTTGTTGCTCGGCTTTGTGCCACTGGCGTTCGGCTTGGCCGTCATTCCGGGGATGCTGCTTGGCGCACTGGCAATTTGGTTGTGGCCGGGCTGGCCAAACCTCTTCTGGACGGAAGCGGGGCTGATTCTCCTTGGGGGGGTGGGATTGTTTGCCTGGGGCGCACTTTTCATCCGTCAAAATGCTTTCAGCAACTTGCTCAAACACTTTCAGATTTTTAACGATCTCGGAGACTCGCACGCGCTCAAGGAAGCATTGGTGCAGAGCTTTGATCCCGCATATTATGGAGAGTTCCAATTTGATGAAAGCGTGCGCCGCGCGTTGAAGGAAGAGAGTCCGGGGCGGGGGGAAACCCGGACGAGAAAATCTCTGGCCTCCTACAATGTCGGCCGTAACGGCAGTGGCAGGATTATCGTCACCCCCATTGCCGCCAACCTCGGGTCGGGAAAACTCGAGCCCCTGCCTGCCACCACTCCGGTTGTGGACGCCCTGATGTGCGCATGTGCGTGGGCACCTTTTTTCAAGGCCCAGAGCATCCCGACTCAAAGAGGGCCTGAGACGTTCATCGATGGGAACAGCGTTTCCCAGGATCCCATCGTGCCGGTGTTTGAGGAAGCGTGCCGACAGGTCACCATTCACCCGGAGAAACATTGGAACTCCCTCCGCATCATCTCGGCCCCCCTTCTGCCGTTCAGGAGGGACGAAAGCTCGCTAGCGTCTGAACCCATCACCGGCCTGGTGGATGTCGCGCTGCGGGCCAGTGACCTTCAGAGTTATCAGGACATGCTCCTCGATAAGGGGCTCATCGATCGATTGAACCGGGCTCTGAATGGCAAGGCCGCCACGATGACCCACGAAACGACTGCCGGCGAAACCTTCTTTCCCGCCAAGATCCGTCTTGTGGCACCGGACCGTCCCCCCCGCCTGAGCCTGCGCTTGATGCAGGCTGGGTCCGCTGCGAAACAACGCGAACTGATTGGCATGACGGTGGCCGATGGGTGCCGGGCGATGATTGAACGATTGGTCACCGATGCGTTGCCGGACACACGAACGCCGGAAGAGCGGCGCTTGCTTCTGGAGCCGGACGAAGACATGCCTGACGAATGGCCCCACCGTGAACCGGCCTGCACAGCCTCTCTCCGGGAAGCGGTGGAGACGCTTCGAAAAAACGGGCAAACCCTCACACGGGCTGACGGGATCGAATATGTCTCCTGCCGAAAGCTTCTGGCGGCATGGGGGGGATTGGATTGTCTGCCCGGCAGCGCCCCGGCGGACAAAAACATGCCCGAGCCCGGCCCCGGAGTTTCCGAGGTGTGCCGGTTCTGCGTGACCTGTCCGACAGCGTCCACCGACAAGGCGGAGGAATTGCGACAACACATTCGCCTCCCCCGCACCACCCCGAGTCCCTTTGTTTCAAGCCCTGCACCAACCACGGCCCAGGAAGATCCCGCCGTCGTTTTCCTTTTCAGCGGGGGAGTTTTTAGCGGGGTGTTTCAGGTGGGTTTTGCCAACGCGGCGAGTGAACTCGGGATTCAGCCCGACGTGATAGCCGGGTCGTCGGTGGGCACCATTGTTGGCGCGCTCACAGGCCGGGTTTTTCAACGTCCCGCCGGGTTGGAATTGCTCGAGCGTCAGCGCCAAATCCGCCGCTTGGCCACCACATTTCTCACCATCGACAGGTTTGTGCTCACCGATCGCTTTGCAGATTTTATCCGGCACTTTTCGATTCATGCGGCCGCTGCGGATTTTTCTCCCCATGACCTCAACCTAATTTTCCGGAGGTACGAATTTGATTCCGCCTCAGCCTTCAACAAACGCACGCGCCGGGTTTTTTCAGGACTGGAACGTCTTTTTTATCTCAGTCCTTTTGAGGTGATGGAACTCACCAAAACCCTCCGGGCCGGCAACTGGCAGGAGGCGGCGCAATTGATCAAGTCCCTTGCCCAGGAAGTGGTTGACCGCTACGGCGTCGGGCTGGAGATGCTCGGCCCGGAACCCCTCCAACAACTTATCGACGGATTCGTTTTTGATGGGAAGCCGGAGGCGGACGCGCGGTTCGATCATTTTGGTTTCCCTCTGATCGGCACCACCACGAACCTCACTTTGGGTCAGTTGGAAATCCTCCGAAGCACGCATCCCGGCGATCCCCGCTTCACGCAGAGCCTGCTCGCAGGCAGTGCGTTTCCGGCACTGTTCCGTCCCAGGTGGTCATGGGAAGTGTATCGTCAGCCCGGTGCCATGGCGCAATATTCCGATGGAGGAATCATGGACAATCTGCCCCTGGGGGCGGTTGTGGAGTATTTGTGGGGCAAGGACGGAAATGCGGTTTATGCGCGCCGCCCGAAGATTCCTCACCTGATTCTCACTGCCACGCTCGAAGTGGATAAAGCGGATTGGTCGAACCGGAAGGATTTGGATGCCTTGAGCTGGACCGAGATTCGTTCGCGTGCAAAACAGCTTCGCTACAATGGCAAGCTCGGCAAGTTCCAGCAAGGGCAGCGCGACATCCGCCGCATCATCGCGCAACGTCATGCCGAGGGGGACCCGGATATCCGCTCGCACGACCTTCCTCTGAACCTCGATGTCCTGGCGGTGAAACCGAGCTGGACCTGCGGGGAATTTGCGTTTCACCCGATGCTGGGGTTCAGCCGTCAGAACCAAACGAGAAGCATCGCTCACGGATGTGCTTCAACGATCTGCGCCGTGGCCGACCATTTCCAGCCCGATAACCAGGCTCATGCGGTGGATTCTGACTCCTTGCAGAAATGGGCGAGGGAGCGGGGAATCGCCCTGGACCAATTGCCTGAACGCACATCGCCCAGCCGGGAAGGCGTTCCGGGATTCGGGCCGGCCCGACTTTCCCCGGAGGAACAGGGCGCCGGGGAGTGTTGGTTCCGGCGCGCGGACCCTAAGACCGGGAAACGCCCCGTTTGCCCTTTTCACACCAAGAGCCCTGCCGCCTCGGCTGATCAGGAAATCAGTCTGGAGTTGCAAAAAATCTACTTTGCGTGTGGAAATCCTGACACACATCACGCCCGCAGCCGCTGAATTTACACCATGAAACACAGGTCCCTTTTTCTTATTCTCGCGCTGACCGGTGCCGTGCTGGGCACAGGATGTAAAAATTACGCCACCGTTCGCGAAAAGCAGCCCCGCTATCAGGCAGCCTCGCCGGCCGGAATGGCCATGGTGCAAGCGCTCAAGAAGCCTGAGAAATCCCACGAGGCGCAGATGGGTTGCTTCATCGATGCGGCGTCCCTTGCCTCTAAGGAGCTGGAGAAAAATCCGGCTGATAAGCAGGCGCTTCGGGATTATAACTTTGCTGTCTCCCGGCTGTTCGATGTTCTTCACGAGTCCGGCCTGCAGCCCTGGAAGGCCCCCATCGTTTGCCCCGGTCGGGATGGAAACTGGAACTTCTCGATCTTGACAGACGGGAAACCCGAACATGATCCGTCTCACTTTCGCATTCTCCCCGCCGACCGGTTTGAATTTCGAGGCACCCTCGTGAGGGAGCGCGCTGTGAAGGAAGGTCTTGGTGCCCCCATGGTCATTGCCAGCAAGGACTTTGACCCGACGAAATACGACCCCTTCATTCAGGGAAAAAACGTCTATTACGGGATCACCGAGATCCTGCGCTTCAAGGGGAGAAACTGCACCGCCGCCTTTGTGGACCCGTTGTCAACGGAAGACACCACGTTTGCCGGTCACACCTTCCCCGTCGCAGCAGACTTCTCCGTTCCGATCTCCCTGGCCCTGGCGGAACTCCAACCCCGAAGGATCGAACTCAAGCGCATGTTCAATCCCGGCGCGTTTGCGGCAACCACCCGCATCGCACGCCTCCAGCCCTACGACCCCAAAAAAATCCCTGTCCTTCTGATCCATGGATTGGGAGATTCCCAAGCCACGTGGGCTCCCATGATTGAGCAACTGCGGGCCAACCCGGATTTTCGTAAAAACTATCAGATCTGGTTTTATAGCTATCCCACCGGGTTCCCCTACCCCCTGATGGCCTCGGTGCTCAGGAAAAAAATGGATGAAATCGGCGCGTTTTATCCGGGACACAAACCCGTTGTTGTTATCGGTCACAGCATGGGCGGTATGATCTCCCGCGTGCTTATTACCGATAGCGGTCCCACCATTTGGAACACTTTTTTCAAAACTCCTCCCGAGAACACTCCGCTGACCCCCAAAGCCCGCGCAGTCATCACCGACGCCCTCATTTTCAAGCCCCGGAAGGAGGTCTCCCGGGTGATCTTCGTCTCCGCATCCCTTGGCGGGGCCGATATGGCCATTTCCTTTGTTGGCAGACTGGGCTCGATGATCATGGATGGTCCCTCCCAGTTCACTCCGGTTGGCCACGAAATGGCCCAACTCATGGTGGCAAGGCCGGATGGCAAAAAGAAGTTCCGGGGTCTTCCCACAAGCATCGATGCCCTCGATCCCGACAATCGTTTTGTCACCGCGATCAACAAGATTCCCGTCACAAGAGGTGTTCCCTACCACTCCATTATTGCCGACCGTGGCAAAGGAGGGAATCGCGACAAAACTCCGCCCCAAAGCACGGATGGCATCGTCCCCTATTGGAGCAGTCATATCCCCGGAGCCAAAAGCGAATTGGTCGTCCCCAGCGGGCATTGGTCAAATCAGCACCCGCAGGCCATTGCCGAGGTGGATCGAATCCTCCGGCTTCATGCCAAAACCTCATCGCGGTAGAGCGGAGATCAGATTGGCATGGTGGAATCGCACCCCACCTTGTCGAGGAATAACAATGTCGGCGGTCGACAAACCCCTCTGCTTAGGAATGGGATGAGGGAATCAGTGGAGCTATTTGTCTGCGCATTACAAACTTCACGATAAACACATATTCTACAATATCGCACCCCTTGAATATTGCGGCTGGCAAGCTAATTAGCGAGGCTTTCTCCTGTGAACACCTTATCCATCCAGAACACGCTCACTGACACCATTAATCCCTCAAGTCATCCTCAAATGAAAACTAAAATGCTCCCCAAGTTCGTCGCGATTTCGATCATCTCATCCGTATCAATTCTTACATCCTCTGCCGCAGTGATTGTTGACTCAGGTTTGGCCGGAAGCGGCGCAACATTGAGCACACTCTCCGGCAGCCCAGGCAGCACGGCCGGTGCAGGTAAGGCTGTGGGATTCAAAATCGGCACCCAGGCGTTCACACTCGATAGCGTGGATATCAGACTCGCGTCCGGCACAACTCCGCCATCTGCTGCACAAATGAATTTTGGAATTTATTTGGGCAACGATAGTGGAATCACCAGCGCATCCCCCTCAGCGATCTTCAACGACCCCACGATCACAGCAAGCGCAGTGGCAAACTACAACCTGACGCTGACCTTGCCCTTCACACTTTTGGCAAACACCACGTATTGGTTTGCCGCGTACACCACGGATCCCAACACTGGAACACTTGGGTGGGTGTTTAATTCCGCAGGACAGAATGCGACAACGACCGGCGGTGTATCAATCACAACAACCGAAGGAAGGTTTTATAACA
This sequence comes from Terrimicrobiaceae bacterium, assembly GCA_041738805.1. Lineage (GTDB taxonomy): Bacteria > Verrucomicrobiota > Verrucomicrobiia > Chthoniobacterales > Terrimicrobiaceae > JAJTZA01. The sequence continues at coordinate 15,627 of JBGSPC010000069.1, read as the reverse complement.
ATGGAAATACTCTGTCAGACCCAACCACCTGGAGTGGCACGTCAGGCACCTACAATGACATCCGGATCAACGCGACAGCTGTCCCGGAACCAGCCACCTGGGCACTCCTTGCTTTAACTCTGACGGGTGTGACGATGGCCCGTCGCCGGCGCCGGTAGTCCGAACAAATCACGGGGAGTGACACATATTGCGCAACACTTCAGTTGTCAGGAGTTTTTGACGACTGAGGTGTATGCACAGTGATATATTGCGGGAGCTGAAATCCCCACCTCGGCTAGATTAGGTTTCTCCCATCACTTCTCATTCTAATCCGTTCGAGGGAATCAAAGCAAATTGGCATGGTCTTCCCCCCAGCTATTAGATGTCTCCTTACTCTGATAAATGGCATGACTTGAGGAGCGTGTTTCTATTACGGACGTCATCCTCCACTTCGGGATGCAGATTTTATCTTCCGGCGAATCGCTCAGGAATAGCAGCGCATTTCGTACACTGCGGCGCTCGGGTCACCATTAGTTGCGAGAATCACGACTCGTAATCGGCAGGTGGAGACTGGTCTTTCGAGAGCGTGGCGGCGGTGGCGATGATAGTTGTCTTTCACTGAGGTCACGCCAATCCACTCCCCGTCTTTCCACATCTCGATGTTGTAGTCGCGTGGTGTTTGCGGATCCCGGAAGAATGGTGGGGTTGCATGGTATTCGCGCAGGAGATGGCCGGGAAAAATCAGCTCAATGTTTGAAATTGCTTGCTCACCGGCCCATGTGAGTTGGAGCCATTGGGGAAGCGGTTGACCAGGATCAGATCGCCACAGGTTTGTTGTACGATGGGGGCGGGTGACGCCACTGATGACTTGTTTTGGGCCGTAGGCAGGTTGGCCGGGTTCCACACGAAACGCGAAAGTCGAAGCCTCCTCGGTTCTCCTGAACTGAGCCGCACTCATTCCCCACCCGCCCACCTGGCCGGGCAAGACTCCTTGGGCATAACGCCAGCCCACAGCGGCATCGTCGCTCAAAAGTTCAAGACGGACAAACCCATCAGGAACATCCGTGAGGTTCACAGTCCATTCGACCCATTGATTGTTGCCAGGTGAAACCATAAGCTCTGCTTCCGCGAGCACGGGAAGTTGTCGGCGATAATCCCAGATATGCTCTGGGCGGACAAGCCGGGCTTTGATGGTCTTCACTTTTTCGCTGTGATTTTCAAGGCACGCGGCAACACGATCTATCCGCCCGCCAGAGACAGCGATCCATTGTGCCGCAGCTTTCTCCAAAGAGGAGGCCCTCTTCGAGGGGCACCGCCCCAGACCACCTGCCGCCCATGGATCATCCGCCCCTATTCCCAAGCTCATAGCCTCGGAGCTGGCCGTCGCTTTGGCGTTGCGAGCTAGGTCTGATTGGTCAGCATTGACAATGTTGGGCAAGAAGCATCCATCGCGAAGGAGGTGCTGCTGAAGTTCTCCGATGTGCTCCAACACGCTTGAAGACGGAAGATTTTTTTTAAAAACAAGGGCTGCCGCCGTGCCAACCGCCTGACCGACCAGTGCGGTTGTCCCCATTACCCGCACCGTGCCGAGAGCAGCATGCGTCGCAGAGACACATCGGCCAGCAAGAAACAGATTGTCCACATCTTTGGCGATGCAACTTCGCAAAGGAATTCCGTAAGGACCAACATAGGATTTCACTGCGTATTCGCTATCTGGCTTATAGCCTTCTGCGCTGGCGGGCTCAGCATGAGGGGAGAGCAGTCCACCGGGTGTGTGCAAATCCACAAACCACCCACCAAATGCGATTTCATCGGGATGCTTGGTATTCGCCTGGATGTCGTGCTCGGAAAGCAGATACTCGCCCATAATCCGGCGGCTCTCGCGTTTTCCCGGTACCTGGCCGATCCAGTCGAGCGCAAAAGTTGTAGCGCGCTCCCGGGTATTCTCATCCCGGTTTTTGATCCAATCCCAAACACCGAGAGCCCAAGCCGTGAGTTCATGCCTGATGATTTCATTGTCGTGGATAGTGTTCCAGGGGATGCCGATCTCGATCCACCAATAGCCGCCTCGAATGTCGTGCGGCGCACGTCCTCGCGCGTAAAGAAAATCGGCGTCTGGAATCCGTTTTGCCCACTCCGGCGCTGTGAATGGCGCAGCCCGCCCGATGTCACGTGCGCGAATGTGGATTGAGTTACCCATGGTGTCTTTCGAGGCTTCGCGCGGTGCGTGGGATTCGCCGGTTTGCTCATGACTCTCACTCCCCATTCGCCACTCGCAGCCGGCGAGATCGGCGACAAACCCATCACCCGTGCAGTCTATGAACAAGGGGGCACGCAAAGTTAACTCGACCTCCGCATTAGCCACTCTCCCGACGACTGCGACCAGAAAATGATGCGAAGCACATGCGGGCCGATGATACCAGGAGTGATCGGTATCCGGCAGGGGACGGCAGGGAATCTGTGATAGCGCACTCAAATCGTCCTCGCCGAGTAGGACATCATGAATGGCCGTGTTCAAGTGCAGAGTCAGATTCGGCTCGCGTCGGGCGATGTCATAAAGCACCTGATCAAATACAGAGTTTGTCCAGCCGTTTTCGTTGATGTCCTCATGGTTGCGGGCACGTTCCTCAATCAGGATTTCGCTTAGAATCCCGGTCTCACGGGCGTAAGAGTGGAACTGGGCAGCACCATGAACGGTAACGCGCACTTCCGATGACGCGTTGCCTCCCAAAACCGGGCGGTCGTGGACTAGGCAGGTTTTTGCGCCACGGCGGGCAGAGGCGATGGCAGCACAAAAACCTGCCAGCCCGCCACCACAGACGATCACATCATAGGTTTCCGTGTGATATATCATATTCTTTCGGCAACGGAGGAGATGGGAATACTTCCAACCCGTGGTCTGAAAGTGGAGTATCCCGACAAATCACAACTCACGCAACAGCCATAAATTGGTCGGGTTCAGTCTCGATCCTACCCGGCGCTGCGATATTTTCCCCGTTGGTCTCGATAACGTTGCGATACCAGTGTGCAGAATCTTTGAGTGTCCGTTTTTGTGTCTCATAATTGACGTGGATTAATCCAAAACGGGCATGGTAACCCTCCGCCCACTCAAAATTATCCATCAAGGACCAGTGGAAATATCCCGAGACCGTATAGCCTTCGCGATTGGCCCTCACGATTCCTTTCAAATAACGCGCCGTGTAATCGATTCGCTGGGGGTCATGCACTTTGCCGTCCAAGCTGACCCAGTCTGTTGTGGGGAGACCATTTTCAGTGACAACGAGCGGCAATTTTCCGTAACGCTCATGAAAGAATCGGGAAATCCAGTAGAGCGTGTCCGGCTCGAGGCGAACCCAGCCAAGAAATCCCTGGGCATGTCCATCCTTGGGCTTGAGTTCCACGGGTCCGCTTGGAGAAGCGATAACACGATCCGCAGTATACCCATTGTAGCCAGAAAAATCCAATGGCTGGCTGATGAGAGTCATGTCCTCATCGGAAATTTCAGGCATGTCTTCCTTGAATAGCTCCAATCCGTCTGCAGGATAATGGCCCAGGTAAACCGGATCCATCCACCAAGTGATATTCCATTGAGATCTTCGGCGAATCCTAAACAGATGAGATTTCGCAGCCTCAATATTTTCGGGTGTTTCAGTGTCTGGAACACGGGCATTTCCTGTGATGGCAAATCCAATCTGAACGTCATTGGAACATTCCGCCCGCAGGACCTGAACCGAATGCCCGTGTGCCATCAGGACATGATGAGCAATCGTGAGGAAACTAGGGAAGGATAGCATGTCACCAGGGGCGTGGACTCCATCAAGCTGCCCGATTCCCGAGAAACACGGCGGCTCATTGAGCGTAATCCAGTGCTTAACCCGATCCCCGAACTTTTGGGCCACAACACGCGTGTAATCACCGAACCACTCCACAGAATCACGGTTTTGCCATCCGCCTCTCCGGTATAGGGCCAAAGGCAGATCCCAGTGAAACAAAGTGACCCACGGTGTAATATTGGCGGCGAGCAAACCATCAATGAGACGGTCATAAAAATCGAGTCCGGCAGCATTAATCTCGCCGGTTCCTCTCGGAAGTATTCGAGGCCAACTCAAAGACATGCGGTAGGCCCCAAGCCCGATAGCCTTCATCAACCCGATGTCTTCCTGCCATCGACAATAGTGATCACAAGCATTATCTCCACTGGATGACCCCTTAATCTTACCTCCCCGATGGCACATATCATCCCAAACCGATGGTCCCTTGCCATCGACATTCCAAGACCCCTCAATCTGATAGGCCGCCGTGGCGGCTCCCCAGGTAAAGTTTCCTGGAAAAAGAGATCGGGAGTTGTAATGGTTCATGCAGAGGTTCCGTGGGTTGAATGATGTTGGTCAGACCAACGCTCGAACGCACAAAGCCTCATCCTCAGCGTGGTGAAATACAATATAGCAAATGTCATTTAGTGTAGAATTCGTGTGGAGCACTGTGACGAAGTGCCGGAGGCATTAGAAAGCACGTTTTCTACAAAAGCGCTTTCATAGAATATTGTGAATTTGCTGTTTTCAGCGAAAATGACTGAATGCGACTAGCTCCCCCAGCACCACCTGCACGGCCTGACTCCCGCCTGTCTATGCTTGCTTCAAGGATTCACGCAAAAGGTGCAAACCCGAATTTCCGCAGAATGAGCCCGACTGGCTTCACGCTTGTGGAATTGCTGACGGTCATGAGTGTTGTCGGGGTATTGGCAGCTTTGCTTTTACCCGCTGTCTCACAAATGAGAAACAAAGCCAAATCCGCCACCTGTTTGTCCAACTTGCGTCAGCTCGCTATTGGAGTGCAGGGTTACGCCGCAGAAAATAATGCCACGTATCCTCAAGGTGTCACCTCCGATAATAAAACATGGGTGGACCGCACAATTCCCTACCTTGGTCAGAACACCCGTGGAAAAACTGTGTGGCTGTGCCCGTCAGCACCATTGCCGATCGATTCCAACAATCTCAGCATGTATGGAAATTCCTACGCCTTTTCCTATTCCATGAACGACGGCCTCGCCTTCACACCCAATGATGGCTCGGCGCGTGTGCGCACGTTTGCGGTAACCTTCCCGTCAGAAGTCATCTTGATTGCTGATGGCACACAAAGTGCGGCTTTCAAAAATTTGCCCGCCGCCACGCTCTATCGCCCGACCCTCGTTTACAGCCCGTTATCACGAAGCAGAATGAACGAGGTGGTTCCGCTGACTGACTGTGAGGGATATGGATCTCTTTCCTACCATCACCCGGGCAATACTTGCAATGCCGTGATGTGCGATGGCAGTGCAAGGAGTCTGAAACGGGGAGAGGTGCTCAAGAAGAATTTCGCGGCTATCGTAAACTAGCTGACACTTCGGGATGCCCTTTCAAGGCACGGAAAGAGTGTGCGGTAAATCCGGTCGATCACAATCGGATTCTTTCATGCCGGTATTGCAGCGGGGTTTGTTGGAAGTGTGCTTTGAAAGCGGCGCAGAACGAGGAACTGCTGCCGAAGCCCGTTTTGGCCGCAACCTCAGAAATCGGTGTGCGGGTTTCGCTCAGCAGGCGTATCGCTTCTTCAAACCGCTTCGCCCGTAACACCTCGCTCGGATTGCGATTCCAAATGCGCTTGAGACGGCGGGAGAGATAAGATCGCGAATAGCCCATTTTTTTTGCCAACTCTTTAACGGAACCATGACTCAGACCAATGAGTTGTGAGGCACCTCCCTGAACATCGAGCAGCTGATTTGCCGAAGGCACGTTTTCCCTGCAGGAACTCCACCAGGCATTTAACCAGCGAAAGGCCTCCACCGACCAAAACTGGGGCTCACGTTTTGGTTCCTTCGTAACCAAAGCACAGAAAGCCCTGGCTGCCAGAATCGCCTCGGACTTCTCGGGAAGTTCGTGCACGTGACCGTAACGCAACGTCACAAAATTAAAAATCTCCAGAGCCGCACTTCCTTCAACTCCTATGTAGATCCTGCGCCAAGGCAACCCTTGTTTGCGGTAGACCAAAGACCCACGACTGGGCTGCCTCACCGCCAGCACGGTGCCTGGACCAATCCTTGTGGTCATTCCCCCCTCTTCATAATCGACAAACCCACTCAGCGTATAAATCCAGAGCCCAAGCTGGGAAAGGGCAGCAAGAAAAAACGGGTTCGGCGGGCGCATCGTTTTCTCGACGTCATTCGAACAACATAAAACCCGGCACAACGGCCCATTCCAATCCGCTGCTTCCGGAATCAGTGTGGGCTCTTCAATGCCAAGGAGTTTTTGTCTGCCAACCATCATGAGACTATGAATCAAATTCAGCAGCTCGTCGAGGGCTGAAGCACAGATTCGATAATTACGAACGAACTCACCATTGCCTTTCACCGGCGGGAAGCCATTGTGAATTCCATCACGATAGCCCCTCCGGCGTCCCAACCCCTCACGATGAGTCAGCCCGCCCACCATCCACACATTGAGCATCACCTCTCTGTGCCTCGAAAACTTGCGTTTGGCGTTGCCAGTTTCGTGGACACCTGGCCGGTGTGGGTCCCTATGGTGTTGGCGGCCCCCGTGCTGACAATTCAATTCGGCATCAGCCCATGGGTGGTGAGTATCCTATTCATGGCGTTCCGCTTTTGGGATGCCATGACCGACCCCATCATGGGTTGGATCTCAGACAATACTCACTCCCGGTGGGGACGCCGACGGCCTTATATCTTTGTCGGTGCGATTCTGATTGGAATCACCTTTCCTCTAATGTGGTTGTTCCCACGGGATGCCAGCCACACGTTTATCATTGGATGGCTGGCTGTCACCGGATTACTGCTTTACACTTCGCTCACGATTTGGGCGATGCCTTATCACAGCCTGTTCATGGAGCTGACACCCGACTATCATGAGCGGACGAGGATCAATTCTTATCGATTTTACGCAGGAATCTTTTTCGGCATGGTTATCAGCTGGTGCTGGTGGTTTACAAAGCTCGATATCTTCAAGGACCCCGTGACGGGGCTGCCGGACACCTTGGGCGGCACACGTTTTCTCACAGTGATTCTTGGAGCGATCATGATCGTTTTTGGAGTACTCCCGGCAATCTTTGTGAAGGAAAGGTTTGCCGTTGTCACCAAACGCCAGGAGCGAACAAGCCTCAAACGAGATTTAAGGCTTACGCTAACCAACAAAAACTTTCTTGTGATGGTCGTTGTGACGGTCTTCTTTGTTGCGAGTGGTGCGCTGGTAAATAGCTTCGGTCAGTTTATGGGGACTTATTACGTGATGGGGGGCGACGAGGCGACCGCTGCAAAATTCAACGGCTTCTGGCAGACGATCTCCACCGTTGGAGTATTTTTTGGCATCACATGCGCCAACTTCATCTCCCCACGCTGGGGCAAGAGGAAAACGATGACGGCCGCCCTGCTTATACAGCTCTTTGGAAACCTGATGACTTACTTCATCCTCTGGCCCGGACAGCCCTATTTAAAATTATCGAATGCCTTTTTTCTCGGGTTCGGCATGCAGAGCACATGGTTATTGGTTGGATCCATGGTAGCCGACATTGCCGACGAAGATGAACTGAAGACGGGGGACCGTCGTGAGGGAAGTTTTTCCTCGGTTTATGCCTGGGCGGTGAAGCTAAGTTTCACGATCGGTTTCGGTCTTTCCGGCACTCTCCTGGAGTTGACCGGATTCGATGTGAAAAAAGGTGCGGATCAGCATGATGCATTTTTCCGCATGAAGCTCCTCGTGACACTCCTGCCAGTGATGATGCTCATTGGAGCAGTTTGGGCGCTCAGACGATACACCATTACCGAACAGACAGCGGCGGAGACGCGATCTCTGCTGGAAGCCAGGCGGGGAGCCGTTTGACCTGATCCACAAAAAGCCAATTGAAAGATTCTATGAAAAAAATTGCGACAATATCGAAATTCCTGTTCCTGCCCGTGCTCTGGGTTTGTTCACTGCCGACTTCAGCGGCGGACCCACAGTTGAAATATGGCGATTGGTTCTCGTCGGTAATTGGTGGTGGCGGCTACGTCACAGACCTCATTCCAACTCGTGATCCTGCCATATATTATTTGCAAACGGACGTAGGCGGCTTCTATCGCAGCGACGATGCAGGCAAGACTTGGAGGATGCTCCAGGGTGCGCTTCCTGCAACTGAGGGCAACCAACAACCGCGCTCGCTGGTGGTTCACCCGAACGATCCCGAGAAGATCCTGGTCGCCACTGGCTCACATTGGGAAAAAGACCGGGAGGGCATCTATCGGAGCACGGATGGCGGTAAGACCTTTGAGCGCACTCAGCAGGCGGCATTTGCAGGCAATGGAAACACCCGCATGTGGGGAAGAATCCTGGCCGTTGATCCAATCAACCCTGAAATCGTTCTTGCAGGCTCGATGAAAGATGGTGTTTTCCGATCCGAGGATTTTGGAAAAACCTGGGCGAAAGCCGGTCTCAACGAAATCAACCCAACCAGTATCACTTTCGATAAAACCACAAAGGACCGTGTGCTTCTCTGTTCGCGTCCCTACAATTCCTTTCTTCTTGGCCAGGAAAAAACCGTCTTGAAACCTGGTTTTTTTGAAAGCCTTGACGGCGGAAAAACGTGGAGTGGATTATCCACGGACGCCGGTGGTCCTTTTGAAGTTGTTCAGGCTGGCCCTTTGTTTAACAATGACTGGATCGGAGTTTTCCCGCCTTCCGAAATCAAGCGGAGCAGGGATGGAGGAAAAACATGGACGGATTTCAGCGAAGGTCTGCCCACTGGCGACAAATCCGGTATTCTCAGCCCGAGCGGATCATTCAGTGCATGGGGTTCTGTGGCTCCTTTCACTTTCACCGCGATTTCAGCAGGGCCTGATTTTTTATTAATTGGTGCCGGTGACGGTAAAATCTACCGCAGGGAGCCAAATGGCAACGCATGGGAGCTTGTTCCCGGAAAAGTTGAGGCACCTGCCTCTTGGTACGGGAACGCCGGGGACCGTCCTGGCTGGGTGCACTTTGGCAAAGCCATTGCGACGATTGTGGTTGATCCGAAAGACCCTGCCAAATGGTGGATGTGCGACTGGTATATGCTTTGGCAGTCGAACGATGCCGGGAAGGTTTGGAACTACAGCGGCGACGGGTTGGAAATCACGTGTCTTCACAATGTCACGCAGGCTCCTGATGATGCTGGAATGGTGCACATGGGCATGGGCGACAACGGTTACTTCCGCTCGCTCGACGGTGGGGCTAGTTTTCAACAGCAATCCAAAGTCATAACAAACAATGTGAAGGATATTGCCGTGTCACCCAAGGATAACGCACGTCTCTACGCCATCGGCCCGGATGTTAACGGGCACTGGTACAGCAGCCAGGTGTTTGTGAGTGACGACCGGGGGACAACATGGAGAGCTGCCGCCATGAAAGGGGCTCGCGAGGTTGCTTCGCGCCGTTTGAACAGCATCGCGGCGGATCCCATTCATCGCGACTCGGTTTACATCACCGTTGCTGGAAAGTCCTCTGAAAAAGGCGGCGTTTTCCGGTCAAACGATGCGGGTGAAACCTGGGAGCCAATGAATGAAGGTCTGCCGGATGCCGGTCTTTTCCGGGGTGAAATTTGGCATGTTGGGCGTGAGATCGCAGTGTCTCGGGATGGCTCAATGGTAGCCATCTCGAATGGTTCGTCGCAGGTTTTCGCTTTCGACCCCGCCTCGAAGAGCTGGATGACGGTGGAGGCAAAAATTGCGCGTCCCAACAGTGTTGCAGCCGACCCCTTTGTGCCCGGAAAATTTTTGGTGGCAGGGCTTCAAGGAGGGTTGTTGTCTTCTCTCGATGGAGGTAAGACGTGGGCTCCTGCTGGAATAACTCTCGGCAGTCATCATGTGGCCTTCGACCAAGTGAAAGCGGGTCGCATCGCAGTCGGAACCGACGAGGGGATCTATCTAAGCGAAGACAGCGGGGAGAACTGGAGACTTCTTGATCCCGGCCTCCCAAACCGTCGCGGCAATTCTGTAGCCTTCGCCGGAGACAGAATCATAGCAGGCAGTAACGGTTCTGGCGCTTTTTGGCTACCGCTGACCCCTGCGGCGTCGACGCCCGTGGCTGCGAGCACCGGCAAAGTGGCAGCCGATTCCGGCGGGGTTGAGATTGTTAAAAACGGTAGCTTTGATCAATCTGGCAGTGACGGGGATTTACCCGAAGACTGGCAACTGCGCTGGTCCGATGTCAAAGGACAGCTAAGTCTTCAAACAGAAAAGTTCAAGAGCGAACCCAACGCAATGAATATGCACCTCGATCTCCCGGGCTACTGTGTTGCTGAACAGGAACTGCCATCTGACTTACAGGGAAAATGGCTAACAGTTAGCGGGCAAACCCAGTTGCAGGGCGAATTCACCGAAGCCCACATTGCAGTCCAGCTCAAGAATGAATCCGGCGAGCAGATGGCATGGATTACCGTTTATTCACCTGAGAAAGGCGCCACCGATTGGCAGGCATTTAAAAAAACGATTCCATTGCCTGCCAACTATTCTCAGGCATTTCTTCTTTACCATGTGAAAGGTAGTGGCGATGTGTGGCTCGATGACGTGTCTGCGAAAGTCTCCGACCCGAGATAGGCGAATACCTTCATTGGGACGCATCCAAACGCGCCTCTGGTTATTTTTCCGGAGATCACATTGGCGGGGGAGCGACCGGGCTGACAGCCACGCGCAGGAAGACCCGCGTGGAGGGTGTTCCGATCGGCCGTGCGATCCAGATTTCATCCTCCTCCGTCTCGCTCTCCTTGATCAACTCGACTCCATCGGTGGTCCAGATGGTAAGGTCGCTCGACATCTCGGCACGGATGCTCACGCCGCTGACATAGCGGGGTTTTCTGAACCGCATGGTGAGTTTCCCGGACTCCATGGCACAGGAGGGAGACAAGCGGACAGCCCGGGCTCCCGGAGCGGCACCCAACGCATAACAAAGAACGTTCGGCACTCCGAGTCCGAAACCGTCGGCGAAAGGATTGTAAAACATCCACGGCTGCCCACCCCCCTGAACCTCAGCCCAGCTCTGGAAGCTGAAAGACCCGCCTGCCGGAGCAAGAGTGATCACGGCGATCATTCCCTCCACGGTCCCGGCCGCATTGCTCACACGCACCTGATAGTTCCCCGCCAGCCCGGCGCTGAAGGGGCCCAAAACGTATTGGTTGGATTGTCCGGACTGGACCAATTCACTGTTGCGATACCATGAAATAATGGTGGAGGCGTCATACGACGTTTGCACGGTGAGAGTGACCGGCAATCCGGCAGGGATGGCCCTCGACTGGAGATCGCTCCAAATCATTGGTGGCACGGTGTTGGGGTCGATGGTGACTTTGGCGATGGTGCTCCGGATGGAACCACCACCAGCGCCAAAGACCTCAACATAGTAGTAGCGGTCGCTCATTAGTGGCGGGGTGGTGTAAGCCGTGCCTGGTGACGACTGCACCAGAGTGAAATTGGAGTAGTCGTCAGGAGAAATGAAATAGCTGCGTTCATACCAGTCACAGCGGCTCACCTCGCCCGAGACGCCGACAGAGAGGCTGGCTGAAAGACCATGCGCTATCGTGGAGTTCTCTGGCTGACTCGTGATGGAAACCGGGAACGAATACGTGGCATTGATTGTACTCAGGTGCTGTTGAGCTGACGCGAAGGCCGCTTGGTAGAGCGCGGCGTCTTCTGCTTCGAGGATGTCCCGCAATTCCCAAAGTGCCGAGTTTTCCGCAACCATCGCATTGCCGAAGTCCGTCGCTCCATAACTCCCCCATGGCATGGATTGCCATTTTTCCCGAAGGGTGAGCAGATCATGATACGCAGTCATCTGCTCGTCTGAGCTTCCCCCGAAGGCCTCATCGGTGACCAGCGTGGCGTCAAGGCCCGGATCAGGCAGGTCCGCAAGATCCGGCAGGGCGTTGAACCAGTTCGCAACCGTGGGATTCGAATAGTCGAGCCAGCCCGGCTGAGTGAACCCTTGCAGATGATAAAACCGGCGTTCCAGCGCGGTGAGATCCGGAGGTGCGGGAACAACAAGTGTGGAGCCGGTGAGGGTGGACGCATCCCTCCAATCGGTGAGCGGGGACCAGAAGGGGGTGCCATTCGTTCCAGCAGCTTTGAAATAGGTGGCGAAGTGATTGTTGGCGGAGGTGAATTTGTGCCGGAGTGAGGCATGGGCTGTGCGCAAGGTGGCGTAGGCCGTGATGATTTGGTTGGCCTTGGCGAGGTCGTCCTCGCCCAGGGCTCCGGCGAGCGCGGCGCGATAGTCGTTAAACATAAAGCCCCGGCGGAAGACAGGAACGACCACCCAGTCCACGTAATCGGTTTGGTCCCGATACCCGTACCGATAAGCAACGCCCGCCGTCCGCCCGGTCGCCGTCTCGGCGGCGACAATAGCTGCATGGTAATCGGCTGCGGCGGCGATGGAGGCATCCATCGCGTTCTGAGCGTTGGTCAGAGATTCCTCAACTCCCTTCTGATACTCCTCAGCTAGCTTCACCAGCGCCGGAAAGGCCATGGTGACTTTGGCCCGGAGCTGAGCGATCAGCGCAAGCGGCGCCGGCTGCGCAGCACACAAAGCCGAATAGCTTTCCAAAAAGGACTGGGACCCGGCGGCGTAGCTGGCGGCGGCATCATCGGAACCGGCCACGCTGTTCAGAAAGTGAGCGACATCGTCGACAATAAACCAGCCATCAGGAAGAACGGGTTGGTAGTAACCGTCCACATTGCGGGCGGTCGAGTTCCTGAGATCGATGAGTGCCTCCTGGCGGGGTTCCAAGGCAGCGAGCGCGGTGCATTTTTCCCGAAGCGCTGCCTCAATGGTGGCAAAGTCGCCTGCCAAAGCTGTCACCGCCTGCGATCCTTCCTGAAGCCAACGGAGTGAGATGTCGTATTCCGCCAGTCCATAAATAGAAAACGCAGCCATGAGCGGGGGTTTGCGATTGCCTCCGAATTCGTCACTCACCACACCGGCTGCACCGTATTTCCATTCCAAGCCTGAGATGAGAGCGTTGCGCCCGCCAATGAGGCTGGAGATTTGTGATACCAGCGTATCCCGCTCCAGCTCCAAGGCCAGGCTTTCGGTTATGACATGCTGCTGCACCAGGGCCCGGTGCTTAACAATGGCGGCATGAGCGGCGTTATAGGCATCGAGTCTGGCCTGGTAGGACTCGGCGGTTCCGGGGTCCCAGACCGGGTATGGAGGAGGATCAGGGGGACGGGTTCCGATGGTGATGACGACTTTCGGTGGAATGTTTGCCAATACATCCCCTATTGCCTGTTGCCGTGCCTCCTCGGCCAAATCACTTCGGAGCGTCGACAGACGGGTGCGGAGGTTGGCGAGGGCGTTATTGAGGGAATCCAGTTCGCCTTGAAGCCACGTGGCGTCACTTTCCACCCCGGGTAGCGCTCCGCTAACTTCCAACCGCAGGGCTTCCAACTTGACGCGGGCGGCCGGGATAAAATCATTTCGGATGCTCTCGTTCTTGTAAAGGAGGGCACCAACCGGCCCGAGGTCAAGACCGTCGCGGTTGAAGGCGAGGGCCTGGGCCCCCTCAATCGTCAGATTGAGCGCATCATTGATTTTTTTGAGTTCGGGCAGAACAGCCAGCGCCTTGGTGTTGACCCCGCCGATTTTTACCGTGCGCGGGCTGCTCAGAGATTCATCGTCCAAGCCGAGGGCCTCTTTGACGGGGTCGGTGAACGGATTGGTAACTTCCCCCTGCAACTTATCTTTCAATTGATCGTAAGCCAGCGAAAGCGCTGCGGAACGCACGCCGGTGCTGATAACCTGCTCAACGGCCCCTTTGGCAAAGCTGACCGCTCCACTGCACTCGCTCCACGTGGTGATGCCCATCTTGATCGTGAGTTTCACAAGGTTGTCCCTCTGAATCCCGGCCAGTTTCACACGGGTGGTTTCCAAACTCGCGTCCGCAGCCTCGATATTCCCGATCTTTGTGCTGTAGGAGTTCAGAAAATCCTGGGCCAGCGAGAGTTCATAAGTCGTCTTCCTGATCTGCTCCTGCTTCAGGGCGATCTGTGAAACGAGGTAGCTCTCAGAATCCTGCGCATGCGATGACGCAAATCCCGCTGCAAGTGCAAAAGCAAACACTGCCAACGGGTGGATCCCCGGTCGTTTGGCGAGCGTTGCCCCGGAGACCGGGCATGCCGTCCGGTCAGGCTTAGCTTGTTCAGGGCAGCCTGAGGCCGGGGCGTGAGGGAAGAAAGGGTTGGTTTTCGTAGGCTCAGAGGTTTGGATGAACTGAGATGAGGAAATGGTCAACTGATAGGATCAGAGTGATCTTGAGGCACCAGCCTGGCAATGAATGGATTTCTACACAGGGTAGAACACCAAACCAAATGGCAGCGGAGTCGGAATTCTTGTGAAGGACGGAGGGCCAAAGGAAAATAATTTCTCAACAAATCAACAAAGGCTCGGACGCCTGGTCCTTGTGTAAAATGATCTCTTAAAATGGTTCAAACTGCGTGAGGCGGTTGGCAACGATCACCGTCATCCTGCGAGACGAAGACCGGGTGGGTGTCCGCGGACGTGACCCGGTGGAGCCTGGCAAACCTTATGCCCCAAGCCAGAGGGACATGAGATCGGCCCGGCCGTTTACGCCGAATTTCTCGTAAATGGCTTGGATGTATTTGTGCGTCGTGGCCACACCCTGGTCGAGCGACTCGGCGATCTCCTTTTCGGAGAGGCCGGTGAGCAGCTTTTGCACGATGCGTCGGGCGACCGGGCTGAGGGGCGTTTCACCGATGAGCAGGCCCCGTGCTAGAAACAAATGGCGATGAAATCCCCGGATGCCGCGGAGGGCGGCGAAGGCGAGGGCGGCGTCGCGTTTGGAAAAGTGGGGGGATGATCCCGTGCGGTCGATGAGGAACACGGACTCGGAATCGTCGTTCAGCGGGAAGCTCACCCACATGCGATCGGTAATGCCCAGTTCGGTGTAATGGAGCTTGTAGTGCTCACTCCGGCGAAACTCGCGAAAGGGAATCCAGCCGTCGCGCATGCGATGCACCCGAAACGTGCCGGCTCCCGCCACCACGGCATGGGTCGCTAATCCGATGAGGAAGTCGGGATCGAGCCGGTTATGGCGATGAAACATCGGCGCGATGAGCTTTTTGTAGGCGTCGGAATCCGGCACAAGGTCGTAGCTGGCGCGCAACCGCCAACCGAGCAGCGGGTCCTTTTGGGCCTCCTCTCCCTGCAACACGCGGACGGCGGCGATCCATTTCACATTGTCGGCCCGGAGCAAGCTCATCAGGCCGAGCGCCAGTTGGCGCAGGGCTTTGTCGGTCTCGCCAAGGGGAATCCGGTCCAGTTCGTCCCAGAGGCGGTAGATCGCTTCCATCTCGACTCCGGAAATGGAGCGGCACGGAGGAGTTGCGATGGCCTTTCGGGACGGCATAAATCTCATTGTTGATCGCGGACAGGGAAGATGTCGATGGTATTGGTCTTCGGTCCGTCCCAAACGGAAACCTGTCGGATCAACTGCGCGAGGGAAGTGGGCTCTCCACCAAACAATGGGGATGAGGGCATTGTATATGTTGTTGGTTAGCCGCACTGAGCGATGACGCGCAAGCGGTAATTGTTAAAGTTTCTAAAGCCGTAAGCCCGGCGTTGAATGAGCTTCATCTTGCGATGG
>JBGSPC010000146.1:0-14875 GCA_041738805.1 Terrimicrobiaceae bacterium | reverse complement strand
CGAGTGTTGCGCTAATTTTCCATTCCCATTAGAAACCAAGGGTTTATCGCTATGTCCTCTGCCTTAACCGAAATCATGACCGAATTGCTCGAAGCCGGTGTCCATTACGGACACCAAACCAAACGATGGAATCCCAAAATGCGGGATTACATTCTCGAAGAGAAAAACTCGATTTACATTATCAACCTGGCCATCACGGTGGACCAGTTGGCAGAGTCATCGGATTTCCTCGGAAACATCGTCAAAGGCGGCGGCAAGGTACTCTTTGTTGGCACAAAAAAGCAGGCCCAAGGAGCCATCAAAGAAGCGGCCATCGCCACTGGCCAGCACTTCGTCAGCCATCGCTGGCTGGGCGGCACCCTCACAAACCTCGCGACGATTCGCAAAAGCGTTGCCCGGTTGCGTGATTTTGAAGCCCGTGAAAAGACAGCTGATTTCGCAAAGCTCAACAAGCAGGAAGCTTCTGCTCTGAGACGCGAAGCGGTGAAACTCCGTCAGAACCTCGAAGGAGTTCTCGACATGGACCGCTTGCCTGACGCGATTGTGATTATTGACACCAACCGTGAAGAAATCGCTGTTGCCGAGGCGACCCGCCTCAAGATTCCCGTGGTAGCTATCGTAGACACCAACTGTGATCCGGACCGCATCACCTACCCCATCGCGGGCAACGATGACGCCATCCGATCCATTCGTGTGGTTCTTCAGAAACTCGTTGATGGTATCATGCGCGCCCAAGGCGCTGGAGCCAAAGGGGCGGCTCCCACCGAGTTGGATGCCGTTGCAGAATAGGCGTCCCTAAGGGGTAATCGTCTTTGCAGTGATAAAACTGCTAAGTCGAAGACACCCCCCCAGGCGGTCTATCACACGCCCTCTCACTTCCAGTAATTCTCAATCGACAAATCCTTTAACAATCTAATTTTTTCCCACATGTCCGCAACAACACCAGCCCAAGTCAAAGAACTCCGCGAAAAAACCAATGCGGGGATGATGGATTGCAAAAAAGCCCTGGATGAAACAGGTGGTGATCTGGTCAAAGCCGAAGAGCTCCTGAGAAAAAAAGGAATCGCCTCCGCGGGCAAAAAAGCCTCGCGCACGGCCAAGGAAGGCACCGTGGCTTCCTACATCCATCTTCAGGGCAAAGTCGGGGTGCTTGTGGAAATCAATTGCGAAACGGATTTTGTGGCGAAGAACGAAAGTTTCCGGGATCTCGTAAAAGATATCACCCTTCACATCGCAGCCTCGCACCCACTTTACGTTTCCCGCGATCAGGTTCCCGAACAACTGATTGCCGCCGAGCGGGAGATCTTTGCCGCTCAGGTTGTTGGCAAACCAGCCAACATCGTGGACAAAATCGTTGATGGAAAAATCGACAAATTTTACAGCACGATCTGCCTCCTCGAGCAGGCTTTCATCAAAAATCCTGACCTAAGCGTTAAAGACCTGGTCAGCACCAAAATTGCTGAACTTGGCGAAAATATCGTCATTCGACGCTTCACTCGCTACCAAGTGGGTGAGGATTTCGGCGCCGAAGCGTAAGATCTGTGTAGTGACCGGCACCGTAGAACGCCGGCCTGCACAGTTACCAAGATCAGGACGAATCCCCACTGCGCCAACGGCGCCGTGCTGCCGTTTTGTTGTCTCTTGAACACCAAGCGAACCGCGTTTACTACAGATCCGTCTTTTGCAGATAGGACCGCACAGTCCCCCACCCGCCCACTTTTCTCTATTTGCCGCAAACGATAATGACCGTATCCCCGGTATCATTTGTGAGGGAGCGTCGTGTTCTTGCAGCAATGCCTCACTCAAGAACGTCCGATTTCACCATGCCACTCCGAACAAGAATTCCACTGTTGCCATGGATTGATCTAATGAATAAAAGTAAACCTGATCCGTTACTGCTATATCATTATGAAAAAGCCCTCCCTCTCTTCCTGCCTGATTTGCATTTCAATTCTCACGGCATTTTACCTGACGGGTTGCGCCGGAGGGGGAGGACCGGTCGGAGGCGGTCGATTTCCCGGTGGGGGTGCTCAGGATCCTGACCCCGCTGCACAAGATCCGGGCCAAGATCCGGGCCAAGGCTGGGGCGCGGCGAGACCAAGCGATGTTGAATATGTGGAAACAAAAGGTCTTGTTCTGCTCAGACAGCCGAACGGAGCGAGCACGCCGCTTGCCGGTGTGAGGATCAATGTCGTTACTGGCGGCGTGAATATTGACAGCACGGTCACTGATCAGCGTGGAATGTACCGGCTGCGTCTGAAGAAGAGTCGACAAAATGCCATCACAGCCACCAAGCCAGGCTACAATTTAAATCCCGAGACGACCTTTGTGACACCCTTCCAGCAAGAAGTTCTGCCAGTCATCGAAGCGCAGCTTCGCGGAATACAAATTCCCGGAGCAGGCAACAATCAGGTTTCCGATCCCTCAGGGGACTGGAATCGTCCAGCTGGTTTGCGTGGTGTCGTTGTTGGGCGGATCAGTGTGGATCCAACCGCAGGGGCTTTGGATGCCCTGCTGGACGTCAACATTCTGATTCGTGACGCATCCTCAAATCGCGTCATTCAAACCGTCCGCACCAACAACCAAAATGTGTTTTCCTACGAAGGGCAAGTTGGCAAAGAAATCATCATCGAGCCCACAGGTCAGGGAAATGTCCGTTGGTATCCCTCTTCGCGACGAATCAGGATTGCCCGGCAACAACAGGAAGTCTCCTTCCAGTGGCGTGCGGATGTGCGCAACTCCTCACCGTCTGCCCCTCAAAACCCACGCCCGGCTATCAGGCGCCCCACTTGGTTCCAGCAGAATCCCTGAATGAATTTTTTTGGATTAGCTAATCGGGCACCCGGCATTAGCGATTCAACCAATTTCGCCATCCCCCGCATTGGGTGATATCCATTTTGTCATGTGTGGAAGCGACCTCACAGAGAAACCCGCAGACGTCTCCCCCACCCTCAAGACTCACCCGTCCCAAACCCAGAGGTGCTGGGATGCCAGCCAGAAAGGTACCCACGTCCTTCAACGGCAACCGCCAGATTTCCATGGGAAGGGACGTCCCGTTTTCGTGAACCCGAAACAATCCAGGACGTTTCTCATCAAGCGCAACCATCCGATAATCCGGCGAAGTCCTTGCTTCTTTAACCAAAAAAGCGCCGCGGGAAGTGAGCTGAGAATTGAGCGGGAGGCCTGTCATATGAGCGCCACAAACCGCGACATCCAAGGTCCCAGTCAGATCCGAAGGAGCTCCTGCAAACGCAAACAGGGACCTGTCATCAAACGCCGGGGCCACGTAAGTGACACCGAATGGCATCCCGTCCTTCCGGAAACCCGCAGGCACTGCGAGTGCTGAGAGATCAAGAAGGTTAAGAAAATTTGTGTAAAAGCCGAGGTTGGAATTGAGGCGAATGGGATCGGCAGCAACCTCGTCCACCCGATAAATCGTGCCGGCGGTGGGAGTACAGACAAGGTCCACAGAATCCCAAACGGATTCGGCTTGGCGCTTCAGATCCGCCAAACGGTATTGAGCTTCAAACACGTCCCCTGCGGAACCGTGCTTACCTTTTTCAATGATGGTACGGGTCACCGGATGGAAGGCCTCGGGCTGTTTCTCCAGCAACTCCCTAGTCGCCAGATACCGCTCCGTGAGCCAGGGACCTTCGTAAAGCAATCGCGCGGCATCGAGGAAGGGCTGAAAATCGATTTCGACAATGGCTAAACCGCGCGATCGAAGCTCCGCGATTTTGATGTTCCACAGTGACTCGTAGTCATCATCTCCAAAAAACTCCAGTTGGTCTGCGCGGGGGATCCCCACGGTGGTCACGGGCTTTTCAGGAGAGAACACCCCGCGACGTGAAAAAGAATCGGACGGATCAAAGCCGCTGATTGCTTTCGAGATAATTTGGAGATCTTCCGCAGAGTTGGCAAAGACGGAGACACAATCAAGGGTCCGACAGGCCGGCACCACGCCACGAGTACTCACCCCCCCCCGCGTGGGCTTCCATCCAAACAGGTTGTTGAATGCCGCAGGCACCCGGCCTGAACCTGCCGTGTCTGTCCCCAACGAAAAAGCTGCGAGCCCTGTCGCCACAGCCACGGCGGAACCACTGCTGGAGCCGCCAGGGATGAACGCTTTGCCATAGGGATTTTCCGGCACGCCATGTGGCGACCTCGTTCCCACCAGCCCGGTGGCAAATTGATCCAGGTTGGTTTTCCCAAGGCAGATGGCACCCGCTTCAAGAAGAAGCCGAACGACGGTTGCGTCTTCTTCGGGATCAAACGAAAATGCCGGACAGGCTGCCGTAGTTGGCAAACCTGCCACATCGATATTGTCTTTCACGGCAAAGGGAACTCCAAACAGCGGAAGCTCCTCCGGATCCCGTCCCTGCAAACGGCGTGCTTTTCTTAAGAGGTCCTCATCGGAAAAACGGCTGATCCAAACTCCGTGATAGGAATCCATCTTTTTGAGAATTTCGGCTATGATCAACTCAGGGGTTGTCTTCCCTGAACGGTATTCCGTGAGGAGCGTGGTAATTTTCATGCGTGGGGTTTGATGGCCAGAAGGGATTGCCCATGCGCGACCGGCTGGCTTTCCTTGGCAAGCAGGAGTTCCACAGTTCCCGCTTCCGGCGCTGCACAGACAATCTCCATTTTCATGCTCTCGACAATGGCCAGCGTTTCCCCTGCGGAGACACTCTGACCCGGCTTCACAAGCATTTTCCAGAGGTTGCCGGCCGTTGGACTTGCCACGGCATAACAGCCGGCAGGAATTTCCTCTGCCTCCGCGTCCTGTAAAACCAGTTCTTCGTCGTTGACAACATTCTGTCCCGCCAAATTCCAGCGTTCGCGTTCGGCATCAAATGCGGCTCGTTGTGTGGCCCGGAATGACGCGATGGAGTCGGCTTCCGTCTCAAGAAACTGATCATAGTCAGCCAATCGGAATTCCTGCTCCTCGATTTTGGGTTCATAACGACCGGTTAACATGTCCCGCCGTAGCTCCATGAGTTCGGAATGTTCCACCGGATAAAACCGGATCTGATCAAAAAATCGTAGCAACCAAGGCCGGTCTTTCACGAAGCTGCGGGTCTGACGGTAACGATTCCAGACCGGAACCGTGCGGCCCACAAACTGATATCCGCCCGGCCCCTCCATCCCGTAAATGCACATGTAGGCCCCTCCAATGCCCACGGCATTTTCCGGCGTCCAGGTTCTTGCCGGGTTGTATTTTGTGGTGACGAGGCGATGACGGGGATCCAGCGGGGTTGCGACGGGGGCCCCAAGATAGACATCACCCAGCCCCATCACGAGATAGCTCGCCGAATACACAATCCCGCGAACGGCTTCCTGGCTTTCCAAACCGTTTATTCTTCGGATGAACTCAATATTGCTCGGGCACCAGGGCGCGTCTTTGCGCACCGATTGAGAATATTTTTCAATGGCAAGTTGCGTGGATTCATCATCCCATGACAAGGGAAGATGAACGATGCGGGTTGGCACCACCATGCTTCGCACAGACGGCAAACCAGCTTCCGTCGCAACCAGAAGATCAAGCACCTTGTCATACGCAATGCACGTTGGATCATAGCGCACTTGGAGTGAACGGATACCAGGTGTCAGGTCCAGCAGTCCCGGGATTTTGGCCTCCTTCAATGATTCATACAACGCCTGAACCCGAAACCTCAGATGGAGATCGAGCACCATCTCCCCGTATTCCACAAGGATTCCCGTATCGCCCTGTCGGCGATAAACCACCGGGGGGGGGTGTTTGTCATCTTTACGGGCAATCACCGGCTCGAGTGTTGCCGGAAGGTTTTCGATTGGTGTTGTCGCCGTTGCAGCCTCAAGAGAGATCGGATGAAACGTCACGCGGTCACCGGGCCTCAATTGTCCAACTTTCCAAAACTCGCTGCTCAGAATTGTGGCAGGACAAACAAAACCTCCAAGACTTGGACCATCCGGGCCAAGGATGATTGGCATATCGCCGGTGAAATCAATAGCCCCAACCTGGTAAGCATTGTCATGAATATTGGAAGGATGCAGACCAGCCTCTCCACCGTCCTGACGAGCCCACTCGGGTTTCGGCCCCATCAAACGCACCCCGGTTCGGGACGAGTTGTAGTGGACCTCCCAAGGGGTTTCGAAAAATTGGGCAATATCGCGATCCGTAAAAAAATCGGGGGCACCGTGTGGTCCATAGGAAACCCCGATTTTCCACTCCTTGCCAAAAACCGGCAGGGCCGCTTTTTCGTGAGACGGTGGCATGTTGGCGGCCTCCTCGAACAATCGCAGCGCATCCCCGGCCCGCAGCGCCCGGCCGCCATGACCCCCAAACTGTCCCAATCGAAATGTGGTTCGGCTCCCGAGGTAGAGGGCTTCATCCAGCCCCCCGCGCACCCCCAAATACGCACGCAACCCCATCCCTTTTGCTTCGCCGATCCGGAGCGTCTGACCGGATCGCACCAGCACGGGAATTCCTCGCTCTAAAGGCAAACCATCAACAGTGCTTTCCATTTCTGCTCCGGTGAGACAAATCCACGCATCCTTCTGAAATTTGAGTGTGGGACCACGAACCGTGCATTCGAGACCGGCAGCAGATTCGGGATTTCCCAGGAGCTCATTGGCCCATCGAAAACTCAAATCATCAAAGGGACCCGACGGTGGCACGCCCACGTCCCAATATCCCACACGCCCCGGCCAATCAACGACCAGTGTCTCGATGCCCCCGTCGACCACATCAATCACCGAGGGCTGAAACACAAAACCGTTCAAAAATGATGTCGTGATTTCTCCCTCCAGAAATTCGCGTGAGTCCAGGATCGCCAGCAGATACTCCAAATTGGTCTCCACACCATAGATGCGCATTTGCTCCAATCCCGACCGCAGCGCCGTCAGAGCCTCCAGACGCGAGTTCCCCTTGGCGATCACTTTGGCAAGCATGGGGTCATAAAACCCGGAAACCTCCGTGCCCGTATCGACCCATGTTTCCACTCTCAAGCATTCAGGGATTTGGACAAAAGTGATGGTCCCCGTGCTGGGTTGAAAATTGCGGGCCGGCATTTCTGCATAAATGCGGGCTTCGATGGCGGCACCCTCCGACTTGGCTTCAAATTCCGTAAGGAACGAGGCATCGCCCAAAGCCAGCCTCAGCATCCACTCCACCAAATCCACGCCAAAGACTTCTTCGGTCACACCATGCTCGACCTGCAGCCGGGTGTTGACCTCCAGAAAATAGAAGGCCGAGGCTTGGGCATCATAGAGAAACTCAACCGTGCCGGCTGAGCGGTAGGAAACCGCTTTGCCAAGCGCAATGGCGGCCTCACAGAGGGCTTGACGAATTTCCACCGGGAGTCCCGGTGCAGGCGTTTCTTCAAGAACTTTCTGATTCCGCCGCTGCGCGGAGCAATCGCGTTCGCCCAGCGCAAGCACATGTCCCTTGCCGTCTCCAAAGATTTGCACTTCGACATGACGCGCCCGCTCCACAAACTTTTCCAGAAACAGTCCGCCATTCCGGAAGTTGGCCTCTCCCAGTCGCCGCACACTTTCGTAAGCTCCACGAAGGTCGCCTTCATGGAAACAAACCTGCATGCCAATCCCCCCACCGCCCGCTGTGCTTTTGAGCATAACAGGAAATCCAATCGCAGCCGCCGCCGCTTCCGCCTCCTCAAGGCTTTCCAAGACATCCGTTCCGGGGAGTAAGGGAACACCGCAGGCTTTGGCCACGTCCCTGGCCGCATTTTTTAAACCAAATTGACGGATCTGATCAGCCGTCGGGCCGGCAAAAG
Organism: Terrimicrobiaceae bacterium; assembly: GCA_041738805.1. GTDB lineage: Bacteria > Verrucomicrobiota > Verrucomicrobiia > Chthoniobacterales > Terrimicrobiaceae > JAJTZA01. Next base: position 7,100 of record JBGSPC010000146.1, on the reverse strand, counting down.
CAACCCCCTCGCGTTCGCAGGCTTCGGCAAAGTCCGCGTTTTCGCTCAGGAATCCATAACCGGGATGAATGACCGAGGCTCCCGAGTGTTTGGCGGCGTTCAGGATTTTGGCGGCATCCAAATAACTGGAGGCCGGAGCAGATTCCCCTATGGCAATAGCCTCATCCGCGTTCCGCACATGCAGAGAATCCGCATCCGCTACCGAGTAAACAGCCACGGATGAAAGCCCCATGTTTCGAATGGTCCGTTCAATCCGGCATGCGATGGCTCCCCGATTGGCGATTAGGATTTTTGCGGGCTGGTTTGTCATAGTGTGGCATCCCAGATCATCACCTCAATGGGCGTTGGGTTATAAGCATTGCAGGGATTGTTTAACTGCGGACAATTCGAGATCAGGCAAACGACATTCATCTTTGCCACCATCTCCACATATTTTCCCGGCTCGGAAACGCCATCATCAAACTTCAGCCCCCCCTCCGGAGTGACCGGCACGTTCATAAAAAAATTGATGTTGTGGGCCAGATCTCTCTTTGTGAGAGGAAGGCCGGAACCCGCCATCTGAAGCAAGAACGTGTCGCGGCAATTGTGCATAAAACGTTTGTCCAGCGCGTAACGAACCATGTTGCTCTCCGCCGCACAGGCCCCGCCAATGGTATCATGACGCCCGCACGTGTCGGCCGTGATCTCCAACATCTCCCGACACAAATTCGAAAGCAGACGGGTCCCGGTCGTCAGATAGATGCCGCGCTGCTCGCGAATCGTATCCTGAGCGCTGTAACGTTCACTGAGATCATCGGCATGAAAGAAGAACGTGTCCGCAGCCTGGTTTCCCTCAAGGTCAACAATGCGCAAGGTTTGTCCCTCTTCAACCCGGTGAATCCACCCGTCGCCCGCGGGAATGACTTTGCTGTAGCAGGCCGTTTGTTTCTCCAGCGGACTTTCTTGATAGTTAAGGATGCTCATGCGAAGACAAAGCTTTGACGCTCCGACAAGGCCATGGCCCGTCCACACTCGGGACGGAAGTTGCGGCAAAAGTCATCCGGCCCCGGCGGCGAGGCCTTCAATATTCGAATGGTAACGGGCACACTCGGATACTCACCGGAGGTTTGCATCGGATGGGGGCAGTTCGCAAAAACGGCAAGAACAGGAATTTCCGTTCTTAAAGCGACGGTGGCACCCGCCGGGCAATGATCGGGCACATAGCTGAGTTGGCCAAAATCATCGGCCAGCACCTTGCTGAAAAAATTCACGTTCGCGACGATATCCCTCAAACCGAGCCCGTGCTTGGTGAGTTCAATCACAAAGTTGTCATGCGCATTCCGAAAGAAATCGTTCCGGAAATCTTGATAGTTTCGCTCCCCAAAAGCCTCTCGAATATGCGTTGCCGTGGAATGCCCCCCGAGGGGATCATGCCATCCCAGCGAATCTTCGATGATGGAAACCATGGCCAGCCCCATGTCACTCATTAAGACATGACCCCGTGTGAGCTTGGCCGTGTGCAGGGCCTTCAATGTGTCAGGAACATTCAGACGGTCGAGAGGATTTCCGGAATGATAAAACAACGCGGACACATTCGCTCCAGGCTCGTCTGCGGTGAGCCGCAGTTCAAATCCCCGCGGAATCCTCATGGACCACATCGCACCACCGGGCAGAGTTTCTACATAGTCAGTCATAAAACAGGTCAGCCCTTAATGAGAGGGTGAAGCGGTGGGATCAGGGTGCTGGTGAGCGTCAGCTTGCCAACCTTCACCCCTTTGCAGGCAAGCAATTCATTGGTGATTCCCTGCAGAATCTTGACCGGACCCTGAACCAAAATCACATCCATCACGTGGTTGTCCTCCAGTTGGACCTGCAAGGACCCGATCACTTCATCAATATGACGCCGCTTCAGCGTGGCCAACTCCACAAGGATGTTGTTCCGGGTCTGATTGTAAAAAAGCGTGATCGTCCCTGTCATGATCCCCTCCCCCGTTTCCCGGCGATGTTCAATCAGCCGTTCATTAATCATCGACGTCACGCCCTGAGACCGACTCTCAAACCCCCGCTCCTCCACCCAAACATCCAACTCCCGTGAAACCTCCGGAGGCAACGAAATGCTGATGCGGGAAACCGGTTCGCGTTGGGTTTTAGGTGATGACATTATGATTCGGTATGACGAATTGCTAAACTCGTAATATTGATGTGGCAAGCGTTTTCGCGGACGATTCCGATGAATTCGAAAATGATTTCCCTGGCATGATCGCGGCGGGGTGGAAATTGCCTCACGCGTCAGTGGTACTAGAACATTGAATTTATAGGCCCGCCCCGAATGTCGTTAAGATAAGAACGGTTTGGGATGCTGCCCATACAGGGCAAAAAAGCTTTTGATCCGAGACTCAGAGCGGTGCTGGCGCTTGCCCTGGGCTATGGGATGAAGCCCCTTTGGGGCTTAACCTAACGCATTCAGGCCCGACCTCATCGCGCGATCCATCGGCGTTTGCAGCCTTTCGTCACCAGGTTTGCGAAGTCGGGTTTCCGTTGATCTGGTCGTAGGGGCTGGTGAATCTCGAACCTGGATCCTACTCCAACATCGTCTCGACGACTCTGTAAAATCGACGGACTTCCCCGATTGCGGAGGTATCCGTGAAACTCAGATCGTATTCTCCCGCCTGCGCTACCTGCGGCGGACCGACGGGGTGCCAATCATCCGCCATCAGGGTCTCTGAGTAATGCACTTGATAGGAGTATCCCCCCGGCAGACTCGTCCACTCCAGGGTCGGTCCCACGACAAAATCTCCTTCAATCTTGATAATCTTGAAGAGGTCCGGCCCGACAATCCGGAAATCCATGTTAGACTCATCTGCGGGCAATCCATCGCTGACGTCTGAAATGCGAATGCGACATCCAGATCGCTGGGTTGCCGGCACCGTCCATGCTTCGATTCCATCGTTCGGCGTCGATGCGTTGACCTCGGACCATGCCGAGCCATCGAAAAATTCCAGCTTCACATTTCCTGCGAAGTTTGCGCTGGCCCATCGGATCTTTACCGTTTGGCCGGGCGCATAGGTTTCTCCACCATTTGGTGACGCCAAGGCCAGCAGTTCAGGATTGCTCCCGGCCAAGACTGTCACGGTAACGGTGTTGCTATTCTTGAACGAGGATTCGTCGGTTACCACATGCTGAAACGAGTACGTTCCGGGCACAATCAAGCCGCTAACGCTGGTATCGGGGCTGCGTTGCGCGGTGAAGATGGGGCGGGCACCGGCGGGTGCGCTGAGAACGCGCCACCAATGACTGAGCGTGTCCCCGTTGGAATCCGCAGAGGTCGATGTTAAATCCGTGCTTGAGACCGGCAATGTGAGATTGCTGGCATTTGTTGCTGCACTCACGGTGGGGGCCGCATTTACCGGATACACGGGGACCGTATGCTCCATGCTGTCCTGTGTCGTCCCATCCGAAACGGTCAGACGGAACACATAATCTCCGGCCACCGTCATCCCGCTCACAGTCGTCTCAGCCGCGGTCGGCGTGGCGAATTGCGCTGCGGCACCGGCCGGTTGTGAAGTCACAGACCATTGGTAGGTCAACGGATCGTTGTCCAAATTCCACACACTGCTTCTCAATGTGGTCGCTGAAGCCGGCAATGTCAGGACGACCGGGATCCGGTTGTGAATGGTCCAAAGATCGGGAGCTGGATTGCTCGCAAACACCTCCATGCGCACTTGCCGTTGTGTTGAACCCGAGCCGTCGCTCGCAGACACCGTGAATGTATAATGGCCGGGAACCGTCAGCCCGGTCACCACACAAGATGCTGCATTTGGCGTGGCCAAATTCACCGTAGCGCCAGCAGGGGCATCCGTCAGAGACCATGAAAATGCGATCGCATTCAGTTCCGGATCCTGCGCTGCGGCAGAGAGAGTGAAGGTGGATGTCGGTAAAACCAGATGGCTGACCGAAGGTTTAAAATTGGTAAAAACCGGTGGCAGATTTCCGCCGGGATGTGGGTAGAGGGCATACATCGCGCTGGTGTCCAAGCCCGTCAGAGTCAGCTTGCCATCGACACCCACCGTCCGGAGCCCCCGCTCGATGTAAGCCGCCGATAATCTGGCGCTGCTCAATCCATAAGTGCCCGGCGTCAAACCCTCGATTTCCAGAGTCGTATTCGCGTGCGACCAGAAGTTCAGGATGGTTTTCCCATCTTTTACCCATGCCAACAGCTTGGCCGCTGGGACATCAGAAGTCGCCCTTACGCGGGTGGCTCCGGGTCGAACATTTTTAAAAATTTGGCGGAATCTCCAATAATTGCTTCCCCGCTCCAAGAAGTTGTAGTGCTGGTTGTCGAGCAATACTTCACTTGCGAGGCCATACACTTCCCAGTAGGAATTATTGCCGGTGACAAGGTCCTCATAAAGCCGATCTAAAGACATTGCGTCATGCTCCGTCATGGCGGTCGGAAGCCCTTTCGAAATTGCGAAAGCAGCCAGGTCAGGGAGTTTCGTTGTTCCGCCATATCGATGATAGCTTACGTTTCCAACCCACGACCAAAGCTCATCATCCAATGCATTGGGAGCAATGAATGTGTTGTAAGCCGCGTCGATACTGACGGCTTCCGGATATTGGATCCGTGTTGCCAGGCCCGCGGTCTCCATGGCTTTCCCCAACTCTTTGAGCAATTCGGTGATGATGGGATCTGTGAACACGTTGTTGTATGCGGGTTCGTTTAAAACACAGATGTAATTCGGCTCGATCCCGTAAATATGTTTAAGCCGGAGAAGCAGTGACATGGCGAATTCCACATACTCGCCAGGATTATTCAAAATCCACGCAGGCGGCGGTCCTGAAGATCCCGAAGTGTAAAATGAGAAGCTGACATACGAGTCAAAAGGATCCCCGTTCGAACGAACCAAATCCACAAATGGTCCGGTGAAGGTGCTGAGGTTCTCGTCCATCGCCCCCAAAGCCAACTTGCTCCAGTCCGTTGTCCCCGACTGCGCGTTGTCATTGAACCATTCCCAACGACGGCGACTGGTAGAGTTGCCCGCCGGGATTTCAATCCGCAGCCGGTTGAGACCATACTCGTCCACCACTTCGCGAATCAGCTCTGAGCGAAACTCCGGTGTCAGGAAATCGGGAACCGAATTCAGACACCCCCAACCACGGATGGTCTGATAGGTCGTGGACGTATCCACAGTAATGGTGGCTCCTTTGGCTCGCGGCAGGCCGCAAACCAGTGTTGCCAAAAGAATGAAACAAAAGACGAATGGACGGTGCATCATTTGAGGGAACAAACGGGGTTGATACTGCCAAGGCACCAAGCTCGAAACCCGTCTCCGCTCCCGGCGCCGATCGCAAACGAGCATGAGCCCATCATGAATCACATGTTAGATAAACCCTGGTTTCCTCTGAGGTCAAGGGGATTTCGTCTCTGGTGGCTGCAAGGCAGGCGCATTTCGAACAAGTACCTGAACGACTCGCCCCTCCTAATCCGCATGGAAAAACCGACAGAGTTCGGACCGGGCACATGGGTAACAAATAAACCGGGGACATAGGTAACAGGATCGGGTGAGAGAATGCCCTGGAAAAACGTGTTACCGATGGAAGAGAAACAGAGGTTTGTGAATTTGATGGAGAGCGGTCACTTTGCGGTGAGCGAGCTGTGTGAGGAGTTTGGCGTGTCGCGAAAATCGGGGCACAAGTGGCTTGCGGAATATGGGGAGGCTTCGTCGCGGCCATCCAGCAGTGCTGTGTCTGTTCTGCTTGTTTTTCTGCTCGTAAACAGTTGAGGCAGCGGGGAGGTCTCTGTATAGTCGTCCCTCCTATGAACGAAAAACGGGTTACCCTCTATGACACAACCTTGCGGGATGGAACGCAGGGCACGGGGATTTCGTTTTCCATTCTGGACAAGATGCGGGTGGCTGAACGGCTGGATGCGTTCGGGGTGGATTTTATTGAGGGTGGCTGGCCTGGGTCCAATCCCAAGGATGTCGCCTTTTTTGAGGAGGCGGCCAAGCATTCCTGGAAGCATGCGAAGATAGCGGCGTTTGGGATGACCCGCAAAGGGGGCGGTGCGGCCGAAACGGATGCGCAACTTCTCACACTCCTTGATGCCAAAACGCCGGTGGTGACCATTGTTGGAAAAACCTGGAAGGTGCATGTCACGGAAGTCTTTGGTGTGGCCCCGGAAGAAAACCTCGCGATGATCGCAGACACCGTCCGCTTTCTGAAAGCTCAGGGACGTGAGGTCTTTTATGATGCCGAGCATTTTTTTGATGGCTTGCGGGATGACCGCGAATACGCGCTGGAGACGCTGAGGGCGGCCCGGGATGCAGGCGCTGACTGCTTGGTTCTGTGTGACACGAACGGTGGATCTCTGCCGCAGTTTGTGGGCGAGGCCACGGCGGATGTGGTCACTCATCTGAGCTGTCCGGTCGGCATTCACACTCACAATGACAGCGGACTGGGAGTCGCGAATGCGCTTGCTGCTATTCAAGCCGGAGCCACGCAGGTTCAGGGCACCATCAATGGTTACGGGGAGCGGGTTGGCAATTGTAACCTCACCACGGTGATCCCCAACCTGGAATTAAAAATGGGGATTCCGGCTGTGAAGGACCTCACGGGACTCCGCGACCTTTCGGCGTTTGTGGACGAGCTGGCCAATGTGCCTCAGGATATCCGTGCGCCGTATGTGGGATCAGCGGCCTTCACTCACAAGGGCGGGCTTCATGTTCACGCCGTCCAAAAGCTCGCTCTTGCCTATGAACACGTGGAGCCTGCGAAAGTCGGCAACCATCAAACGGTGGTCATTTCCGATATGTCCGGTCAGAGCAACATCCTCGTCAAAGCCAAAGACATGGGTTTCGATCTGCAAAAAGGCTCAGCCGAGGTCGCATCCATCCTTCGTGAAATCAAGGAGGCCGAGTCGCGGGGTTTTGAGTTTGAGGCCGCGGAGGCGTCATTTGAACTCCTCATCCGCAAGTGTCTTGGCCAGCACACTCCCCTTTTCGAACTCAAGGAATATCATTGCCATTTCCGCCACTCCAAATCCGGATCCGATCCCTGTGAAGCCACGGTGAAACTGATGGTTAACGGAGTGCACGAATACACGGTTGAAGAAGGGGATG
>JBGSPC010000117.1:0-17116 GCA_041738805.1 Terrimicrobiaceae bacterium | reverse complement strand
CATCATACTCTTGGGACATCAGGAGATCGTCAGCCCATCGAACGATCTCCGCGCGATCAATCACGCCAGCTTCAAGTGCGAGCTTGAACTCGCTGGCAATGGTTGAGCGCGGAGTCTTCATTTTTTCACCGAACGTCGAGTCCTCCTACGCCTGACCGGGGGCGAGGGTGGAACACGGATTAGTGGTTGTAGCTGTCACGGCGGCTGGAACTGGAAGCGGGTCAGGCGTTAGGAGTGACGTCTTGTTCGGTGTTGGTATCGCGGAATCGAGCAAGATCGTCAAGAAGCTGGCTCCGGAACTCATCGACTGTGCCAAACTGGCCGTCTTCAGCGAGGAGGTAATCATCCTCCAGACCAATGATAAATCCTAGGTCATCTGGTAGCGTGTAGTCGTGTCGAATCCAAAGGCGCTCGAGAAAACGCGTGAATGCATGCAAACGCGTCGGATCTGCCTCAAGAGCTTCGTGCATCCTGCCAAGCATCTTCCGAAATCCCGCAAAGTCATCATCGGGTGTCGCGATCTCTCCAAGCAATGCCTCAATGTCCTTATTCGTCTTGTCGCTTGATAGGCTGATCTCAGCGAGACGGTCATCATACTCTTGGGACATCAGGAGATCGTCAGCCCATCGAACGATCTCCGCGCGATCAATCACGCCAGCTTCAAGTGCGAGCTTGAACTCGCTGGCAATGGTTGAGCGCGGAGTCTTCATTTTTTCACCGAACGCGCAAGCTGAGCGAGCCGGTTGCTTGGCGCGACGCCTGCGAAAGCAGGCGGCGTGACAAGCAATCGGCTTCGCTCTAGCGCATGGTTAGGCTCCTTTTTTTTCTTCATAGTAACGAATCGCAGATGGTCTTACGAAAATTCGTTTAGTGCTAGATTCTAAAATCATCCAATTTCCGGGTAAATAGTTGCTCGGCCCCATCACATTATCATTAAACTTTGAATAACCAATAATGGTGACATCATCTAGTCGTCGTCCGTCGCTAAGGATAATAGAATAAACTCTGCCGGTTCGAACGAAATCGTCCGTTTCCTTAATAAACCGTTCCGCAATCTTCTTATTTCGGGATTTCTCACGGGACGCTTTGATCATTCCGATGATGATCAGAATTAGGATTATGCTAACGATGATTGCCCAGATTTCGGCCATAATGTTTTTGTGGTTTGATTCTGCCTAACAGTATTATTGAGCCGCGCGCGGCATTTGTAGGAGATATGCCGCGTGCGGCATAATACCTGCAAATGCCGCATAGGAAGGCAGAGCTCGTCGGTGGAGGTTCATTGGGGTTCTTTAAGCTTTATTGGGCTCCCCATTCAAGGCAAAACAGGACGCCGTAGGTTCCCCAAGCCCGTCTGTTATGGCTTGAGCCGATGATAACAATTTTTATTCCTCTCAGCCGGGTTTGTTGGCGAGATAAACGGTGCTGGAAGATTCACGGTCCAGAAGGGGATTCGGGAATTGGACCGTTCTTGCTTCGGGGTTTGGAAGGACTTCCCCCAAGGCTTTGAGAAAGTCTGCATCTGGCGGGTCATCGGACCACATTCCAAAAATGCCACCGGGGTGCAGATGACGGGCCAAGTTTTGCAGGCCCTCCGGCAGGTAGAAGGGGGCGTGGGAGGGATCCAGCAGATTCCGCGGTGAGTGGTCGATGTCCAGGAGGATGGCATGAAATCTGGAGCCAGGGCGTTCGGGGTCAAAGCCCACGTCCGGCTGAGCGGCCAAAGAGAAAAAGTTACCGTGGACATACTTGCAGCGGGCATCGGCCGTGAGCCCTGCGCCAAGAGGGACCAGCCCCTGGACATGCCACTCGATCACGGCCTCCATGGCCTCCACAACAACCATGGATCGCACAGCAGAATGACGCAAAACCGCTTCGGCCGTGTAACCGAGCCCCAGCCCGCCGACGACGACATCCAATGGCCCCTCGCGATCCTTGAGGCAGAGATCAGCCAAAGCCACTTCGACATCATGGAACAAACTCGACATCAAGAACGCGTCTCCCAAAACCACCTCGTAGATTTCGCGGTTTTCCAGCAGGGGAACTTTTCGCCTGCGCAAACTCAAGTCGCCCATGGGGGTTCTTCGGTAATCCAGTTCTTCAAAACTTTTGCTCATGGTTCACATCCTACGAGGATCCTTCCTGATGTCGCATCATTCCTGCCTGACAGCAGTTCCGCGAATTAGTTGGCGGGAGTGGAAGCTTTCAGCGCCGCGTTGCGTTTTTCTCTGGCCACGCTGCGGAGATCCGGTTCGCTCAGCACACCAATCTCCTGCAACATGGTTTCAATGGGCAGTGCGGGGTCATTCGACCAGAAAATTCCCCTGTCCTCGGTGGTCGAATAACGAAACCCCACACGGTCACCAAAACGCTCTTTCAAGGCCTGCCCATCACGCAAGCGGGGCTGGAAATGCACGACCCGGAAGTCCAGGTCAATCTCCGCAGCCAAGGCCCCTTCGCGTGTGGTTTGAGCGGCTATTTGACCGGAAGGATCAAAGACCGAAGCATTGTCGCGGGGCGTGGCAGAGACGATGTGAATGCCGAATTTTTTCGCATAAAACCTTGGCATCAGAGTTTGGGGAGACATCGAGGGCCAGAGGATGACTTCAGCTCCCTTATCGGCGTAGGCCTGCATGACTTCATCAAACCCCATATCAAAACAGATCGCCACGGCCATCCGACCAAAATCCGTTTCAAAAACCGGGAACTCCGAGCCGGAAATTTTTCCCCCTTCCAAAGTGCCATCCGGCTTGGGCGTCAAAAACGCCTTGCGATAAATTCCCAACAGCTCGCCTTTCCTGTCAAAAACCACGGCGGCATTACTCACGCGTTTCCCGTCATTCTCCCTCAGATTGAAGCTCACCACGAGGTAGGTATTATAGACTCTTGCCATGGCCCCCAGGGCGTCCTGAACTTGTCCCGTCAACGGCACAGCCCGCTCCACCATGGACTCCTTATCCGAATCCCGACGATTGAGGGACAACTCTGGAAACACCGCAACATCCAAGCCCCGCCCATACCCGACCCGGGCCTCCGCATCCATCTCCCCAAGACGCTGAGCAATTTCCTCCAAACGCTTTTCCAAACTCTCATAAGGACGTTGCAGCTCAAACACCGAAAAAATGGTTGTCCCCACAATCACTTTCCGCGGGCCTTTTGCCACCGGGGATGTCATCGGTTCTGCCTGGGACCCGAGCGGGGTCCATCCAAGCAGCAACGCCAGCGCCATGATCCATGGGCGGCACACAATGGCAGTTTTTGTGGTCACAACGGTCAAGTTTATCACATATTTGACATACGACAATTCTTTGACGACGCTCCAATCACCGGAAACCTCATGCCGGGGGATGACCCGGGCGAAGGCCCTCCATTCACGCATATCCGCCGAAACATCCACCCCTTTTTGAAAACTCAAGTCGCCACCATCCCCCTTAGCGTTTCCTGAACTCTCTGCTTTGGTCCGACATCCCCAAAACCAATGAACTCCCCCGCCCTTGCCCTATATCCTCAAGACAGAAAAGCTGCACTCAGCCTGACCTTTGATGATGGGTTTCTCATGGAAGTGAATGACACCTTGGAGATTTTGGATCCGCTGGGTTTGAAGGGGACATTTTTTATTATTCCCGAGGGAATGGGTGAAGGGGTGGAGGGATCGGAGAAGTTTATTTCATGGGACCGGGCCAGACAGATGAATGCTGACGGTCAGGAAATTGGAACACACGGATTCACAAAATTCAAACTGCATGAGGCCCCGGATGATCAACTGGATCAATTGGTCAATGGGTCCCGGCAAACCATTATCGACCGGATTGCTGTCACTCCGGTTTCCTATGCGGCTCCTGGCGGCAGCGATGCAAGTGACCCTCGCGTCAAAGCGAAGATTCTCGAAAAGCATTTTTTTATTCGAGCGAGCACCATCCTTTACGGCAACCGTCCCAACCGTCCCTGGTCCGATGAAGCGACCCGCACCAAACTTCTAGAGGCCACAGCCATCGGAACATGGCACTCGGCCGTGATTCACTCCATCGTCGGAGGATACACGCCCTTTGACAGCAAAGACGCTTTTCGGGAGCACTGCGAGTGGCTCAAATCCCAGGATGATGTTCTTTGGGTGGCGCCGATGGGGGAAGTCGGCCGTTACGTGCACACACGCGAAAAGGCCACGCTGGAGATCCTCGACAACGCTGACCGGAGCCTGAGTTTTCGCCTCACAACCACGGCTGAACCCAAGGACGTTTTTAATGTGCCACTCACCGTCGTGATCCCAACCGCTGGAGCGAAAGCCGTTTCGGCCACCACAGGCGCTGGAGAAAATCTTCCTGCAAAAATCCTCGCTGACGCCATTTTGGTGGATGCTCCCGTCGATGGTTCAGCGCTCAAGGTCACGTGGGAATGACCAGGGATAAATTCCTTACTGAATACTCCTTGAATAAATCACTCATTTGATTATTGTGAAAAACCTTATGATCTCCCTGAATAAACTTTCTTGTTCCTGTTTCGCAGCTCTCGTGGTTTCCCTCTTGGGTGCGCCATCCAATACTGAAGCTGCGCAATATTTTGTGGATTATGCGGAGGGGAATGACAGCAAGTCGGGGACGAGCGAAACGGAGGCATGGAAGCATGCGCCGGGGGATTCTCAGGCTGGAGGCAGGGCGGCTTCCACGGCTTTAGAACCGGGCGATGTGGTGCAGTTTCGCGGCGGGGTGATCTACCGCGGTGAGATAAAAATTCCGGCCAGCGGGAATCCCGATGAACGAATCGTGTATCGCGGCACCGGCTGGGGCGAGGGGCGCGCAATTTTGGATGGGTCCGAAATGGTGACAGGCTGGAAAAAATGTGAGTCAGCGGAGCAGGCCGGTGGAGCCCCGAATTTTAAAGATTTGTATTTCGCCGAGGTGGAGGCCGATTCCCCGTTTCTGCTGAACCTGCATGAAACCAACACCACAACCAAAGAAGACGAATTTCTTTGGATTTCCCAGGATCCCAATCCGGCGGATCCGTTTTTCCACGATCGCAAGGATTCGTTTTATCCCGTGACGAAAGATAATCTCACAACAACGTCGATCACTGATCCGGCGGTTTTCACGTCGGACGATCCGGCGCACTTTCAGGGCGCATCGCTCCTGATCTGGGTGAGCCCCAACTGGACCAAACGCGTGGAGATTTCGAGTTATGACCCCTCCACTCGGAGCGTGACCTTTGCGGATATCGGCAAAAGCGCCATCTACCCTGATGGGCGGGACCAAAACTTCGCGATTCACAACAGTCCTTACGTCATCGACAAACCAGGTGAATATTCGGTTGGCGAACCGGATGCTTCCGGAAAACGCCGCATTGTGATGTGGCCGCTTTCCCCCACGGAATTGGACACACGGATTTCAAGATCGGTTCGCTTCCGGGGATTTGATCTGGGCAAGGAGAGCCATATTCACATTGAGGGATTTGAGATCCGCAAATTTGCGGGAGCAGAGGACAATGGGGGTTGCGGTATCGCGACCTCAACCCGGGGTGTCGGGTCCAAAGGCGGCTACCTTATCAAGAACAACCGGATTCACCACAACATGTCCGGCGGCAAGGGGCACGGCGGCATTTTTATGGATGACACCGTGGATGCCATCGTCGAAGACAACGAGATCCTCTGGAACAAAGACCATCGGGCCATTTTTGTGACCAAGGGTGAAAACATCATTATCCAGAACAACGATTTGGAATATGCCGGCCGCACGGCCTTGGTCATGTATGAAGGAAAACGCTCGCAAATTCTGAATAACAAAATTTCCAATATTTTTGGAACCCATGCGAATGCGCTGACCCTTTACATCGCCTCAGAGAACGTGTTGGTGGCGGGAAATGTCATCACCAAATGCAGCAATCCCATCACATTCCAGGACAGCGGACCGCTTTATTTCTTCAACAATATCACTGATGGAGAGGGCAAATTCAAAAATGTGAATGAGTGGCCGAATACCAAGCGGGGCCCATGGGCCACGGGCCGGATCGTTTTTGCGAACAACACCTTTGTGAATGCGGATGCCCATTCTGCCCTCAATCTGGGCAAGGATCCCGACAAAACCTATGTGGTCGTGAACAACATCCTCGACGGCCTCGGAACCAACTTAAGCAAAGGCTCCACAGCCACGATCATCCATTCGCACAACATCTTCACCGCACTCAATACTTTCCAAACCTCCAAATACAATTGGGAGGTTGGCGATGGCGAAGTGCAGAATAGCGACTTGCAAGAGCTTTTTGTCGACCCCGAAAAAATGGATTTCCGGCCTGCGGTTAATAGTCCCGCTCTGAAGGCTGGAACCGACATCAGCGCCTATCTTCCAAAAGATATTTTCCCGAATGTGGATTTTGACGCCCTCATCGGCATCACAAAACCCGCAAACATTGGAGCCAACGGTAAAGCCTCCACGCCTGCGAAATAGATTGCTGCCTTCCATGATCCTGCGGGTCCTTTCCCTTTGCTGCCTCCTGGCTTCAAACGCCCTTGCCGGGCCTGCCGTTCTGGAGGCTCCACCCGTCCCGGCCGCCACGCCCCGCCTCACCGGCCCCCAAAAAATTGCAATCCGGATTGCAGAGCTCCGGGCCAATGACCTCAAAGCAAAACCTCCCGGGGGAGGCATTCATTTTGTGGGCAGTTCGAGCTTTGAATTATGGTACTCGCTGGAGGAGGATTTTTCAGAATTCCCCATCGTGAACCGCGGCATCCGGGGGGCTGATATTCCTCTCATCAAAGAACACCTGGCGGAATTTGTATTTCCCTACAAACCAGGTCTGATTGTGACCTATATCGGAGAAAATGACATCGCCGCCAAACAGACGCCGGAGCAGGTTGCTGCGAGGGTTTCGGATTTTATTGCGACGATCCGTACGAACGTCGGGGATGTCCCCATTTTGTTTATGGGCATCAAGCCGAGCCCGCTGCGCGCCGGGCTGACCGAGGCCTTTCTGGATTTTAACAAAAAAGTCCAGGACATCGCCAAAGCGGATGGAAACGTGACTTTTTTTGAGGCGGGCAAACCCCTCCTCACACCTGATGGCAAAATCAACCCGGGATTATACAAGGACACCATTCACCTCAATGACGAGGGCTATGCGATCTGGACGGCGACCTTGAAGCCTGTTCTTCAAGAGGCCGTCAAAAGCGCCAGCGCGGTTCCGGTCAATTAGAGCGGTTGAAGCAAGTCATGGCCGCAGATGTCTTTGCAGCCACCCACGCTGCTGGCACGTCTTCCCGCGGATGCTTCACACCTGCCGCGCTTCAGCATCGGACAGGGGTGTGATCAGACAAGACCCAGCAGCGGGCACATGACGCGAAGTCCGCCCCAGATGATGAAGAACCCGAGCACATCGAAGAGAATCCCGGCCCGCAGCATGGAAGGCAACGGAACAAGGCCTGAACCGTAGACGATGGCATTGGGGGGCGTGGAAACCGGGAGCATGAATCCCATGCTGGCACCCAGGCATGCCCCAAGCGTCGGGGCCACCGGGCTCACGTCCATGGCATTTGCCAGCACGATGACAACGGGGCACAACATCGTGGCTGACGAGGTGTTGGAAGTGGTTTCAGAGAGCACGATGCCCACCCCTATGGCCAACCCCGTGAGAGCCCACAGTCCCGCTTCAGCCCCGAAAATTCCCGAGGCAAAATCACCCATGGCTTTGGCCAGACCCGTGTTGAACATCAGGGCCCCCAATGACAGACCGCCGCCGAACAAGAGAATGATGCCCCATTCAATCTTGGCGGCCTCCTCCCAGTTCAAGGCCCGCTCACCTTTCCTGCCCGGCAGAAAAAACAGGAGGCAGGCGGCAAGAAGCGCAACAATCGACTCCGGAAAATGCCGGTTCATAAATTTGACCATCTCGTGATCACCTCCCAGGACCGCCTGTGCGATGCCCGGGGTGATCCACAAGACGATGGCAACTCCGAAGGCGGCCGCTGTGCTGATCTGGCCCGAAGTCCAACCGCCGAGCTCCTCCCGTTGCTTTGCCAGAAACGCCTTGATGTCATCACTGTGTGCGACGAATTGATTGCTGGCAGGATGCAGCAACCAGAGCAGGCCCCATAAAACCAGAAACATGACAAGGAAGATGGGAAGTGTGACAAGCACCCAGGTGAGAAAACCGATTTCGATTCCTGCGAGCTTCTCGAGCTGACCGAGGGCAATCAAGTTGGGAGGGGAACCCACGGGCGTCACGATCCCGCCAATGGAGGCCGCATAAGCCAGCATCAACATCATGCCGGTTGCGTACGTTTGACCGCGGAACGAGGCTCCACCGGCCAGACTGCCGAGAACCCCCATGGCGATTGGCAGGAAGATGGCGGTTGTGGCCGTGTTGCTCACCCACATGGAGACCAGAGCCGTGACGAGACCCAGAGCGCCGAGAATCCGCCACGGCGTTTTGCTGACCCCCGGCAGGCACAACACACCCAGTGCGATCCGACGGTCCAGTCCATGCCGCATCATGGCACGCGACAACATAAATCCGCCGATAAAAATAAAGATGATCGGGTCCGCAAACGGCGCAAGCACAACCTTGATATCGGCCACACCGAGTACAATGTTGAGCACCGCGCCGAGCAGCGCTGTGACGGGCAGCGGAATGGATTCGGTCAGCCAAAAAAGCACCATCAAAACCAGCACCGCACTTAACCGTGCTGCAGGCACGGGAAGAAACGAAGAGGCCCACCAGAGCGTGATAAAAAACCCGATCGGGGCGATAAAAAAACCCGCACGACGGCGGAGTTCTTCAAACTTTTCTTCGGTCGGACTGATTGTCTCCTGGGGGGAATCCATACGCTAGAAAATCACAGGTCCCCCGAATCTGACCAGCTCAATGCGCGAAGATTCTCACCGCGATGGGTTATCATCAGTGAAGACCCGGGCTCCCCTTCCTCACGCCAGGCTTAGTGATTGGAACCCCCGGGGATCAATTCTCCGGCCCGAGCGCGGCAATTTTGCAAGCACGGGTGATGGCTTTGCCGATGAGAAGGGCTTCAACAGGACTCATTTCACGGGCGTCGAGAACATCCAGGGAAAGAATACCAGTACGTGCGCTGGTCCGAATCACAACCCGGGGAGCATTTTCAGCCGCCCCGAAAGGTAGGATGCTGACAGTTTCGTCCCCGTGCTCCGGATCGAGTTCCTTTTTGATCCATGGCAATTTCTCTTCATTGGCCTGGATGGCGTCAAGATGCTCATCCAAGGAATTTTCTCCTCCGCTGACACTGTTGCGGCTGAGCAGACGCATGCTTTTGAGAGGATTTGATCCCCGGCGGAGAAAGCTCGTTCGGATTTCGCCGTTCTTGATAAAGATCCGGATTTCATAGTGACCCTTGGCCGTTTTGCCCCGGATGGCATAGGAATTGGCCACAAGGATCTTGAAGGTCGGAATCTTCTCGCGAAGCTTGATGGCGAGCGGACGAAGGGTGATGTCGGTTTCGGCGGGATTGATCATTTCTTGAGACGTTCTGGCCGGTGAGAGACGACCAAGTATTTAAAGAAAACCATATCAGACGCCGTTGGAAACCGGTAGAAAAAACCTGCCAGGCAACTCCCGCAATTTCAAGGTGTGAACTGAATGCACAACAACCGGTCAAGCGCTTCCCGGGCTTCAGGGTTCCAGTCATACGCCACAAATCCCACATAGCCATCAGGTCGGACGAGCACAGCACCACATCCGCCGATTCCGCATTCGCTGGGTGGGCACACCGGGTTTCCATCCAGGACCGTCAGCACCTTGGCCCACCGTGTGGAAAAATCAGCTTGGCCCCATTCGGTTTCCGAATAAACCAGCAGGTGGTGGAGGCATCCGCCCAGCAGGATGCGTTTGGGAAAACGGCAACCGGGTTTCATTTTTTGAACTCCGATCACAGAGCCATAACAACCCAAAATCGGGCTGTCAGACAATGTCAGGTCAACCATGGAGCCGGAGGTCACTTTGCGTGTGGGGTCATCGGGTGGTTCGGTGAGTGGCTTGCCTTCAGCGGCCATGTTGACCAAAACGTCATAATAATCATGCATGGCATCCGAGCTTGTCAGCACCTGGCGGGCGATTTCCTGACGCTCGGGTTCGTAAGCCTCCAAGAGGCCGGGCTTTCCACCCCGGCGCAAGACCGCAGCCAGCATCCACGCCAGGCTGGCTCCATCCAGGATGCCCGCATTGAGTCCCTCCCCGCCCAGGGGGCTGCAGAGATGGGCCGAGTCACCCGCTAAGAAACACCGGTTCCCGGAAAACTTCGGGGACATGCGGCGGTGCATGCGATAGACCGATGCCCAACGGACATCCGAAATATCAAGCGGGTGGTGCAGATGGGCCGCCACGGCCTGGTTCACCTCCTCCAAGCCGGGGACATTATGAGTGGTTTGAGCCCCGTCCAATAGATCAGTCAAAACGAGAGATCGCCCGTTTGGCAGTTCAATCACCATGACCAGGCCGGTTGCCGCGATGGCCACAGAAATCAGGTGACCGTCTTTGTGAAGGCCTTGCGCGTCAACATCAGCCACCAGGTAGCGGCGGGGATAGGTGATCCCCTCCAAATTCTTATGCATGGATCCGCGCACGGGACTGTGAGCGCCTCCGGCACCAACCAGATAATCCGCGTGGATGACATGCTGAGCACCATCGTGATCAGAACACAGCACGCGCGCCCCGCTCCCGCTCATCGTGATTTCCAGGGCCGTCACACCCCGCTCAACATCGATGCCGTAACCCTTCAGGTTTTCGCACAGAATTTCCTCAGTACGCCATTGGGGAAGCGAGCGGGTCGTGGGAAACTGCGAATCGGCCGGTGGAATTGAAAACACATAGGCCTCCTTAAGGTGGGCATCTAAAATCCTCAACCCCTGCATGGGCAGACTGGATTCCATGATTTTTTCAGCCATCCCCGCGCGGTGGAGAACTTCCAGAACAGCAGGTTGGATTTCCGTGGCACGCGTTTGGGTGTGAGGAGAGAGGTTTTGGTCAATGATACGGGAAGAAACCCCATGCCTCGCCAACTCGCCCGCGAAAAACAAACCCGTTGGGCCGGCACCAATCACCAAAACTTCCACGTGCGATTCCTTCATAA
Organism: Terrimicrobiaceae bacterium; assembly: GCA_041738805.1. GTDB lineage: Bacteria > Verrucomicrobiota > Verrucomicrobiia > Chthoniobacterales > Terrimicrobiaceae > JAJTZA01. The sequence goes on along the minus strand of JBGSPC010000117.1, from coordinate 6,036 downwards.
GAATTGCCATATCAGAAAGGCCTCCTCATCCTCAAGCTTCGAGACTGCCCCGCCACACAGGAATCGTTGGGAGTCATAGGAGCTGATCAATCCTGAGAATACGCCGGCGTTTCCCACCCCGGACACCAACCAACCGTGCTTGCCGCAAAGGGTCTGCACGGGATAGAAAGGCACCGTGCTGTCTTTTTCGACATGTTGGAATTCTTCGCGTCATTCGTCAGGTCAGGCGTTGGCTGAAGAAATTTGTGGGTTGGGTTTTCAGCGTATCGAGCTCGGCCACGGGCTTCGGGCGCCGATGGTGGCGGAATTGCTGGAAGCCAAAGAAAAGGTGGGTTTTGAGGTTTCGAGCGTGCACTGTTTTTGCCCCCTGCCGCCTGAGGTGATTGTGGATAATCCGGATTGTTATGAATTCACATCGCACCGACCCGAAGACCGCCGCCGTGCCACCCGCCTGGCCATTCAAACGATAGACATGGCGGAGCGGTTCGGGGCTTCGACCGTGGTGGTCCATGCCGGACGCGTCCGCACCCTGCGGGAATCCGACAAACTCCGCGGCCTTGCTGCCAAGGGAAACCTTTTCGACAAAGAGTACTCCCGCGCCAAGCTGGAGGCCGTGAAGCGAAGGGAAGCCGTGAGCGAGACGTATATGCAGCGATCCTTGGATTGTTTGGCCGAAGTTGCCGACCATGCTGCCAAAATGGGAGTGACCCTCGGGATCGAGAACCGTGAAGATTACGAAGCCGTCCCGTCAGAGCGGGAAATCGAGAATCTCCTCCACCGCTTGGAGGCCTCGAATGTGGGGTATTGGCACGATTTCGGACATGCCCAGATCAAACACAATCTCGGGCTGCTCTCACATGAACAATGGCTGGAACGGATCGGCAGCCGCGCGATCGGGTGTCATGTTCACGATGTCAAATGGCCGTTTTCCGATCACCAGGCCCCCTTCACCGGAGAGATTCCTTTTGAAAAACTTGTGCCAAGGCTTCCCAAAACCTCGGAATTCGTCTTTGAAATGAGCCCGCGCGTTTCCAGAGAGGACATCCTCGCTGCCAAAGAACGCTGGCAGACACTTTTTAAATCATGAAAAAAATTCTTCTTCCGGCTCTGCAAGCCACCGTCACGATTCTCCTTCTCTGGTGGATTTTCAGAAACCCTGAAAACAACCGTGAGATGTTGGCCGCGCTCCAGCATTCGTTCACCCAGGGAGCCTGGTATTGGCTGTTCCCCGGCATTGCATCCGTGGGCGTCGCCTCAGTCCTACAAACCGAGCGCTGGCGCTGGCTCCTTTCAGCTCAGGGAATCAACATGGGATGGTGGCGGACATTCCGGGTTTATATGGTGGGGCTGTTTTTTAATCTCTTCCTGCTGGGTGCGACGGGCGGGGATGTTGTCAAAATTTATTATGCCATGCGGGAAACGGCCTCAAAAAAAAGCGCAGCGTTTTTGAGTGTCCTGGTGGATCGTATGATGGGGCTGATTGGATTGATTGCGGTGACGGTTGTGGTGGTGGCCCTCCGCTGGCAGGAACTCACCGCCCATGCCGTCACCCGTGGCCTCCTTGGCGTTCTGGCTGCGGTCATGGGAGCCATGCTCTCACTCATCGTTTTTGGATTTCTTGTGGACCGGTTTGACCTTTCCTCCAAGCTCCCCAAATGGCTTCCCCTGCATGGAAAGATTGTGGAGTTTGCATCCGCCTTTTCCGTTTATGCGCGTGATGGAAAAACCCTGACCGTCACGTTTGTGCTTTCGGTGGTTTGTCATATTTTCAACTTTCTGGCCTTCTTTTTTGCGGCAAGGGCTCTCGGCGCTTTCCCGGGATTCTCGGGAATGCTGGACGTCTTTTCGGTCATGCCCATCATCATGGTCATCGCAGCGCTCCCCATCAGCCTCTCCGGCATGGGCGTGAGGGAAGGCCTCTTTGAAAAAATGTTCTCCGTCATGTTTGGAACGGCCAAGGCCATTTCCGTGCCGATCTCATTGCTTGGATTTTTTATGGTGGTCTTCTGGGGAATCATCGGCGGCATCATTTATTTTCTTTATCGCCCCTCCGGTGGAATTCACCTCTCCAACATTCAGGACGAAGTGCAGGCGGTGGAGGATCAGATCGAAGACGCCCGGTGAAAGACGATCTCCGGCCCCGGGTGATTGCAAACTTTGCGATCACAGCTGATGGAAAAGTATCCACGCGCAGCCACTCTCCAACCACTTTCACAAGTCCTGCGGATAAAAACCGTCTCCGCGAGATCCGGGCTTTGGGCGATGGATTGCTGGCTGGCGCTGGCACCGTGGCCTCGGATTCCATGTCCATGGGGATCACCGACCGGAGCCTTCAAACCCGGCGGTTGCGGCGAGGTCAGTCCGCGGAGCCGCTACGTATTATTGTCTCCAACTCAGGCCTCATTCATCACACCTTAAATGTTTTCCGCAATGAGCGGACACGTCTGGTTATTTTTTCCACAACCGGAATGCCGGCATCCCACCGCTCCGCCTACCCCGACTTCTGCGATGTCTGGCTCTTCGAATCACCCACCGTGCCGCTTCCTTCGGTCCTGACTATTTTGCGCGAGGATTACGATCTGACATCAATCCTTTGCGAGGGAGGGCCCCGGTTATTGCGGGCCCTGGCGGCGATCCATGCGATTGACGAATTATACGTGACGTTCTGCCCGCGACTGTTCGGAGGTCAGTGCGCTCCAACGCTCACCGGCATGCCTGACTCCCTCATTGCAAGCCCCTTGGCATTTCGGCTGATGCAGTCAAAAATTGTCGGCAACGAATTCCACACACATTTCGTTGCACAAAATCAAAAAGTCAGATACAAAATCTGAAGAATGTTCACAGTGATGATATTGACAACCGACAAATTTTTTGTGAATAACTGTCAACTCATCAAAGATTTACCCCAGCTGCCTTAACAAAACATACCATGCCAGAGCCAAAAAAGGAAACCGTCAGGATCGTTCTCCCTCCACGTAGAGACGGTCAACCCCTCGGTGGCACTCCCCGTGAAACCGCGATGATCAACCTTCCGCCCCGTCCGGTGCCGAAAGCTGCGGCTCCCGTGACCCCTCCTCCTCCATCCACGATTTCGGCTCCTCCGGTTGTGCCCAAGCCGATCCAGGCGGCTGTTCCAGCCCCTTCCAGCGCGCCTCAACCCATTTCACCGACCCGGCCACCCACGACATCCATTCCGCCGATTTCGACCAGCCCCGTGCGGCCGCCCGTGCCACCCGCACCGGTTGTTCCCAAATCCGTGGCACCGCCCGCGCCATCGTCTGTTGCCCCGGTTGTCCCTTCTGCCCCGGCTCCTGCCGCTCCCGTTTCGAGTGCACCAACACCTCCCGCGTCCTCGGCTCCAAGGCCGCCCATGCCACCAGCACCGCCGTCCGCAGCGACGGGAGTGCCTCCAACACCTCCTTCCCCGCCCGCCATACCGAAGCCCCCTGCGGCTCCGGCATCAACGGCTCCCAAACCTCCTGTTATGCCATCGTCAGGTCCCGCCGTTCCTCCCCAGCCTCCCAAACCTCCAGGTTCGGCAGCTCCCGGGGTGCCACCCAAGCCTCCCGGCTCCGCTCCCGCGATCGCGCCCATTGCTCCCAAGCCTCCGACTCCCACGAGCACACCGGCCATCGCGCCAGCGCCGATGTCTGCGGCAAGCAAAAAGGAAACCGCCAAGGTTTCGCCCATTCCTTCAGGATCAAAAGCTCCCTTGCCCCAGGCAACGGTTCAACTGCAAAAACGTCCGGAACCACCACCATCAGGATCAAAATCTGTGAGTGCATCAGCAATCAGCGTCGCGCCATCCCCTGCCCCCGCCTCGAGCGGAGAAATCAGTCCCGTCATCGGCGCGATTGCTCTTGTTCTCTCACTCGCAGCCCTGGGTGTTCAGATCTGGATGTTGCTCGCGGGCAGCTAATCCGCAACACCCGACGCTTTTAAGTTTCGGTTCGGTGAATGATTCCACGCCACCCGGCATGGAAAATTCAGCTCTTGCACTCCAGTCATCGCAAAGACAGCCTCACCGCTGTTTGACATGCTGCCCAAAGGCTCAAGAAGATATAGCCGCATCAGAAAATCGACACTGACCACTATGCTGCTGGTTCTGGAATCGTTCACACGTTAGAGAACCTAAGATTGGAGTGCGGCTTGGATCATTGGGAGGTCCTCACACAAAATACGTAAATTATGCCATTGCTCATTAAGCGGTGAGTGATAAAGCATTTTCTTCGCAGACCGGTGTCTGAGTTTACCACCACCCAATCATGACTTGCAGCATATGCCCGTGAAACAACCTGTCGCTTCAAAGTGTTCCTCCCTCGCCTGTGGAGTTCTGCTCTTGCTTGTTTCAGCAATGAGCACCTTCGCTGCACCAGCCAATGATTCCTTTTCCTCACCTGTTGTTTTAAACGGGCTCCCGGTTTCACAAACCGGTACGAACGTCGAGGCCACCCTTGAGACCGGGGAAGTTCCTGCCGGTAATAATTCAAAATCCTCGGTTTGGTATGAATGGACAGCCGCTACCACGGGCTATGTCCAGATTGACACCCTTGGCAGCGATTTTGATACCGTTCTCTCCGCGTGGAGCGGTGACATTCTGGCCACTCTCGGCGAGTTGGCAACCAATGACGAATTCGGACAAGGCAATCAGAGCGGCTTTTTACTCAGCGTTGTTTTTGGAACCAAATATCGAATCGCCGTCTATGGATACAATTCCCGCCAAGGAAATGTTGTTTTGAACATTACCCCGGTTTTGGCGGGCACAATAGCCGGGAGTGTCAGAAACAGCGATGGTACCCAGCCTCTGGCTGGAATCACGGTCAATGCCTATAAGGAAGGTTCTTATTACAATTCAGGTTTCAGCGCGCAGACGGATGGGATGGGGGAGTACTCGATGATTGTTCCTACAGGAAATTATCGCGTCGGTTTTAGTGAAAACACGAACGGAGATTTTGAGCATGAATACTATAATAATGCGAAATCCTTCCCATTGGCGCAAGTGGTCGAGGTTGATGTGGATTCTTCGGTTGTCGGAATTGATGCCTTTCTTGAAGACGCGTCATTCATTTCAGGCAATGTCACCGGCCCGGACGGCCAAACACCCATTGAAGGCATATCCGTGAATGTCTATTTCTGGAATGAAGTTCTGGACATCGGCGAATATCGTGGCGAGACGCAGACGGATAGTCAGGGACATTATCGATTGGGCGGCCTGTCGCCCGGGCCTCACCGGGTGAGCTTTTATGATGGCAATGGGGAGTACATACAAGAAACCTACAATGACGCCGGGCCCTTCCTATTTGACGGGGAAAACATTTTGGTTCCTGAAGATGCCGAGGCTGTGGGAATCGACGCTTCGCTTGCGCTGGCCGCAAAAATCAACGGCACAGTCAGAGGGCCGAACAACGAACCATTGGCTGATATCAGTGTCGAAGCGCAGGTTTGGAATGAAGAGGATGGGAACTGGCAATATGCGGGTTACGCATCGACCGATGCGGATGGAAATTACCGGATCGGGGGATTGCCGGCTGGTAACTTTATTGTGCAGTTTACTGATTACTCCAAGGGGAACTACATGCGTGAGTATTTCAATAATGCTTTGCAGTTGATCAATGCTGAGGAAGTCATTCTTCCTCCTCAAGGTGAAGTTTTTGATATCAATGCCTTCCTGGATCTTGCAGGAAAAATTTCAGGAACACTTGTTGATGAGGTGGACTCCTCCCCAATCTCCGGGGCGTACGTCAACGCCTACAGGTGGAATGCGCTGGAGGAATACTGGGAATATCAGGGATTCGGTATTTCCAATTCTGACGGCGAATACACGGTGGGAGGCCTGCAAACGGGATCTTACAAGCTGGAACTTGGGGGGCCTGATGGCAAATATCTGACCGAGTATTTTGACAATGCCGGAGATCTGGATTCTGCGGAATATGTCGACGTAACAAGTGGGAATGTCACGCCGGGAAAAAATGCGGCTCTGGCAAGGGCGGGTCGGATCTCGGGGCTTGTCACCGACCCGGGTGGTCAGCCCCTGGT
>JBGSPC010000085.1:0-16072 GCA_041738805.1 Terrimicrobiaceae bacterium | reverse complement strand
TCGAGAATTTCACGATTCTCCTCCGTAGCTACCAATCGAAACCGATGAAGGCCCCAGAACGGGCGGGCCAACTTCGTATTGTGTGGCCTCGACTGGAACTCTGCCAAGCGGACGCTGGGGGATGGTGGCCCACCTTCATGCGACGGGATGTAATCAAATTTTTCAACCGTGTAAATCGAACCAACCACGGGCAGTTCCGGAAGAACACATCGTGAAGAAGGCGGAAAATCCGTATTCACACACTCCAGGCGGGTGCCCGGTCGGAAGAGGGTCTTGTAAATGTCTTCGACGATTGATTGAAGCATGCGACCGAACATGCGGCGCCCCCTCATTTACCGCGATGGAATCGAATGGGAACAATCCGTGTCCGGAAACCGGGGTTGCCACTGCACTATCCAACAATCCCATCAAGACCCGATTGGTGTGATCGGGACGGAAGGAGCACTTCTGATGTTCTCTGGACTGGCGCTCTACATTTTCAGTTTGATCGAAACGCCAAAATGGTCTGTCAGCCATTGCTCTGGACGAGGTGAATCTGGCCACCTGACACTCGACAAAACGGTATCCGTGCGCGGACTTGACCGATGATCACAGGAAATATGCGGGGGTGAATCCGACAATCATTCAGGAGCGTTTTCCTTTGCGGCCTCGGTTATTTTTGCGGGCTCTAAATTTGTCGCGATAGTGGCTTCGTATCGGATACATAATCAACCGCATGGCTTCTGGGATGTGATACCCGGCATGATTGAGGAACCAGATAACGCCTTGGCGGATCTCCGCATCGGTAAAGCGTTCTGGACAATGGCTCAACGCGAACAGAAACTTGGCATCGTCGTGACAGTCCATCAAGTGAAAGCCGATCTCCCACCCTTTTTTCAGGAATTTCTTCTTCGATGATCCTTCGGCGATTGCCTTAGCGATCCTGTCTTGAACGTCAGGAATATTGCAGGTCTTGTCATCGAAGAATTCGCAAAAGATATCGCAGGCCTTGTTGTAAACTTGGTGTCCCTTGTCGTTCCTCATATTTGGAACGGTTTCTGAACCTCGGCTACTTCATGAATCTCGGCTTCATGCGTTATGGCTCGCCTCTTGGCTTCGTCCACTTGCGCTGCAAGCCAGCTTTTGTTCTGCTGGAGGCCCCTCTCTCCGTGTGTGTCGATAAGTCCACCTGCCACCATAAACAGGATGGCAATGGCAGTGTTGGTGAGTTTGCGGTTCTTCGTGTCGTCGGTTTTCATAGTTGGTTTTATTGTCAGGCCCATCAAAGACCGTGCCGGGACTTTCCAAAACGGAAACGATTGTCCCCAATCTTAGGTTGCGGTATTTTCCGCAATCCCTTCTTGGCGGATTGCGTGCCGTTTTGGCAGATTCAGCGTATGCCTTCGTGCACCTTCTCTACCAGTGAGGGGATCGTAGGCAGACAAGAACAGCACCATGAAATCCATTTTCCTCCTTACCGGAGCAGCCATCTCGGCGGAGTCGGGTAGCCGGACATTTTGCGGTTCACTGGTCTATGGGATGGGCACAGGGTTGAAGAGGTGGCGAGTCTGGTAGAGTTTCAACGGAATCCGACACTGGTTTTCGAATTTTACAACGTGCGCGGAGAAAAAATCCAAGAGGCCCAACCCAACCCGGCACATCTCGCCTTGGCGCGGCTTGAAAAGGTGTTTCCCGGCACTGTGACCCTTGTTACCCAGAATATTGATGACCTGAATGAGCGGGCCTGCAACCGCAACGTGATTCATATGCACGGAGAGGCGATGAAGGCCAGATGCAGGGACTGCGCGAGCGCTTCCCCATTTGCGAGCACACTCGACGAGACGAATTCCTGCCCAGACTGTAAGGTCATGGGAAAACTCCGCCCTCACATCGTTTGGTTCGGGGAAATACTGCTCTTTAAGGACTTAATCTACCTCGCACTCTCAAAGGCTGGCCTCTTCATTTCCATCGGGACCTCCGGCCAGGTTTACCCGGCCGCCGGATTTGCCGAGGCTGCTTTACGTCACGGAATCCGAAAGATTTGAGTCAACCCGAGCACAGCAATAATCTCCCCGCACTTTGACGAGCACCTGCAGGGACAAGCAGGGGCGAAAGTTGAGGAACTGGTGGAAAGAATATTAGCTTAGCCAAGGACAGCATGGCGCTGGCTCAATTTCACAAGGCGTCAATTCTTCGGACTGACGCCGTTTATCCAATTTGAACCGTAAAGGTTGGATTGTGAAGATGTATGAAAGCTGACTAACCTAAGTTGTTGTTTCGACCTTTCAAGTTGTTCAAGTTGTTAGCCAAACCCTTGCCAAATTTCTCAGCGGCCTCTGGTCCTTGGGTTTGGCATACTTTATAAGACAACCATATAAAGAGGATCACAATTATAATAGGCAGACCTATCACGCAAAGGAAAATAATTCCAGTCCATTTAAGGATCGATAAGGTTATCTGAGTTAGCGAGCGTCTTCCTCCTTCAGCGCCATCATGAACTCGACCACCAACTTTCATTAGATCATCGATCCGCTTATCTTTTTGTTCCTCAGGAATATCTAAATTAGCAATGCGCTCAACGCCTTCGGCAATTTTGCTATGGGCTCCAATTTCATCTTTCGCAATTTCATTATTGCTATTAAGTGCCGTTCGAACAACATTCGCCACCTCCTCAACTGCCTTAATGCCAGGAATCGAGGCCTCCGGATTGATCGTTTCACGCTTTGTTGGAGAGGCTTCCGGTAGAACTATTACTTCTGATTTTTCTTCCATAGTGTTATTTTTGCGATCGTTTTTTCTGCCCTACATCCTGTCAGTGAAAATGTTATTAGTGGGATATGATTTCATTTTGCTAAGGTGATCAGAGTGCAGCCGAATGTTTCCCTTTGTTTGCTCCATCGCGATGCCGAAAGCATGACGCGCTCGTGAGGCTGGAAAGGGAGCTGGATTTCGTCCCGCAGAACTTGCATGTGTATTGGGATTTTTCTGTCCCCTCGTAGAGGGTGTGCTTTCCCTTATTTGCGCCTTCGGGATGGCGGAAGCATGATGCACTTGTGAGTGATGGAACGCTACTGAACTTTGTACCACAGAATTTGCAAAAAAAGTTTGCCACAGGTGATTTCAGGTTTGACGACATTGGTTATTAAATCAGGTTGAGGGCAGTGCGTCCAATTCAAAACCGCATGCTTTCTAGTGTTCCTTGATGATCGCCGTGAGCAGGTGCCCTGCTGCTTCGGCATCATCCGGTGCGTTGCGATGGCGGAACGTGTGCCCGATGTGCCTAGCTACAGTGTCGAGGGAGTGGCTGGGTAGTTCAGGCCAAGCGCGACAGGCAGTTTCGCGGGTGCCGATGGTTCGAAATCTCGGGCAGCGGATACCGAAATGATTCTGGGTGCCGATGAGCATGCGCATGTCGAACTGTTCGTTGTGTGCGATCACCATATCAGCACCTGTCAGGAAGGGAAGGAGTTCGTTTGCAACTGTGGGAAACTCACGCGCATCACGGGCATCCTCCGGTGTTATCCCGCATATCGCGATGAACTCGTCTGGAAAGAAATCATGGCCGGCAAGCGAGCGAACCATCCAGTGGCAGGTTTCCGTCAACTCGTCATCCACAAAGACCCCGATCTCGGCGGCGCAAATGCTGGTGTCCGTGTTGTCTGCCGTTTCAAAATCGAGACCCGCGAATTTCATTCGCACTCCCTCGAAGCCCTTCTTTTCAGAGTGCTCGATGGGGAATCATGCCGTTCCTTGATGTATTCCAGAACTTCCCAAACATTCATTTCCTCCAGAAACTCGCTTCCCCGACAGTGAGCATCAATGTAAATATCGGCAGTGCTGGCGGCCTTTTCATGCTGGAATCCTTCCGCGAGCATTTGTTCGTAGAATTTTGCATAAAGGTGCGAGTAGTGCTCGTTTGTCTCGCCTATTGCATCGCCGACAAGCTTTTTGGCGTAGGCATGCGCATATACAGGCGAGAAATTCCTTCTGTGACAGTCCTCAATGGCCTCCGAATATAGCTGGGCACGGTCAATTAAAACCGATATGCCACCAATGAGGTCGCATTCAGCTACCTCACGGCTGAAAAATGCTGCCCAAGTTTCGGACTTGCCGTTTTTCAACGCCCACAGAAAGGCCTCAGCATACTTGGGGTTGTTCATGGATGCCTCATCCGATGGACTCATTCCCAGATATGCTTCAGCTCTGGCCTGATTGAGGCCATCAGGGTTGTCAAACATGGCATCCATACAGGCTTCGGCATAATCCTTAGAATGGCCGCTTTCGAGTTCCTGGCGATAAACTTCAATCAGGCCGATGCTCTTTTGGCTTAGGAACTCCCGCCATGTTCCGTCACCAGGCTCATCTGGATCGCACAGAGCTTCGGGATGCAAAACGGGGTTGACGCCCTGTTCTTCGACAATCTGCTTCACGGTTCGGCCGAAAACCTTTTCAAAAACCGGGAAGAATTTGCGATCCTGCCGGGCAGCATGGAACGTCTCCTTTATGGCGACTGAAATGTCTTCCCCGGATTCTTCGCTGCCTTTGCTCATTCGTATTCTCATCGCTGAAAAACCTCAGTGAGAAAAGGGCATTGTTTGGGGACAAAGCTTTTCCTCGAACAATGAAGGTTGTTTGGTCAATGTTGATCACGTTCCCTCGTTTATGCGTCAGCTCTCAAAATCAAAAATCATCGCCTTCCGTCAGTGTCCGAAGCGGCTCTGGCTTGAAATTCATCGGCTGGATCTGAGGGATTATTCACAGGCTTCGGAAGCTCTGTTTCAGGTTGGATACGAAGTCGGTGACATGGCCCGTCAGATTTATGACCCTCGAGGGGAGGGTACGCTGATTGACATCCAACAGGAGGGGTGGGGTTCGGCTTTCAAACGTACAGAGCATCATCTCAAGACGAGCCGTGCACCCATTTTTGAGGCGGCCTTCCGCATCCCGGGAGGGCTGGCGTTTGCAGATGTTGTTCTACCGGATGAGACAAATGGAAAGTCAGCATGGCGGATGATCGAAGTCAAATCTTCAACGGGCGTGAAGGAATATCATCATGACGACATTGCGGTGCAGTCATTCATTGCCAAATCCTCAGGCGCGCCGATCCACTCTGTGGCCATCGCCCGCGTAGACAGTTCCTGGATCTACCCCGGCAGTGGCGACTATGCGGGCTTGCTTGCGGAGGAGGATTTCACGGAGGAAACTCAAGCACGATACGGAGAGGTTCAAGAGTGGTTTGTAGAAGCTCAGCGAGTTGCTGCCCTGACGGAGGAGCCGGATGCTTCAACCGGACCACATTGCGCGAAGCCTTTTGAATGTGGGTTTTGCAATTATTGCTACCGCGACAAGGTTTCGCCGGAATACCCTCTATCCTGGCTTCCCCGATTCACAAAGAAGCGTCAGACCGCCTGCTCTGAGCAGGGGATTGAGGATGTTCGTTTTGTGCCTGACGAACTGCTCAGCGGAAAGCAACAGCGGGTCAAACACTGCACGGTCTCACAAATAGTCTTCTTTGATTCCGCAGGGGCGAACAAGGCGCTTGCTCCTTATGGATTCCCTGCCCTCTTTCTGGATTTCGAAACCGTCAATCTGGCAGTTCCCCAATGGAAGGGCACACGTCCATATGAACAAATTCCCTTCCAATTCAGTCTTCATGTCTTGTCGGCATCAGGGACTTTGGAGCATCGTGCATTCCTCGATCTGAGCGGCGAGGACCCGAGCCCGGGCTTCGCAACGACCCTCGTGGAAGCGTGTGGGGAGACGGGGCCGATCTTCGTTTATAACGCAAAGTTCGAAAAACGAATCATCGCGTGGGTCGCAGCACGATTTCCAAAACTCCGCACACAATTAAAAAGCCTGAGCTCACGAGTCGTTGATCTTCTGCCGATTGCAGAGCAGTTTTATTATCATCCAAGTCAGCAGGGCAGTTGGAGCATCAAAGCCGTGCTGCCGGCGGTCTGCCCGGATTTGAGTTACGGACAGCTTGAGGGAGTCCAGGATGGAGGGGGAGCGGTGATCGCTTACCGGGAGGCCATTCAAACCACAACCACCAAGGAGCGGAAAGAGGAAATCGAAAAGCAACTTCTCGCCTACTGTCAGTTGGATACGCTTGCGATGGTGCGGCTGTGGCAGGTCTTCAGCGGACGGAGCGGCCAGATCAAACCAGTCACTCTCAAACCCAAGTTAAAATTGTCTGGTCCGAAGTAGCAGGAAGTGTCGCAAACACGTTTCTACCTCGCATGAGCGATGAGGATGTTTCGCCGGCAGAGGGCAAAGAAATTGTTGCGAAGTTAAATCTCACCATGTCGGATACTCTGAAATTAACCCCCGATCTTCCCGCTCTCTGGTGTCCAAGACTCAAAACGGGCCACATGGGACAGAAAGGTTAATGGGACCGATCCGGTTTCGCCGTTTCTGTTCTTCTCGATTTTCAGTTCGGCCTTCCCGGCAGAGTCGCGTTTTTCCTCTTCATCGTTGGCGTAATAGGCTTCCCGCCAAAGCAGGCCCACCAGATCTGCATCCTGTTCAATCGAGCCGGATTCCCGCAAATCGCTCAAACGAGGTTTCCCTTTGGTTGTCCCTGCGCGTGCATCAGGGTTACGATTCAACTGCGCCAGAACAATGACCGGCATCTTTAGTTCTTTTGCCAGGGCCTTGATTCCCCCTGAAATTTCTGCCACCTCAATCTGACGGTTCTCCTGACCACGTCGGGATGGGGAGCGCATGAGCTGCAGATAATCAATGACGATCAGGTCGAGCCCGTGTTCCGCATGGAGACGGCGGGCACTGGCCTGAAATTCGAGGACCCCGAGACTGGGAGTATCATCGATGAAAAGCTTCGAGTTTGCGAGTCGGTCAGCGGCCCCCGTGAGACGGTTCCCATCGGCCCGATTCATGATTCCATCACGGATACTCCGCATGCCTACTCGTGCAATCGAGCACAACATGCGCAAGGCGATCTGCTGACCACTCATTTCCAGACTGTAAACTGCAACCGTTTTCCCGGCATCAACCGTGACATGCTCGACAATATTCATGGCCAACGCGGTTTTCCCCATGGAGGGTCGAGCTGCGACCACAAACATTTCCCCGGGTTGGAGTCCATTGGTCAGATCGTCCAAATCTTTGAATCCCGTGGACAAGCCGGTGATGGCCCCACGGTTTTTGAAGAGTTCCTCGACGCAATCCAAGGCACCAGCAGCAAGCTCCTTGATCGTTGGCAGCGACGTTTTCACCCGATCCTGGGCAATCGAGAGAACCTTCCTCTCCACATCGTTCAGCAGAAGCGGAACGTCACCCTGCTCATCATAGGCCCGGGCGGCAAAGCCGGTGCAGACCGTGATCACCTCCCGAAGCAGGTGTTTGTCCCTCAGGATCTCTAAATAATACGCGTAGTTGCTCGCGGTGGGAACGAAAGTGAACAAATCCGCGATCGCAGCAGCCCCTCCTGCCTCCTCCAACTGATGGGCATCCTCCAGGTATTGGGTGACCGTGATAAAATCAATAGGACGCTTGGCCTGGTGCATCTCCAGAATCGTGCCAAAAAGCAGAGTGTGCGCAGGATAGTAGAAATATTTAGGTGTCAGGTGCTGCTTGATGCATTCATCCAGAACCGCATTGGGGGATAGCAGAATTGATCCCAGCACTCCTTTCTCTGCGTCAAGGCTCTGAGGAAGAGACCGCATCGTCTCCGGGAGATACGCCGATACATTTCGAACCTTTTTGGCTGGGGGTCTTTTTCCGGGGCGGTCTCCCTGGTCGTCTGAGCTCGAACTCATGCCATGCATTGTGCTCCCCCGGGCCGTTCAAATCGAAGGATGAAAATGGGGACATTCCTTGTCCGGATTCAGATATCAAATCCCTTCAGTCAACTTCCTGAGCCGGGAGATTCTTTTGGCATCGGTGCGGAGATCCCAACCGAGTCCAAGGCAAAGGAATTCGTGGCGTTTCGCACCCTTCAAGCCGAGGGCCTTGGCTTTGGTGTCCAGCTTTTTCAGCTTTGTGGCATCGCGGTGACGTTGTTCCGCTCCTTCGGCGAGGACCTTGCCCTGCCGGTGTGGAACTCTTGCCTTGTGAAGGGCATTGATTGGTTTCCACTGAAGATCCCGTTTCGCGTCCAGAGACCAATAGGAGGGGATAAAGATCATCGTTCCAAAGGGGGTGAGATTGACCGAAAGCTTTTGCAAGAGCGGCTTGCCGTTTTGCATGCCGTAGAGATTCCACTTGAGGCAGAACACATCGAAAATTGTGATGAACTGCTGCTTTTCATTCCCCCACTCCAAAGAAAAATCACCCCGCAGATTTCTTTCAGGGATTTGGCTTCTGCGGATAACCCCTTTATGGTCTTCAAAGTCAGAGACGCTGAACCGTTTAGTGATCTGCTTCCAGTCGGCTTGGAACGATTTGTTTCTCGCGAGAGCCCGCTCTGTGGCGGCGAACTTTGAAGCAGAGGCTGCCACCATGTGCTCATACCGTCCGTTTTGAACGTCCTTCTCATGTTCGACCGTCACCCGGATCGCAGTCTCGGATGGAACGGGCGGCAACAGGCTCATCAGAAACATCATTTCGGAACTGGGTTTTTTGCGCTGTTCCAGCAGATCGATGACGGCTTCCAGAAACTCCTGAATATTGAATGGCCACAGGGTGATTGGGACCAAAAACCACTGGTAGAGATGGTTGATCTCACTCTCCATAGATTTGGGAACCTGAGATTTAACCGCATGGAAGCGCCTGACGACCCGATCCCCCCAGTCAGAGCGGTGATAGGCCTGTTGGGAAAGTATTCTGAGATCTTCTTCCATTGGTGGACGCATACACTCAATTAAAGCTGCAATCGAGCCGGAAATGCCCGGTGCCTTTCACAGGTAACAAGAGGCATTTATATCAACCGACACTTAATGGGCCGAGAGGAGCAAATGAATTTTGCACTGGCGAGGTGACGGCTATGGACACGACATATTGGGTTGCAGGTCCCTGTTCACTGTTTATTTGATATGGTGGACGCTATGCCAACATGATCGGAGAGCCGGGTTCCGTCTGGGGCGAAGCGTGGAATTGTAGTGGTCATCTCTGAATGAAGCTCATCAGATATGACAATGTGATCAATTACGTTCTTTCCCTCGGAGTCCTTCAATCCTGATGTGATAATGCGAAAGGACGATGGTATCGCCTGTAAAAGCGCATCAAACACATGGGCAGGCTGTGTGAGGCGAGCAATTCGCTGGTTGAAGTCCCCAAGAACACAGATCGGTGTGCGGTCGCGGGAATAGCGCTCAATCACTCCCTGTAATCCAGCGCAATAGGCCAAGTGCTCCTGCCACGGTTTCTTGTTCTTCTTTCCTGTTTTGACGTGAGCATCGCGCCAAGGGATGCAAACGCCAATAAATCGAATACCCTGCGTCACTGCCGACGCAAATCTGCCTGTTGGCATCTCCTCAGCGCCAATCGTGTCAACGTCCTCCCAAAGATTTCTGCTCCAGAGAATAACCTTCCTTCGGCTTCCGTCATGGTCGTATCCGTAGTCCAAGTTGGCCTCAATTCGGTGGCCCTGTGGCAGGGTTGAAATTACCGCTTCTGTAATGCACATGACATCCGGGTTCCGTTGAGCGATTTCCTCCCGGATTATTGCTCCGGCCCCACTTGTCGGGAGCTTCCACTCAAGATTCCAAGTGAGGCACCTCATGTCTTTACCGAAGGATTGTGTTTGTTTCGTATTTCATCAAGGCAGCTTCTCAAGAGGCCAGAGAGTTGAAAAAGTTTTTTCTCAGAACTGGTGCCGCCCTGATCGTAGCCTCGTATAAAAAGTTCCTCCATCTCCTGCGGTGTAAAAGAATCATCCATGCCGCCAAGAAATAGAGGAATGTTATGCAGGGCGTCTGCAAGCTCATGTATGTCATTCACAACTGCAACCAACTCCGGGTTCGACATCCTCTCAGGCTGCCTGGTATGGAGGCGTAAATCGATAAATACGCGATAGAGAAAAAGTAGGTAGCCGCTGAAGTGTGGCTCGGGCGGGATATTTTTAGGTGAATGAGGCATAGATTATTGTCGAAATTTAGTCGCATGCTCCGGACCTCCGGAGTTAGCGGTGTGAGGAGGAACGGCGACAACGTTCAGGTGTGGATTGGTCTGCGTGCACTTAGTGTAGGAATGCCATGCACATCATCTAAATCGCTCAAGTCCGTCCCAACTGGAGCTGATTGGCTTACGGCCTCGCGGATCCAGTAAGCCAACCTCCTCCAAAGTGTTATTCATTCGAGCGTAGTTACAGGGCGCACATGTAATCACGATATTCTCCAATGCGTTTGTGCCTCCCCGTGCGTGCGGAAGGATATGATCATACTGCAGCCACATTGCTTGGAATGCTGCGTGCTGATCAATGTTGCGTTTCCCCCATGGCAGAGCGTCCGGATAAACTGCTTGGATCCTCTCACGGATTTCTTTGCGTATGACCGGTATTCCACAGAATCTACACTGAAAGCCATCTCTTTCGTGTAAAAACCGCTTCTCGTCTTTGCTCGGCATACGCACCTTGACTCGCTGGTCTTTTGGAAGGCTACGCGGGGTGTCAGAAAGAGTTGTAGAAATGGCGTAGGTGCTGTCGCTGCCCCATAGAGATTCTGTCCATGATCTGATTTCCGGCATGTTAGCAACTCGTATCAGATCATCAGCGAGTTGATTCTGGCCTGCAAGGTGAGCTGTCACTGCTGCATCGAGGTGGCGCGAAGCAGTAAAGATCTCCGGGACTGGATCTCGGAGGCAAATGCGTAAGGTCATGAATTGGTGGAAGTGGCCCCCTTCACGAGGAAAGGTAATCGCAGGTATAAATTCCTGCGAGCAGTATTGAATCGCCCGCGATTTTTGTAGGAGATAAGTCTCCGGCGACATTCAGAATCTTGATATTGTGTTTGGATACAAAACGTTGCAAGGCTTCAGCCGGTAGGCGATGATTTTGGATTTTGAGAGGGTCGGCTTGTATTTCATTTTCATGCCGAGATAGCATATTGGTCCAGCCAGGATTTGACGGCAAGACGGGTTATTGCGGAGACTTCCCTGTTGCCAGAACATTCCAGTTGATCGATTCGCCAATCGCCATCCTCGCCTTTGACAATGGAAAGCGTGGCTCGTTCCGGGCGGAGGACGCGGTAGATAAAGGTGGTTCGACGCCGAACGCGTTCGGCGTAAGTGGCCACACAGTTATCCTGGGCTTCTCCCTCCTCGACCAGGGCTTCCGTGGTTAAGAGTGGTACAATGTCACGAGTTCCTCTCAGGGGGGCAGTCGGCAGGCGAGAATCGCCCCTTCCGCCAGGGTGCAGAGTCAGGAACTTCATGCTGACCTCCGTGTGCATGGAACGGAGCCTTGCAAGGGATTGGATTTTTGGCTTCCCAGCAGCCCGGTCCGTCGCTGCCAGCATTTCGAGGGTATCGCGTAACATTTCCGAGGCCCTTGCCTGATATTTTTCCGTCCCGGACTCGGCGACTTCCTCCAAAAGCGAGGGTGTGGTCGCTTCTAGAAGGTTGGGATTGGTGGCAAGCGCGAGGACTCCCGCATTGAGTTTTTGCATGTGCGAGAGCGGCTTCAAGCTGCCTTCTCTTTTCAGAGCCTGACGGAGCCTGAGCAGCAGGTCCACTGCGACGGATTCAGGATAAATCTTTGAGAGGATCTTCGCAGTCGCCTCCGTCCCTGGGAACCCAATGGCTTCCGCGATGTCGCGTTGTCGCCTTTTTGAAATAGCCGCTGCCCCCTGCAAGGTGGTGAACTTTTCACGGAACGGATTGATGTTACCCAAGGCAAAGACGAGTGCCGGGTTCAGCTTTGCCAACTCTATGACCCGATCTGAGAGGTTCATGAGTTGCAGGATCCCCCACTGCCGGCTCTGGAATCTCTCAACGGCTGAGGCCACCTGCTTCGGCATGGAAAATCGAAACCCATCGAAGGCCCTGCGGCGCTGATCGGCAAGCAAGGGTTTGACGGGAATATGATCAAATTCCAGTTCCATCTGAGGCTGCTTTTTGACCTTCTGCGGGCGGTAGGGATTCACGACCCGGAAGCGGGGTTCAAAATCCTCCCAGACAGGACTCTCATCGTATTTGCGCAGCGCCTTCAAGGCGGGCCACGCCTCAAGAATCATGACACTGTCCTCTGAAAAAGCATAGAACTTGCCGTCCTTAAATCGAAATCCTGGCGTATCGCTCATGGGGGAAAGCTACCAAGGCAGTAGGACAATGGCGTGCCCACCCCCAAATGATTGCTAGAAAAATTTATGGGAATAAGAATAAGCAGCGCTAGGAACTGAATGTTTCTTCACCCTCTCCATCGTCCCCTGGTTCAATCGGATCCAGTTTGTAAAGAAATTGGCGATCTTTGGGAATCAGGCGGGTGAACTTGGTTTGTATTTTCCGACAGAGACCTTCACTCTCGTCCTGCAGGGCGTCATTGATCCCGGGAATTGTCAGCTGTAAGGGATCCATTACCCCTTCTTTTCTCAACCGACGGAGTTTTTCAATCCGGGCTGCAATGTGTCTGACCACAAGTGCGCATGTTGACTCAACAATTCCATGAATCAATGTCGCCTCCATCGCGGGCTCCACCGGTGCATTTATGCGGTGTAGAAGCGCTCCAAGGTGATCACCCTCGATCCCCATCGCGACCGCAGAAGCCTCACATTCGAATGCATCACAGTCACCATTCGAAAAATCCCTCATGTATTTCCGTGCAAAGGACGTGGCTTCTGAAAAGCGGCGCAAATTTAAATAGGTGTCAAAGGCAAGAAAGAGAGAATGCGTGGAAAATGTCCTGGGTGCGTAGATGAAGCTGACTGCACGTTTATAGTCAGAGTTTAGTGCAAAAAATGTCAGCAAGTCTTCTCTCACCGCGTGCTTGGATCGTTTGGGCAAGCGGTCTGCCATACGTGCAACTCGGGAGTTCCAAGCTTTCATTCTGTAGGCGTGAACACCGATTGCCCGAATCGCTTCAGTGATCTCTTTAGGGTGAGGACGATGCTTTTTTAGGATCTCCCCCGCGAGTGCCAGTGCAAGATCTCGCATCCCCATGTCGGTGAATCCTTCCAGCGCCTCAGCATCTCCTTGGGACAAAAGACGACCATTTCCTCTTCTACCATTATTCTCCATGTGACAGAAAGTAACTGACCTGCACGGTCAAAAACTGTCCTACGTGGCACAAGCTCACACATTAGAAAAATGAATCCTATGATCGACGCAGGGGGAAATCTGAGATAAAACGATCCCAACGATATGAGCACTCTCTCGATTCACCAAAATGGAATCCACGCTGGAGTCAAATCGATTGCTTACCACGGTGCCGAGGGATTCCAGGCGGACAATACATGGTGTGTTTCAGAGGAGTCCATCCGCGCTGAGCTAGATACCAAGATTTGCTCCGGCCCAGCTGAGATTCATTATGGCAGTACGATTTTTGCCGTTACCGTCGAGGTCTTTCATTATGAGGAAATCCCCGGAGACGATATCGAAGAAGATGATGAGCGAGTGTACGCTATCGAAATCCACTACTCTGATGGTTTACCCAAACTCGCCAACGCCCTCGGTTTGCTTGACTACTACACTAGGAAACAGAAGGCTGCTCTTGGGTTGTGATACCACTTTTCGCGATATTCAAGGGCAGCTTTGCCGCCTATCTCTGTAGAAATAACCTACCTGTACAGAATGCGCCACGAAGCTGACCCCCATGAAAACCCTGAAGTTGGCTACTTGGAACCTGAACCAGCCTAAATCTGCCCGCAGATGTAGGGCAATTCGCTCCTACACGGATCGCGAGAAGGCGGATGTGTGGGTGCTGACAGAGGTGCATGACTCTTTTTCCCTTGGTCATTCCTTTTCCCATTCTTCAGCTCCTGGCTGTGACGGCGACAGTCAACCGGAGAGCCGATGGGTAACGATCTGGTCCCGACACCCTGTGGAGCCCCTCGTTACATCGGATAAAAAAAGGACCGCCGCCGTTCGCATAACCCCTGACTTCGGATCCCCTTTCATCGTTTATGGAACGGTTCTCCCGTGGAATGGTAGCACATGGCGAGGGTATCCAAGCGCTGGTGGTGTTGCATTCAAAGAGGCCCTTGCAGTCCAGTCCGAAGATTGGTTGAGGCTTCAAAGAGAGAACCCTGATGACGAATTCTTTCTTCTCGGCGACCTCAATCAGACCTTGGTGAGTGAGTCTCCGCAATACTACGGATCACGGGCCAATCGCACAGCCATCGAAGCTGCCTTTCTCAAGACTGGTCTCGTTGCACTCACCGCAGGGGAGCAGGATCCGGTCAGACGTGATTCAGCCCCATGCGCCTGTATTGATCACATCTGCGCACGAATAGATTCCAAGTGGATCCCAGAACCTGCTGTTAGATGGCCGGACACGCCCTTCCCAGAACGGTGGATGACAGATCATTTCGGGGTGTCGATACAGCTTCGGCTTGGGTAAGCCAAGCTCCACTCTTGGCAGCCTCCCTCCTACCCGGTGCTCAGATCTGCGGCGTGATCTAATTCGGCGTCCTCTAGGCCCAAACCTGAAGATGCTGCTTGCAAGACACGTGAAGCCTCACGCGAAGATTTGGTTCTGTCCCGCACCGCCGGGCGGCAGGTAAACTACTGACATGACCACAGAACAGATCCACGGACATGAAATCATCGAACTTGTTGCCAAATACCCGGAAGGCATTGCTGCCGCAACTCTGACAGACATCGCGGCTGGCGAATTCGGCACCGGTGCACGGTTCTTCACCTGCTCGGCTGAGAACATGTCCCTTCCAGAACTCCTAACCTTTCTTGTCGAGAGGGATAAGGTCCAGCTCCGCGACGGCCTCGTTTTCCCCGGTGGGTCTCCTGCTTGCAGTCACGACTGATCCCAAGCCATGAGATCTCTCTTTTCAATCCTGCGGAGGCTTTTTGTGAAACCG
The DNA here is from genome assembly GCA_041738805.1 of Terrimicrobiaceae bacterium. Lineage (GTDB taxonomy): Bacteria > Verrucomicrobiota > Verrucomicrobiia > Chthoniobacterales > Terrimicrobiaceae > JAJTZA01. Next base: position 1,166 of record JBGSPC010000085.1, on the reverse strand, counting down.
GACCCACAACCTCGGATTTGGACCCGGTGGATGCGGTAGGCATTTCTCCCAATGCGACCCTCCTCAATGTCCCAGCCTGAGAAAATCCAGCAACTCCTTGCCGCAGGGCGTGCGGTCGCTGAGGGCTTCTCTAAGATTTGCTGACCGACGATTTTACAGCAGTCAGGTTTTTCTCCCCGTTTGATGACTTTACGTAGTCGCCAGTGCCTAAAAGCATTAATGCGCACCTCGACTATAGGGCGGCTGCAGTTGACTTCCTCAAGGCACGGAACCGACGAATTCGCGAGTGGTCAGAGATCCACTTAAACGGACAAGCGTGATTTCAGGGCTGGCTCCTTGAGAAGACTTTGACTGGAAAACCTCTCCCACACCATGCGGGAATATATGTTCATGTAGTGCTCTGATAGCCTCCACTTTAATTCTATCAAGTTCAGTCGGACCCTTGTCCAACAGAAACAGGCCACTTTAGGACTTCGCCCAGAGGGTGCCTGTGCGCGAGGTGTCGCCGTTGCGGAGCATCGATTATCTTGTTCCCGCTGTTGCCCGGTGGCAGCGCCCCTCCATGAGCGACAGCGTCCCTTCCGAGACCTGCGTCGGATGGATCTCGAATTCCGCCGGAATCTGATACGTGGTTTTTTCCCCCTTAAGCGCTTCGAAGAAACTGTCCCTATTCTGCTACTTGGGACTCATCCGGTTGGAAAGTTTCATGGGGCACTGCAGATTCATATGCGAAAGCCATGATATCTGAATTGTTAGAAAGATTGAGAAATGCTCTGATGATGTCGGCTATTACAACAATTAGAAAGGCGGCAAAACACGCGGAAAAGATAAATGCCAAACAGTCCCTTATTGCCGAAAACAGGATCTGGCGTTGCTCAATGACGCTTTGCTCGGCAAGCCTTTGGTCTTTAGCTGCTGTGATTTCAAGATTCTCAATCTCAGCATCGACAACCCATTGGGAAAAGAGGGTCTGTTCCAACTCATTTGCAGCGCTCTCCAGACGGTTAGCAATCAAGTCTGCCCGTGCGACGAGTACATTTGCAGTTGGTTGTTGAGTAGCAACTTCCGGAGGTGCAATACTCTGCTCCACCTTCAAAAGATCAAGAAGGCTTTCAGACCGCTCTAAATATGTCGTTGCTTGGGAAATCGCGGCGAGACTTTCTGGT
>JBGSPC010000081.1:0-9306 GCA_041738805.1 Terrimicrobiaceae bacterium | reverse complement strand
CATTTTTCATTGGCGCAACACGCGTTTCCCGCCGGGGCAGGCTTGATTTTGAAGAATCTTAAGCCCGCAAACCTTCTCAATAAATCCAAAATCCCTTTCTCTATGATGAACCTGACAATCATTCTCAAGTGCGCATGCGGCAATCAAGCAGTCAACGGAGCTTCGAATTGTGAATCCATGTGTTCTGCAATCTCGAAAGATCTTAGCTGCCAGGATGTATGATGATCTGTTGGGAAAGAGTTCGATAAACGGCTCAAAATGCACCTCAATTGTTTTTGCATCAGACTCGTCGGAGCAACCTTGCATCAGCTCTTGTAGAACTTGTCCGGTGTAGGAAATAGTCTCTTTCTCTTCCAAGAGAGAGATTACCACACGAACCTCTGGTGTCGTTCGTCCGGCGAGGAAATCGATCCAGACGCCTGTATCTACCAGGATCATTAGATTCGGCTTTTGCGCATCAAATCAAGGTCGCCATGCCATTGAATCTTGCCGCGCAACTCGAGGATTTTCTTCTGATCACTTTTCCGATTTGTGTTTTATGTGCTCCAGAACACGGAGGTGAATGAGATGGATGAGATGATCCGAAAGTCTGTGCCAGTAAAAGTCCGGGGAGATGGACTGCCTATACCAGGTAGTTCCCACCAGAATTGTCTTGCCATCGTCTTCATACAAATGGAATCGGCCCCGTTCAGACGTGAACGTGTCATGGAGATGAGGCGTATCAATAGGACCCAAGGGAGAAAATTCCTCCATTGGCGGTGGGTTTGATGTAACGTCAAACTCAAGGGCATGGGGCTCATCCCAGCGAGTTATTGGCTCGATGAACGGGCCGGTTGAAAATATGCAGTGTCGAATAGCCCCAATCCCCGTTCCCTCAATTTTCGCCTCAATCGGATAAGCTATGCCAAAGCGAAAAATTCCTCTTGGAGGCGCTTCGATCCTGTCAAACGCAATAACCTGATCCCAGACAACCTGAATCGGTGCGTTTACTTCAATCCGTGTAGTCACTTTGTGTAAAGGTGGCGTGATAGGTCGCTTCCCTTCGAATGCCACCAAAAATGGAAACAGCACGATCAGAATCAAAGGAACGGATTTCGAAGTGCCTTGTGATAATCTGCCACCGAGAAGGTGGCCAATCAAAGCGCCGGGGAATGCCAAAATAACCGCAAGCGGCAACGCCATGAGAAGGCAAATAAATCCATCAATCGCAAAGACAAGGATCAGAGAACCAAGAAGTAAAATCGACAAAAGTGCAACTCCATAACTTGCAACCCATGTGGAAGGCCCGGTACTGCGATAGGTGAGTGAAGCTAAAAATGAGACTAGAACGGGCAATCCCAAAAAGAGCGCCCAGCCATACGAGTCAAATACCTTCACGGCCAGGTAGCAGCCAGCAAGTCCAAACAGCGCAGGCGGAACTATTCCCAGAGCGATTCGTTGATTGCAAGTGAAAGTCATTGGTTTAGGCTAACCTCAAGCGTGAGGATCCGAAGGAGCTGCACCTCGCCTTCGCCACACCCTGCACCGTTAAGCCATGGCTTTCGAGGAATTCGGCGATTGTCCCGGAATCGGAGATTTGGTTTGCTTTCGGTATATACATCGCCGGTTTGATCCCTTGTTGATTTGTAGAAAACCGGGCATTCGCGAACAAGCCCAAACCACGTTGGACTGGCTCTTGGAAACGCAGATGGTAGCGGATGTTGTGTGGATTTGCCAAACCCTGGAACCGGAAAGCGCAGCATATGTGCCGGTGAGAAGTGCACATCAGTCTATCTCTGTTCACGGCGGGCTGCCTGGCTGTGCTTGCGGCGGGGGTTTTTTCAGATGATGCTTGTGGGATCGGCGGACTCCCATAAAATGCCCGCCAATCGAATCCCGTTTACCAAATCCTATGAGTCCTGAATCCACCGAAGCCAAGCCGCTTAGCGCGAATGAACCCCTGAAAAGCGGATCCCGATTTTTGCGCGGCAATATCGCAGCCGAGCTCGCGGATTCATCCACCGGCGGGATCTCGGAGGAAAGCAACCAGCTCGCCAAATTCCATGGCATGTATATCCAGGACGACCGGGACCTGCGGAATGCACTGAAAAAAGAGGGCAAGGAAAAGGCTTTCGGGTTCATGGTCAGGGTCCGGCTCCCGGGCGGCCGGGCATCGGCACAACAGTGGCTTGTGCTGGACAGCATTTCGGAGGAGATGGCGTCTCCTTCACTGCGCATCACCACCCGACAGACCTTCCAGTTTCACGGAGTGCTGAAAGGGAATGTCAAACCCCTCGTCAAAGGCATGCACAGTGTTCTGTTGGATTCCATCGCGGCCTGCGGGGACGTGAACCGGAACGTCATGGCGCCTCCAAACCCCGAGCGCTCCGCCCTGCTCCAGCGGGTCTACGATGATGCCAGCGCATGGAGCCGGTTTGCGCTGCCAAGAACCCACGCCTATCACGAGATCTTCCTCGACGAGGAACTCGTCGCGGGCGGTGAGCCGGAGAGCGAGCCGATGTATGGGGCCACCTACCTTCCCCGGAAGTTTAAGGTGGGCTTTGTACTCCCCCCATCGAACGATGTGGATGTTTTTTCCCAGGACCTCGGCTTCATCGCGATCGAAGAAAACGGAACGCTGGCTGGATACAACGTCACCGCCGGAGGCGGGCTCGGCATGAGCCATGGCAATGCCCAGACATTCCCCCGCCTCGCCGACGTCTTGGGGTTCATTCCCGCAGACAAGGTCAACGAGATCGCCAAGGCGGTTCTGGAAACCCAACGGGACTTTGGCGACCGCACAAACCGCAAGCACGCCCGTCTCAAATACACCATTGAGGACAAAGGGGTTGAATGGTTCAAAGCCGAGGTGGAGAAACGCTCCGGCGTCACCTTTGCTCCCGCACGCCCGTTCCATTTCACCACGATCTCGGATCCAATCGGCTGGCATGAATGCGCGGACGGCACCTGGTTCTACGGACTTCATATTCTCAGCGGACGCATTAAGGACGTCCCGGGACACCCGTTGAAGTCCGCCCTGCGTGAGATTGCAGGCATTCATACCGGCGATTTCCGGCTCACACCGTCACAGAATCTCACCATCTCAGGTGTTTCATCCGCGCAGAAGCCGGTGATCGAAGCCGTTCTCGCCAAGCATGGCATCACGGATGGGGCCCGCCATTCCGGGCTCCGGCTCAATGCCCTTTCCTGTGTCGCGCTGCCGACCTGCGGCCTCGCACTGGCAGAAAGCGAGCGGGCGCTCCCCGCCATTCTTTCCAAATTCGAAGAGGTATTGGATGAGGCCGGACTCCGTGATGACGCGATCAGCATCCGGGTTACCGGCTGCCCGAACGGATGCGCCCGCCCCTACCTTGGGGAGATCGCCCTGGTGGGCAAAGCTCCGAACAAATATGCCCTCTACCTCGGTGCCAGCCACAATGGCACCCGGCTCAACCGACTCGCCGCGGCCACCATCACAATTGAAGATGCGGTGGCCATGCTCACACCGGTCATCAAGCGCTACGCCCTCGAACGGGAACCCGGAGAGGGGTTCGGCGATTTCTGCGACCGTGTCATCCTTCCCAAAGATGCCACATTCCACAGCGTGGGAACCGTCGCCTCCCCCGTGTGAACCACTGACGGATTCGCGCACTGGAACCCGGAGCTCCACAGAAAATCCACTTGAGATCACCGCATTCTCTGCGGTGAGCCTCCCCGGCTCAAGGGCTTAAATTTTGCGACGCCACCCGGTAGGGACGTGGATCCAATTCCTTTTAACTTCAGAGAGCCCGGTAGGTCACCTTACCGGCCGCATCAATGGACAAATGCTTCTCTTTCTGCAAGCGTGCAATCAGCTTGTCGATCTCCTGTGCCGTAACCTTTGCGTCAAACTGATACATCGCAGAGAGGAAGTGATGCAGCTTCACCTTCTTCTTCGGGGCGGATTTCAGAAGTCGTGGGAGAACGTAATCTGTGGTAAGCGGAAGATCGGCAGTCTGCTCTTTCGGCTTCGGCGAGTATTCAGTGGTCAGTATCCCGGAAAAACCCCAGTTCTCAGGGTCAATCTCATCGATGACGATATGGATGTGTTCCGGCTTCTTGCCGAGGTGGGTGACGAGGCTTGTGGTGATGTCGTGGACGAGCGCCTGCTTCTGCGCTTTGGTAACGGGTCCCTTGGTAATTTTGACGTTGACGTATGGCATGGTGTGAATCCTGATTTGCAGGCTCTACGAAATTGGCTTTGCGTTTTTAAGTTGCCGCGGAGCGCATCAGGGCATTGTTCAACAATGGCTGGCTTTCGACGCTGCGGTCGAAGCTAGCCCTTTTTCGTTCGCCTGATTTTCAGCTTTCGGGATCCAGCAAGTCGTTCGGCGATCCAAACCTTGATGAGTGATTGCCTGGGCACGCCCAGGCGATCAGCTTCAAAATCGAGCTTAGTGATCATCCACGCTGGGAAATCAACATTAACACGTTTTGCCTGATGCCCCGGTCTGACCGCCTTTGCCAAATCGAGATAGGGAAGGATGTCTTCCTTGCCTTCGTCGAAAAGCTTATCCAATTCTTCCGCTGTCATATAGCTGCTCCTCCTTATCGCGTGCTCGCCTCACTGAAAAAATCCGTATTGCGTGCCCTCGTAATGTGCAGAAGGCGACCCATGTCTTGTTGTTTGAGCACGCAAGTAGCGCATGTCGCTCCTCAGTATCGCTGCGAGCAGGGATGACCAAGCGATCCTCGTCGTCCCAGAGGGCTTGGGCCTCAAGGAAGTCGATGCCATGCTTGTCTTTATTATGCTGGCTCTTGACTGGATCATACTCAAACTCCATCCGGTATATATTCTATACCGTTGAGGCGGGGCTGCAAGAAACTTCTTCCCCGACTCATGATGGCTGCATGAGGGGTGAGAAACGAGCGAAAAGAGGAGGTGTGGCGGCGGGCAATAAACGCGGGTCGCGCCCCGGAGGGAGCCAATGTCGTGAATCAGACTGCACGGATGCGTGGACTGGCTCCAAAGAACGAATTTCCAAAGTTACTCCCGATGCCGAAGCGATAAGTCACGGCCGGGAACTATAAACGAGGATTGCGGTCCGTGCCGGTAACGCAAGGAAGTAGAAAAGTGGTCCCGAAAAGGTGTATTTTAAAGGACGGACCCCTTTTGGTTTGTTCTATCCCGCTGTATATTTGGTATCACTCCTTTGGGATTCTCGCACAGATTACGTGCTCAATATAATTGACCTGGAGGAATCATTGCGGTAATCGCGCAGAGGCCGCCAGGTACTCGTTCTGAAATAATTCATTACGTACCCGAGTCCCCCACACAATGAAACACCCCCCCAACCCCTTCCTTGCAATCTGTCGGCCTATACTGCTGATTTTCCTGTGGTGCGGTTTATGCCCGATCACTGAGGCGGCCTCCGTGCGGGTGATGATGTGGAAGGGCCTGGGGCCATTCACTCGAACTTACCAGGGTGGTGAAACTGAGACTGGAACATTGCTCGAGGTGACAAATGGGTCGATGGATCACACGGGCAAGGTGACGGTGACCAATACCTTCACTGATGCCAGTGAAATCATCGACGGAAAAGCGCCGAAAGCGCACGCCTTTCTTGCGGCCGCAACGGGGGTGTGGTTTGTGGAACATTACTGGAGTCCTTGGGATGAAACCCCACCGCCAATCGGCTACAACATTCCACGCGGATTGCAGGTTCTCTCAACTCACGAACATGAATACACCAACTGGCGCTACGATGTTGTGGCACCTGCGGCGGCGGGCACGCTGCGCTTTCAACTGGAGCCGCAAGACGTGGTGTGCCAGCTGCCCAACGATGGCTTTGAGCTGAGCGTCTATGTGGTCTCAGCCCCTGTTCCGCTGGCGGTGCAATGGTTCCGGGTTCTGCCCTCGGGCGAAGAGGAGCCCATAGGCCTTGTCAGGCCCTTGTTGGGTTTCAGTGATTCGCATTATGGCTTGCTGGACACTAATGAGATGAGCCGACGCTATCTGGTCAAGGTCAGCAATGGAGACACCATCATCACGAGCAAGGTGGTCAAGGTGAGGCGAAAGGTGGGAGGGGATGAGGACATTGTGGGATCGGAGTTGCCAGACGGTGGAGCGTCGATTCGTGGCAGAGTGTGGGAGGAGATCACAGTCAATGATGTCGATGACGGGGAGCCGGGCCTGCCGGGGATCGAAGTGGTGTTGATCGATGTGGGGGCGAACAAGCAACCGATCGCACGCGCGACGACGGACGCGGATGGCAACTACGCATTCTATGATGTGCCGCCGAGTCCAGCGGGCTACCGGGTGCGCTGGCGCTTTGGCGAGGAGTACCATGTGGCGAGGCCGTACATCGGGGGAAATACGACGGTTGATTGCGATGCGGAGTTCGCTTCGTCATTGATCGGTTCACCCACCAGTGGGCCTCTGACGCAGGATAGCGGGTTGATTGTGCCAGTGGGAGATGAATCGTTTGAGAATATCGACCTGGGATTGTTTGAAAAACCGACGCTGACGTTCGTGGAGTCCGGCCATGTGTCGATAGAGGAGAGCAGCGACGTGCTGATCGAGATCGGGTATGAGCTGAGCAAGCCACTGAGGTACACGCCGTTAACGCTCCATTTTCGCACGTTCAGCTTTCCACAAGGCGGGGCGACCCGCTTGGTGGACTACCGTCAGGAGAATGTGACCTCGACAACCATCCCTGCGGGATCGACCTCGGGGGTGGTGCGCTTTAGCATCCTCGCGGATAATCTCATCGAACGGCCTGAGACCTTTCATGTCGAACCGGATCAACTGGCGAACTCCAACCACATCAAGAGGGTGCAGAAGTCTGATGTGTACTGGGTGGGGATAGCGGACACGGACATCAAGCCGGTAGCGCCTGGTGACACCTTCAAGGAGTACCAGACGGCGTTTGGGAACCGCATCGGCACTTCGGGCATGGCGGACTTCTCAACGGGGGTGCCCCTGTTTTGGGAATTGGCACCGGAGTTCAGCACAAATGGAAGACCGTCGTTCAAGGCGGGGCCGGCAAATGGTATGGTTGCCCATGCCGTGCTGACGGCACCGAATGCGAAGGGACCACGCACGGTGTCCTACGACTGGAAAATGTCCGGCACCAGCGAAGACGTGATGATGGTGTTCACGCAGGATTTGACAGTGCAGTATGACGAGGGCAACGCGCCAACACCCATCGCCGAACTGAGCGGTGTGACGGGCTGGCAGAGTGTGAGCTTCGATGTGCCGGAGGGACATGTAATCAATTTGAGCATCTTCAAAGGTGAATTTTCTGACACCTTCATCGAAGGCTGGGTGCGCAATCTGGATCTGGGCGGGCCGGACAGCCCCGACGCTCTGCCGCAGCCGGAATCGCTTGAGCTCACAGGGCTGGAGGAAATCCAGGAACCGGCCGCGAAGGCTGAGCGAGGACTGGGTGTGCCCGGCCAGAACAGCAGTGGTGTGTATGCGGGCGTGGTGGAAACGGAGGTGGGCACCGCCGACCTGGCAGGAAGCCTTTCCAGTCTTTCTGTATCCACCAAGGGCGAGGTTTCCGGCAAAGCAATCGTCGGCGGCAAACCGGTGCCGGTACGCGGTACGTTCAATGAAGGCGGCAAGTTTTCCACTTCCCTGACAGCGAAAGACGGGACCACGGCGACATTACTTTTGCAAATGCAGACGGAGGTCACCAGTGGCGGAGTGGAGGTGGTGGGTACGATTTTCGATGATGCTGGGGAAAGCGGCAGTTTCACCGCCCAGAAGGCAGTGAACTGGATGGCGGAAGGGAATCCGTGTCCCTTCGCGGGGAGGTATAGTTTGATCCTGCCGCAACGGGCTAATGGCGCTCCGCACCTTCCGACCGGCGAGGGGTTTGCCTCCATAGTGATCGACGTAAAGGGCAAGGTGACTATTGCCGGCGTATTGGGAGACGGCACAACCTTTACTGCCTCATCGAGTGTGACTCCGGCCGGGCGAATTCCACTCCAGGTGCCGCTCTATTCCAAGAAGGGCAGTCTCTCCGGCATGCTTCAGATCCGTGACGTGCCGGAAGTGAGCGACATTGATGGGAAGCTCCGCTGGGTGAAACCGGCAAATGCGAAGTCGAAGTTGCACAAGGAAGGTTTTGATACGGACGTGACGTCGCTGGGATGCCTGCACAATCCACTGCTGCACCCCCCGCTGGCAGGTCTGGCAGGGACCGGACCGTGGCCCCTTTTCGTCGAGCTTTCCGGAGGTGACTCCATCACGATACCGATGACTCTTGAGGCATCGCTAAGCGTCAAGGGTGCCAAGGCGGCACTTATAGAGAAAGCCCCGCCTCCGGGCCAGAAAGCCTACCAGCTGATTCGGGGGAGTGTGAATTTGTCGACAGGCTTGGTGTCCTTCACCTATGAGGACAAGTACGCGAAGAAGAAGGTTTCCTGCCGTGGCCTCATTTTCCAAAAACAGAACTCCTTTACGGGGTTCATGTCGGGAACTTCGGCGATGGGGTCGTTTGTCGTTTACTAAGTGCGAAAGATCCAGGTGTTCATCGCGAAAAGCAAGCCCGCCAGCAAGGCTTGGCCGCCTATGCGACCATTGTCGGCGCACTCGTTGTTGGCACCATCTGTGGAGTGGACGCGTTGGGGCCACTAGGCTGACAACAAAGCGCCCTTCGCTCAAAACATAAGCGCCTTTAGGAGGGACTAATACCCTACTCCTCGTACAAGCCGGGCTTGTTCAACCATGGGTGTATTTGCTGGCTCCGCAGCAATACACCCTTTGCCGTTGGGCATTTTTTACAACTCTATGAAACCCGAAGAACTCAAATCAAAAATCAACTTCTCATTCAAGGACGATGGGCCGCGAACGAGAGTAACGGCAACACTTGTGATCGGCTCCAGCTTGGAATACGACCGCAGGGAAATCGCATCCTACAACAACGGAAATCGCGCGATCGACGAAATCAAGGAACGACTCCGCGAGGAGATAATCCGAGAACTCTACGAGGACCAAAGGCGAGGAATGCACGATGCTCTGATGGATCTCGCCATGTGCAATCCTGTGGACTTCTCAGCACAAGCCGCCGCCAGAGAGAAAGTCTTTCAAATGGCGAAACGGCAAATACCGAGTTTGCCCAACGTCGCCGTTCTCGCGCGGCTATAAGCCGTCGCGAGCAACGGCTTGTTCTGCAATTCACTCTTTCCCCGTCCCTGTCTCGCCGGTCACATCAAAGTGCACCACCTGTGGTCACATCAAAGTGCACCACTTCGGATGAGGTTTTTTTAGTTTATTTTCTGGCGTGATGCAAGCGGTGCTTTGGTCGTCGTTTGATGGCGGCGGAGCCGCGATTTTCA
>JBGSPC010000080.1:0-5395 GCA_041738805.1 Terrimicrobiaceae bacterium | reverse complement strand
CAGAGCGATGACTCCGGCCGGGAGAGGCTTGCCAAATTTGACGCGTTGGCCTCCGATCCGGAAGTTGCCAGGCAAGTGGAAGCTTTTCGTCGCACCGGAGAACGCGCCAATATTTTGACCAAGGAGGTCCGGGACGCTCCGGCGGACGCCTGGATGCTTTCCACGGAGGACCTGCAGGGCTGGGCCCCGCTGGAGCAATCGCTGCCCGGTGTGGAGCCTCCAACCGGTGGAACCCAGGAAAGCATCGCGATGGAACTGCGGCGCCCTGTGAAAATTCCGGATGCATGGGACGGCAAGGATGTTGATATTCTGCTGACATTGAAAAAGGGAACCGCTTTGGGCGTCTTCTTAAACGGCCACAAGGCGGAGTATGTGTCCGGCAGCCGGGCAAAGCCTCTGTGGGTCTATCGAATTCCCGGTTCCCAGGTTCGGGCGGGTGAGGGGGTTCTTGCCATCCGGTGTTTTGCCCGGCAATACGACAATACCTGGCGGGAACTGTTTGGACAGTCGGCATTGGGCCTGCGGGATGCAGACGACAGGCTGGCGCTCGCGGGAGATTGGAAGGTGCGGGTGATGGAAAGGTTTCCCTATCTGGGGGAACCGCAGCATCCGGACGCACTCAGAGCGACACTGACCGGCGCTTTTAATGCGATGATTCATCCTCTGATTCCCTTCGGCATCAAAGGAGTCATCTGGTACCAGGGAGAATCCGACAGCAGTGGAGCCCCCCTCTACCGGCGCCTGCTGCCTCTCATGATCCGGGATTGGCGTCAGAAATGGGGCCTGGGAGATTTTCCATTCCTCATTGTGCAACTCCCCAACCGGGGCACTGCACCCGCCGCCCCGGACGAACCTGCACCCTGGGCATTTTTCAGGGAATCCCAGGCCGAGGTGGCCAAAGAGGTTCCAAACTGCGGGCTCGCGGTCACCATTGATATCGGCGTTGCCGATGACCTGCATCCGCCAAACAAGCAGGACTTTGCCAAACGCCTGGCACTGACGGCACGCGGAGTTGCCTACGGGGAAAAGATTCCGCATCAAGGGCCGGTTTTTCGCTCGCTGAAAATCGAAGGGAATCGCATTCGCATTACCTTGGATCACGCCGAGGGCCTGTCTCCCAGAGCTGCCGGGCCCATTCAGGGGTTTGCTGTTGCCGGGCACGACAAAAAGTTTTTCTGGGCAGAGGCAAAAATCGAGGGTGATGAGGTGATTGTTTCCAGTGCCAAGGTTCCCAATCCGGTAGCCGTGCGCTATGCTTGGGCAGGCAATCCGGAAAACGCGATCCTGATGAACCGGCACGGACTCCCGGCCATGCCCTTCCGCTCGGACGCATGGTAACCCTTATTTTGAAATTTTCGGGCCGTCGCTTTCCTTATCGATCTCCTCCAGCACGGCTTTGTCTGCAACCGATATGTTCCCCTCGACCCTGCCGTCATCAAGGACATTCACCGTGCGGGCCTCGAGGTCACGGAACATCCGCCTGAGGTCAATCACTCCCCCGATGAAAAACCAGATTGTTGTTACAACCGCGAGAACTCCGGGAATCGCCAATGAAAAGATGAAGAAGTAATTGCCCCACCATTGATCGGGCCATCTCTGAAACAGATTCCATGTCACGATGATCAAAAAGACGCAAAATCCAAGCACGAAGGAATGCAGGAAGACACTCCAGGTAATCAATTTGTCACCGCGTGTATATTCGTTGGTAATGCCGATGAGCCTGTTAAAAAAGTTTTTCCATGTCCAGGTGCGGTTGCTCTCGACAAAGCCGTCGATGTTGTATTTTCCGCGGTGGAGCATCCGGTCGAGATTGAACGGCTCGCGGCATGTTAGGAGGGAGACAAGCACATAAGCCGCCACGCTCAAAATCATGGCCACAAAGCTGATCTCAATGGAGTTGATTGGAAATTTGTGCGGGTCCATTTCCCAGACGACCCATGGATGGAAGGGCGAGGACACGGTTTGGAGGAATCCGCCCACAGGATTGACCCAATTCCTGCTGTCAAGCCAGGGATAGACGAGCGTTGCCCAGCTTCTCTGGATGAGAATACCGCCGATCATGATTCCAGAGCCGGTGATCAGAGCCGCCCATGCGCCCTGCGACGTCCCGAACCGCGTATAGAGCCCGCCCAGAACGACCGCTCCCGCGCCGGCCGCCCAAATGCCATACATGATCCTGATGAACAAGATGACGAAATCCACCTGCGACATGAACAGCGAGCCGCAAAAGAAAATCACTCCAACGCCGACGGTGACCCAGCGGATCATCCGGATGTGTTGAGCGGGCGTAAGGGGCCTTTTGATCAGGGGGAGAAAAAGGTCTTGGGACAGTGTGAGTGAGGAGCTGAAGATGCGTCCGTTGTCGGTGGAGATGATCATCAGGATGATCAGAAGGCAGAACAGACCCATCAGCCCGGGAGGCAAGATCTTGCGCATGACAGAAGGCAGCATCTGCTGGTGGAAAATGGTGCGGAATTCCTGGACTTTGCCTTGGAGGTTCGCGTCGGGATGGGCCTTGGAGGTCTCGATCACCGTATCGATGTACGGGGTATCCAGGTTCTTGCTCTGGGAAAGGGGAGCATCGACGCCGATCGTGTGATTGTGCGGCGGAATGGCTTTGTGTTTTGCGATGATTTCCTCCCTGATTTGTGGATCGGAGATGATTTCGGAAACGATTTTTTCGGAAAGGTCGCGGCGGCTTTCGGTGGCTTTCTCCGCAAAGTTCCTGTGATTCATGAAGACAATCACGCTGACCCCGATGAGGAGAAACAGTATCGTCGAGAATCCGCCGCGCCACGAGCCGAGAATGCCCGCCATTTTCTGTTCGTGGGGACTCTTCGCGGCGTTTCCGCCTCCCCCGGCGCCAGCTCCGATGCCCCGGTTGAGAAACATGGTAAAGATCCCGACAAAGACCATGAAGAGATTGAAGTCCCGTAGATTCTCGACATCGTAGGGGTTGATAAAGCTCTCCCCCGGAGCGCGGTCGAACATCACCGGCATGATTTCGTTGTTCCACGAGAATTGTTGCAAAAGGAAAAAGACGAAAATCGCCAGGACCGGGTAGGCGATCAGACCTTGCACCGTGTCGGTGATGACCATCGTAATGCTTCCCCCTGCAAGGATCATGAAAATGGCGAGCGAAAGACAAATCAACATGACCACCACAAACGTGGAGATCTGGAAACCGAAAAGCGGGAAGGTGAGGGGGAGATCGAGAAAGTAAATAAAGAAGCGGCCGGCGAGGGCAGGCAGGATCATATTTGCCAACATGTCGGCAATTGCGCGCAGGGTGGATGCGAAAATGCGCAGGCTGCGGCTGTAGCGCATCTCGATGAACTGCCCGAACGACATCGACTTGGTCTGCCGGAACCGGTAGGTGACGAATCCGGTCAGGGAAAGGAACATCCCGATCGGAATCGTAACCGCTCCCCAGAACCCGACAAGATACCCCGTCTTGTAATGCGCCTCGACGTAGCCGAGGAGGGTCACGACCCCCAGTGCGTTGGCGAGATCCTCGACGCAGAGCACATAGCGCCCGCAGACACGCCCGCAGGCGAGAAAGTCCGTCACACCGCGAACATACTTCATCGTGTAAAACCCCATCCACACGATGACCACGAGGAATACACCGACAATCAGCCAGTCTATCAACCCCATCCTGTCATCTCCGATTGAATAGAAACAAGATTCTAAAACCCAATTTGCGCCGGGAGAAGGAAAAACTCAGACCGGCGGATTGCGGCTCCGATTTGAAACTCCCGGCCTGCATTCTGGCAGGACGGCCGCCTACCAAACCGTCCACCCGCCATCGACCAACAGATTCTGCCCAGTCACGAAACTGGAAGCATCGGATGCCAAAAAGGCGATGGGGCCTTTGAAATCCTCCGGTCGTCCGACACGGCCCATCGGGGTGCTGTTTTCCAGTCGCCGAACGAATTCGTTATACTTGGAGACATCATTTGCATAGTCACGGGTGGCAGGGTTTGGAACGGGGCCCGGACTGAGTGTGTTGACCCGGATTCCATCTTTTGCATAGTAAACGGCGAGATGGCGGGTAACCTGCGCGATCGCGGCCTTGCAGGCCTGGTAATTCAACGGATTGGGATCATAGAGCCCTTCATACACTTCGGGGTATCCGGTGACCGAGCCATACATGCTTCCTATATTAATTATGCTGCCGGCACCGAGCTTGCGCATGTGCGTCGCTGCATATTTTGCGGTGACCGTATAGGCTGAGGCTGTTTCGAATCCTCTCTGCATCGTTTCGAACGATACTTCGTCAAGAATGCAACGGCTGCCACGGTGGGCGCAGTTAACAAGGATATCGAGCCGCTGGAATTCGGCAGCCACCTCATCGACGAGTTTCTGAATGCAGCCTTCGTCCATGGCATCGGTGCACTTCCCTATAGCTTCAAACCCGCGTTCCCTCAGCGAGCAGACGAAAGCTTCGAGTCTTTCGGCGTCCATGTCGACCACCGCAATGCACGCTCCTGATTCAGCGAGGGCTTCGCAGATGGATTGCCCAAGCCACCCGGCGCCTCCAGTGACAATGGCGACCCGGCCCTTGAGGTTGAAGAGGGATTGGCAGCTCCTGCTCTCGTTCGGTGTGCTGTGTATTTCGTTTTGTGGTTTCATGCTAATCCGGCGGGAGCCGGGGCCAAGCGTGGGGTTGTGGGCAACGAGACCGGGTAAGAAACGAGTGCCGTCGCCGCCGGATTAGAAAATTTTGCTGTGCAAAATGAGGCAGAACGGAGCCCTCATTGGAGAACAGCCTTACAGTCCCATCGGTAGGGCGGGTTCGCCGACCCCGCCCATTCTTCAATGCAGCCAGCATCACGCTCTGCATCGCCTCGGGGAATCCTGAATTTTTTGACACGGATTTCATGGGTAAGGGTCCGCGTTTGCCAACATGGACTCCAGGACGGGCTTCATTTTCGCCAGCCAGCGATCGTAGCCGGGTTGCGCGACATGCAATCGGTCGGGCATGACCTCTTTGCTGATGCTGCCGTCCGGCTCGACCAGGGCGGGTCCCACATCGAGGAATGTCACCTTTCCGGCATGGGATGCGGCAAGAGCACTCAGCCTCTTGTTCAAATCGGCAATTCGCGCATGGATCGGATCATTGATTGCGGCGCCCCGGGGAAGGACTCCAAGCAGGAGCACTTTGGCATTGGGCGCTTTCTCCCAAAGCGAAGCAAGCAACAAGTCAATCCCGCTGGCAACTTCCGCCTCTGTAAAACCATTGGACAGGTTGTTGGTGCCGATTAATAGAACCACTACCCGCACGGCCACCCGGTCGAGGCTGCTGTTCTGAACCCGCCAGCGCACGTTCTGCACCCAGTCGCCCCCAATACCGAAATTGACCGGGCGGTGGGCACCGAAATGTTCTTCCAAC
>JBGSPC010000032.1:0-5345 GCA_041738805.1 Terrimicrobiaceae bacterium | reverse complement strand
GGGACAAACCACGCGGAAACCACGTCGGCCAAACGCTGGATCGGCGCACGGCTACGTTGCGCTTGGGCGACCATTTGGACGATTTGAGCAAGCATTGTCTCTGCCCCGACCCGCTCGGCCTTCATGACAAAACTCCCCGTTCCGTTCAGGGTGCCAGCCACGACTTTTTCGCCGACCGTTTTTTCGACCGGCACGGGCTCGCCTGTGAGCATGGACTCATCTACCGTGCTACGACCTTCGACGACCAAGCCATCGACGGGAATCTTTTCGCCGGGCTTGACGCGAAGCTGATCACCGGCAGCCACCACGTCGAGAGGCACATCCTCTTCTATGCCGTCACGCAGTCTGTGCGCGGTCGTTGGCGCAAGTCCAAGCAGAGTTCTGATAGCTTCACCCGTTCCTGCGCGGGCGCGGAGTTCCAGCACCTGACCAAGCAGCACAAGCGTGATGATCGCGGCTGCCGCTTCGAAATACACGGGAAGAGTTCCCCCCGTGACGCAGAGTGTGCGGCAAGACATCGGGAACGAATAGCACGAATAGGCTGAAAAGGTAGGCCGCCCCGGTGCCCAGCGCGATCAGGGTGAACATATTCAAATGGCGGCTCACGAGCGACCGAGCACCCCGCTCAAAAAATGGCCATCCCGCCCAAAGCACGACTGGCGTAGCAAGCAGAAATTGAATCCACGCCGAGACGTTCCCAGAGATGGCGCTCATACCGGGAAGGTGAGCCCCCATGGCAAGCACAACCACTGGCACAGTAAGAGCGGCTCCAATCCAAAACCGCCGTGTCATATCATGAAGTTCTGAATGATCTTCCTCGCCCGCGTTTGCCACGGCGACTGCCTCAAGGGCCATGCCACAAATTGGGCAACTTCCCGGACTATCCTGCCGCACCTCCGGGTGCATTGGACACGTGTAAATCGTCTTGGCCGGTCGCTGAAATGTCGGATTTCGCTCCAGCGCCATTCCACATTTCGGGCACGCGCCCGGTTTATCCGATTCCACGCCTGGACACATCGGGCAGAACCACTCCTTGGTAGGTTGAATGGTGTCGTCGCGGTGATGGCTTCCCGATGGATTCGCCGCAGTCGGCGCACCGGCGGACTCGGGTTTATGTGAGCAACAATCGTGGTGGCTCATAGGTCCCCCTCCATGGCCGCGATGATCGGGCAGTTGGCGACCGACCCTTGCCCATCACACGCTTCGGCCAGCTCGGCGAGGGCACGTTTCATGCTTTGGAGATCACGGATCTTTTTTTTAATTATCGAAAGCTTCTCATTCGCGAGTTGCTTCACCCGGACATTTCCGCCTTTGGGTTCGGCCCGCAGCGCGAGGAGGTCCGAAATTTCCGCCAAGGTGAAGCCAAGTTCCTGAGCACGCTTAATGAAGCGCACACGTGAAACTACTTCAGAAGAATACTCGCGATAGTTGGCGGCGCTTCGGGTAGGAGGAGCCAGTAAACCTTTTTGTTCGTAAAAGCGGATGGTCTCTGCATGCACGTTTGCATGCCGAGCCAGCAGGCCTCTTGTGAGTCGATTTTCCATGATCATGGTAAGACGATAGGGGTTGTATATAGATACAAGGTCAATGGCCTTTTTTATTTTTCTTCGGCGGAATTGGCGCGGGACGAGAGAAACTGCTAATTTCACGCCCGGCGCGGCTATCTTTCACCCCGAGCAGTCAGAGCGGCCAAGGTGACTGACAACACGGATAGTGCGGATGTCCTCGGATGAACCTTTGAGTTCAAGTCCGAATAGATCCCTTCCTTTTCCGGCGAGCCGAGGATGAGGAGCTAGCAAATTTCCACTGAGACTGTCACAGCCCTCCGCAACCAATGACCCTTTGGAATCCGTACCATAAGCATGGATGTGGGCAGATTTCGGCGCTGCATACCCAAAACTCACATAGGCAGTTCCGCGAATTTTCCCGTCACGGAGATCGATATGCACGTTTTTTAGATTCAAAGAGGGAGTTCCGGCTTCGGTGATGATCGTGGGGGAATGTGACTTGTCGGTCCCAGCCAGGGACAATGTTATCGAGGCAACCACCGATGAGAGAGCGACAAGAAGAACTTTCATGGCCAGTTGAACGAGCCAATTGAGATTTTCCCTCACATCTGAGGGATTTCTGGTAGTTTCTCGTTCCATCGCTCATGAACGACTCCGAACTCGAAAAACTGCTCACGGGAATTTGCCGTCGAAAGACACCTGAACTTCCCTCTTCCTTTGCGGGGAATGTGCTGCGGGAGATTCGCCTTCGAAAATCCCACGCGGCGGAATCTCACTCTTGGTTTGCCGAGCTTCTTCATGCGTGGCTCCGTCCGCAAACAGTGGCCCTCGCCTTCTCTATCGCGATAGCCGTCGGGGCGGTCGCTCCCCTTACCATGAGTTTTGCCGAATCCTCGCAGGCTGCTGTCAGGGGGTTGGATCTGAATGTTTTTTCCAGTATGGCTCCCAACGCGCCGTCGGGATTGCTGGCGAAGATTCCATGAAAAAAGCTTCCTCGGCGCTGATTCTACTTGGAATTGTGGGTTTGGTGGCTGCCAGCGCGGCGTGCCTCTCCATCATGCTTTACTCGAATTGGCACAAATTTGTGCCACAGGATGCGCACGACTGGATTCACACCCAGCTCAATATTACCGAAGAACAGGATCTCGCCCTCGTGCCCATCGAGAAACGCTACCGATCTGAACGGAACAACCTGGAACAGCAACTGACTCTCGCGAACCGCGAACTGGCGGAAGCGATACTGGCAGATGGTCGCGACTCCGAGCGTGTGCACGCCGCCATCGAAAAGATTCATCTTCATATGGGTGCCCTTCAAAGAGTCACCATAGGCCATGTATTTGAAATGAAGGAGGTTTTGACCCCTGAACAATATCAAAAACTTCTGAATCTCACCGCGAACGCTTTATATGACCTCGACTCTGGCCATGCGGCCGATTGAGGCCGAAGATCCGCCCGACTGGGATCTGGCCGAGCGCGCTAAAGGTGGCGACGAATCGGCCTACGAGCGTTTGATTCTCCGATACCAAGCTCCGATCCACAGTTTTATTTTCCGATCTGTATCCAACGACGAAACGGCGAGGGATCTCTCACAAGAAGTATTCGTGAGGGCGTGGTTTGCCTTGGATAGAGTAAAGGCCAAAGCTCGCTTCTCGACGTGGCTATTTCAGATTGCAGTCAATCTTTGTCGCGACCACGCGAAGTCCAAAGCCACGCGCAATGCTCGCAATACAGAATCTTTTACCCGACAGCCCGGCGATGAACGCCCGGAGGAGCGGGAGTTTGCCTCACCCCAGCCCTCGCCAGCGGAACACGCCACGAGTAAAGAGGCGATGGACATTTTGGAAGCGGAAATCCGGGCGCTGCCGGAGGAACTTCGCATTCCTTTCGTGCTCGGAGCGGTCGAAAATCAGCCTTACAAGGAGGTTGCCGCCATTCTAGGCCTATCGGCAAAAGCCGTCGAAGTCCGTATTTACCGGGCACGACAGCAACTCTGCGAGCAGCTCACGCGACTTGGCTTCGGCCCCGGAAAACATTCAATGGAACTTTAGGCAATGACTACAATTCGCCCTTAACCATCCCAACTTCGGCTCTTATGAAATACTTACTATTTGGCTTGTTGCTTGGAATTCAATATGGCTTTGCTTCCGAGCCGGTGCGGCTCTATGTCAAAGAAGTTCCCTTGACGGTAATGGGCAAGGAAATCACCGTCGTAGCCATCGAGCAGGAAGATGGAACCGAGGGATTGGAACCTGAGAAAAAGGAGGGATTTCACGTAGAGGTTGTTAACCAATTAAAAGTGCCGACTTCCATCCATTGGCACGGCCTTGTTTTACCGAACAATATGGACGGTGTTCCGTTTGTAACCCAGGAACCCATTCCCCCAGGGGAGACTTTCCGTTACGATTTCCCTCTCAAGCAAAGTGGGACTTATTGGATGCATTCGCATTATGGTTTGCAGGAGCAACTCTACAACTCAGCACCACTGATTATCTGGACTCCTGAAGAACGAGCCAAAGCCGACACTCAGTTTGTCATCATGCTTTCGGATTTCTCCTTCACGCCTCCTGGAGAAATTCTGAAGACCCTTGAGTCTGGAATGACGATGCCGAAGATGGAGGGCACAATGAAAATGCCAGCCGTTTCTGCTCTCGAACTCCTCGCGCCAAAGTGGGACGGAAAAACGCTGACACAGCAGACCGTCATGGGCGAACCCGCCGAGATCGATGTGGTCTATGACGCTCTTCTTGCCAACCGTCGCACAGCAGACAACCCCGATGTCTTGCCCGTGGAGCCCGCCACAACAGTTCTGCTAAGGCTGATTGCAGCCTCATCTGCGACAAATTTTTTTATAGACACGGGGACGCTGGAGGCAGAACTCCTGGCAGTGGATGGCAAGGCCGTTAAGCCGTTAAAGGGAAATTATTTTCAGTTGGCTATCGCTCAACGTATGGACCTTCGAGTGAAGATCCCCCCGGAAGGCGGAGCGTTTCCCATCGTTGCACAAGGCGAAGGCACGAAGCGGCTTTGCGGTGTGGTATTGGCCACCAAAGGGTCGAAAATTCCCGTCCTCCAGACCTCAGCGGCAATCTCCACGGTGGCCCTCGACAACACACAGGAAAAGTTGCTGGAAGCCGTCGAACCGTTGTTGCCAAAACCTGCCGACCGCAATCTTCCCGCAATACTTGGCGGTGACATGGCCAACTACACGTGGACCATCAATGGTGCCGCTTACCCGAACCGTCAGTCACTCAACGTGAAAAACCGCGAACGGATCGAGATCGCATTCACGAACCACACAACCATGGGGCACCCGATGCACCTGCACGGGCACGATTTTCAGGTCGTCGAAATCGACGGGGAAAAATTGTCCGGCGCTCTTCGCGACACCGTGCAAGTTCCCCCGCATTCAGCTATTAAAATTGTCTTTGACGCAAACAACCCGGGAATCTGGGCGTTTCACTGCCATCTGCTTTATCATATGGAAAGAGGGATGTTCACCATTTTGAGTTACGAAGGCGCCGATGCAAGCCAGTGGCAACCGGAAAAGTCCAAGACAGAGCTGCCAGGACTTCGTCCAGATTGACTACCCCGAGTTCCCAATGAAAATTCGGTGAGGGATTCCCGCATCGCTATCGTTACAATGGCGACATGAGAGGAATTTTTTGCGCATTTTTGATCCTTCCAGTATCGCTTTTCGCCGAGACGCTGGATTTCCAGCAGGCGCAGAAGAACGCGCTATTCAGCAATCCTTCGATTCGTGCGGCCTATCACTCCATCGCGCAGGCCCGTGGCCGCCTGATTCAGGCCGGATTATGGCCGAATCCCGAGATCGATTTT
>JBGSPC010000022.1:0-4751 GCA_041738805.1 Terrimicrobiaceae bacterium | reverse complement strand
TCGAGAGCGCGCAACCGGGCGGACAGACTGCCCGGGTTAGCCTTCCCGAAAAGGATCTCGAATACCTTTACAACTACTCGCACTATATTCTGGACGCCTCGTTCGATGCGTCGACCGGGTTTCTTCCCATGGGCATCCTCGCGTGCTTGTGGCAGAACGCCATGTTTTGGGATTCCTGGTTTGCCTCGATGGCGTGGTTGAGCTCGAATCGGGCAGACAAGGCGGCGAAGCTCTCGGAATTTTATCGTCAGAAACTCCCGGAGGCGCGCCAGCTGGCGGAAAAGATGGATGGGGTGGGGGCCCGGTTCGCTTGGACGACGAGCCGGGATCACTTTGAATTAAAGGCGGAACGGGTGGTGCAATTTCATAACAATGCGGTCATCGCGCTGCAATGCCTGCAGGTTTATCGTTTTAGTGGAGACGAGGATTTTCTCAAAGATTCCATCGAGGTGGTCGAGCAGGCCCTCAGGTTTCTTACGGAGCGGCTGGTGAAGATTGAAAATGGGGCGGCCAGCCTGCGGGCCTGTGCGGGCCTGGATGAGTCCACCGCCGATTTGAAGGGGACGGATACGTGGACGGCGGCGACCTATGCCAAGGCGTTGCAAGAATATCTCGAAGCCTGCCGGAAATTGGGGAGGCCCCCGTTTCAAGAGGACTTGGGCGAGGTCGCGATCATGGTTGTCAAGGCCTTGGAGGAAAATGTGGATTCCCAGGGAGTGTTGCAGTCCTTTGCCGGAGGACGAACTCCGCACTGGGGGTCGTTGATTTACCACCTGTTTCCCGAGCATCCGACGCGGGACCAGACCGTGGCTGCGTTGTCGCAGTACGATGCTGAGCTCGATTCGTATAATTCTCATGGAGTTGTCGGCTATCGATGTCGCATTTTTGCCTGGACGGAATTTTGGGTTGCGAGATTGATGGCTGCCTCTGAAAACCCGGAAGGTTGGGCGCGTCTGCGTCAGTGCTCAAAATTTACCGATGGTTTTGGCAGTATTCCTGAGCGGGTTTTCTACCATGGCGAGCTTCTCAAGCTCCCGTTTCTTACTGCGCATGCGGCTTATATCTGGGCCGTTAATTCGCTTTTGGTCAACCGGCAGGGTAACCGGCTGGCGGTGCTGACCAACCTTCCGGAAGGTTGGACCACCTTGTCCATCGAGAACATCACGACCTCGGACGGCCTCAAAATCTCGGCGAGTCTTTGCAAGAACAAAATCACCCGGGTGGTGATCGTCAATCTGCACCAAGAGGTGCGTTATATAGACTTGGTGTTACCGGGTCAGTCCTTGCAACGTGTCTCTTTGAATTCCGGCGAAACCTTCCTTCAAAATGGCTAGAATCGCTGCACACCTAAACATCAACAAATGGTCCAAATAACTTTATGTCGAAAATTGTAAATCTGGCTTTAATCGGGGCTGGCAATCGAGGTTCGGGAGTGTTTGGCGGCTACGCCCATGAAATGCCTCATCGGGTGCGATTTATCGCGGTTGTGGAGCCTGATCCAGCAAAGCGCAATGCTTTTTCCGCAGCGCATCAGATCGACGCTGACCATTGTTTCAGTTCAGCTTCCGAATTCTTTAAAAATCCGCCGAAGAACATCCGCGGTGTAATCATCGCGACAGTGGAAGATCATCGCTTCGATCTCGTCCAACAATCCATGGCGCAGGGCTGGGCGATCCTCGTGGAGAAGCCGCTGAGCACCAATGTGGAGGACCTGATTCGTATTTACGATGCAACGAAGGATTACGGAAATATTCTCATCGTTTGCCACCAAATGCGGTTAGTCCCTATTTACCGGACGATCAAAGCCTTGATTGATTCCGGTGCCTATGGCGAAATTATTTGTATTCAGCATAGCGAAAATCTGTCGTGGCATCACATGGCGCATTCATATGTGCGGGGCATCTTTAATAATGACAGCCTCACTCCGATGCTTCTGGCCAAATCCTGTCACGATTTGGATTTGCTCGTTCATCTGATCGGGCGTCATGCTGAAAAAATATCATCGTTTGGATCGTTGAATTATTTTCGATCAGAAAATTGCCCTGTCGGCGCTCCCGGTCACTGTCTGGACGGCTGTCCCCATGAGGAAGCATGTCCCTATCACGTGGATAAGCTTTACTTTAATGAGGACACTGACCCGGCAATGATCCGTCAGATGGGCGTGGTTGAATCGAAAAGTCAGCTGCGTGAACTGCTGGCTCGAAATCGGTTTGGCCGGTGTGTCTTCCAATGTGACAACAATGTTGTCGACAGCCAGGTTGTCCAAGTTCAGTTCGAAGGAGGAATCAATGTTTCATTCACCATGTGCGGACACAACGGTGCCGAACGGCGGATGACCAAGATCAGCCTGACCAATGGCGAGATTGAGTTTACCGGATTGACGATGGAAATACGGGCGCGACGATTTGAACCACTTTTGGATGAGATCATCAAAGTGCATGCCAATGGGACTCATGGCGGCGGAGATCGGGCTATTATGGACAATTTTGTCAATGCAATCAGTAAAGGTGATGCCTCGGGCTTGCTGACCCGGATCCAGGATTCGTTGGAGGGACATCTGCTGGTCTTCGCCGCCGAAGCGGCTAGGCACGATGACCAGGTGATTGATGTCAGGACGTACGAGAAAAAAATTCGTTCCAATATGAATGCCCGTCGCGCGGAGGCCTCGCCCGCTAAACGAGGAACAGCATGAAAAATCACAACGAGATCCAGTTCTTTAATCGCGGGATCAGTGGCAACCGGGTGGTGGATCTCTATGCCCGAATCAAGTCAGATGTGATCAATCTCGCGCCGGACGTCGTCAGCATTCTGATTCGAGTAAACGACACTTGGCATGAACGGAATTCGCAAAATGGAGTCTCCGTTCCAAAATATGAAAGGGTGTACCGCGAACTCCTCAAGGAAGTGCACGAGGCACTGCCACAGGTGCGCTTCGTCCTCTGTGAACCATTTGTCGTCAAATGCGGGAGGGTGACCGAGGCCTGGACCGTGGAGATTGATGAGAGGCGCGAGGTGGTGGCAAATCTGGCTCGTGAATTCGACGCGACGTTCGTTTTCTTCCAAACGATCTTCGATGAGTGCGTATTGTTGGCTCCGGCTCCGTATTGGACGGCGGATGGGGTGCATCCATCGGCCGCTGGTCACATGCGGATGGCAAAAGCATGGTTGAAACACATGCATGCCTTGGAATCTTAGGGGATGGATGCAGATTCTATGAATGCTAGAAAGCTCTTTTCACTGGGCGGATCGGGAGAGAAATCTCGTGAGACCTCAATTGTTTTTGGAGGCGATTATTGCCCGATCCGACGTTATGAACAAAAGATGTTGGCGGGAGAGGAGATCTTCTCTCCAGACTTGCGTGCGATGCTTCGAGACCATGTTTCCGTGGTAAACTTGGAGGCTCCGCTGTGCGAAGCAACACTTCCCACAGCCAGTCCTTCCGGGAGCGGCTTGCGGGGAAGCCCCAAAGTCGCGGACTATTTGAAACGATTGAAAGTGAATGCGTGGGGATTGGCCAATAATCATATTCGTGATTATGACGATGAGGGCGTGCGGCAGACGATTGAGAATCTTCAGAAGCGGGGGCTGGCCTGGCTGGGTGCCGGCGAGAACTCCATGGAGGCGGAAAAACCATTGGAATTCAAACTGAATGGGATTCGGATCGGGCTATGGGCGGTGGCGGAAAGGGAGCTGAACCTGGCCAGTCTGACGCGCCCTGGAGCGGCTCAGTTTTGTCCGGAACGCAATATTGCGAGAATCCAAAACTTGAAAAAGGAGTTTGATTTTGTCGTGGTTTATGCACACGCGGGCCATGAATTCACCACGGTGCCTTCCCCCCGCATCCGTGATGCCTACCGCGCATTTGTGGAAGCTGGAGCCGACGTTGTGATTGGACATCATCCACACGTCGTCCAGGGAATCGAGAGGCATGGGGATGGTCTCATCGCCTACAGCCTGGGCAATCTCGTTTTCGACAGTCCTTATGTGTCGGCCTATGAAACGACTGATATTGGGTTTTTGCTAAGGCTGGATATCGAAAAACATCGCGTTAAAGACGTGCAGGTGCTGCCGTATCGTATGGGGTCCGATTTTCTTGTTGCCGCGTTGACCGGTGAGGAGAAAACGGCGTTTGGCGAGCGCCTTGAGGCTCTTTCAGAAATTCTTCAGCAGGAAGACGAGTATCAGGCGGAATGGGAAAAAAATGTTCAGTTTCGCTGGGAAACGGAATACCGGAGAATATTGACTGATTTCTCCAAAAATTTCCGTGAGCAAGCCAATCCGGATTTTCCCCGTCGGGCCAGAAACCTCTTCACATCCCCGACTCATGTTGAAATGATAGAAAAAATCTTTTTCATGATGGAGGAGGAAGGAGGCCGCCTGACTTTCTAGAATGAAGGATTCTCCGATGACGATTTTGAATAACAAAGCAATGAAAGAGCAACTTCCAGATGTTTGGAATGAAAAGGGTTCCGGCTATGTGGACTCGGCTCTCAAGAACGAGGCAGCGCGGTATTTTCGAATCCATCAGCTTCCTTCGGATCCCCAGGAATGGAGTGTCTTGAAGCCACTGCTTAGAGAGAGAATCTGGAAATCGCTCCGGACCCGTCCAGTAAAGGGACTCGATCTTGAGTATCGGGAAACGGGATCCACCGCAATGGATGGGTACTCGATTAAAAACATCTATTACCAAAGTCGGGAGAAATTCTCTGTCACCGGGAATCTCTATGTTCCGGATGGGAAGGGACCCTTTC
>JBGSPC010000232.1:0-2355 GCA_041738805.1 Terrimicrobiaceae bacterium | reverse complement strand
CAATACGAACTCCCATGCACCGAGATATCCGTACCCTGGCCGTTCCTAAACTGATTTCCCGTGATCACCGTCCGGCCGCCCCGATTCCCGGTCATGACAATCCCCACCGATTTGGTCCCATCGAAGGTATTAAAAGCGATGACACTATTTGAGCCCGGTCCGTCAATTCCGGTGCATCCGTTTTGATTATCCTTGAAAACATTGTTCGTCACGATGATTTCGGTGATCCCATAACACCAGTAGAGGGCGGCCGAACCGCAATTCTCAACGTAGTTATTTCGAATCGTCATCTTGGTAATCGTGGTACCCACATGGATGCCAAAAACCGCGCAGTTATAGACCCGGTTGTTTTCGATCGTGACATTTTCTCTGCTCTGAACCGATATCCCGTCGGCCCCCGAGTTAAGAATCGTATTGTTGCGGATCACGATATTGCGCTGGTCTCCCCCGGGGTCCTGCGCATCCATTTGAATGGGAGCCAAAGTATAGGAATTCGGCTCATCGGGTTGCCGCTGGCAATCAAAAGTCATTCCTTCGATCACAATACCGTCCGTTTCCTCGACCTGCGCATTCGTGGCCAGGATCGGGAACGTGTTCGAAAAAACGGATCCCTTGGTCACTTTGTAGGGACCCATCGCCCCTTCATATCCGTAAACAGCAAAAGTGATTTTGTTTTCCGCCGGATCGATAGCCACAATTCGCCCGACCGTTCCACTGGCCCCTGAACCATTTCCATCAAAAAGATAGAAGTCCTGATTCACTTTGTACGCCGCCGCATTTTCGACATAGACCACCGTATCTCCCTTGTTGACGGGCTTGGTGAATTTTTGCGTGATGGCCGGGATCTTTTTTAAAATGGCTCCCTGAGCGCCGGTGACCGTCATGCGGGAATGCAGATATATGGTCCGGCTGACCAGGTATTCGCCCCGCGGGAAAAAGACCACGCCATTTTGCTCTCGGGCTGCAGCCACCGCCGCTTCGATGGCGTCGGTGTCATCGGTCACTCCATCGCCCTTGGCTCCAAGGTCCCTCACCGAGACCCCCGCCAGCGCGGATTCCGGCGGGGTAACGACCGGTCCCGCCGCTTGCAGCGGGATTCCAGGGGCCATGAGGAAAAGAAGGCCGAGCAACAAAACCGCCCGCATCCGGATCGGGAGGAACATCGTCCTTGGTGTCCTGTCTTTTCTTCGCGCGGCAATTCCTTGCCGGGTTAAGAGCACTGGGCCCGACGGCGGAAGGTGCAAAGGGTGAGGCCTCCCAGTGCCAGTAACAACCAGGTGGAGGGCTCGGGAATCGCTTGGATGACAAGGTCATTGCCTCCGGTGAACGAATTTCCGGCCAGATCCCCCGTATAGCTGATGTTGAAATCCTGCCCGCTGACGCTGAAGAGCGCTCCTTGCGTGAGGGTCGTCGGGACTCCATTCAAACTTTCGAAGATTCCGGAAATCGCGCTGCCGCCCGAATTGTCTACAAGGAAAAAGAGTGCATTCGCCGCCGGAGAGAAGCCGAGGGTGATTTCAAGATCATTCGATCCGATTAGAGAAAAGTCCGATCCAGCTCCGGTCATGATGAGACGGTCATAGCCCGTGCCCGCAGTGAGGCCGTTCACTTCCAAAGAAAAGATCCCGCCATCTTCCATCGTCACGTCGTTGCTCACCGTGAGGAGGCCTGGGCTGTTGCCAGGGGCGAGGGTGCCCGCGTCCTGGATGGTCACTGCTCCAGCGATGGTTCCTGAACCACCCAGTGTCGCATTTGAACCCACGGTGACCGCTCCCGCCAACGAACCGACGCCGGAATCATTCCCCACAAGCAGGGTCCCCGCATTCACGGTGGTCAATCCCGTATAGGTATTTGCCGCGCTCAGGAGCAGGGTACCTGTACCGTTCTTGGTCAAGGATCCAGAGGAGGCGGTTGTGCTGGAAATCACTCCGCTGAATTCGCCATCCACATCGGACGAACTGATCCCGTTGTTCACCAAGATCGTCTGAGCCGCATCGCTCAAGTTAATTGGATTTTGAAAATCAAGTTTGTGCGTGGAATCTGTCGATCCCAAAGCTAGAGCTTGGCCATTATCAATAGTAACGTTTGAAACGTTCCATGTAAATGTAGCATTTGCACCCCCAAAATTGACAATCCGATTCGCTCCATAGGCGGCGAATCCCGCAGGCCCGTTATTCGTAGTCCAGCGAATCTGGTTAGTTCCCGCTCCTAAAGCCAGCGTCATATTTCCTGCGCCCAAGCCGAGGATTCCGGTCCTTAACTGTGTGTTTCCGGTTTGCAATGCCGTGGTTGAGTTTAGGAGAACCACTCCTCCGTCTCCGTCTAACACGGTCGTTCCGGTGCCGCCGGTGCCGG
>JBGSPC010000220.1:0-11415 GCA_041738805.1 Terrimicrobiaceae bacterium | reverse complement strand
AAAGATTGCAAGAAGGCAGGCAGAACGTTTCATCCACTTTCAAGAATAGCAGATGAAGTTTTCACGGTCCATAAAACAGGTCCCCGCCACGGGTGAAATCCCGGAAGCCTGTTCTCTGATCGCACAGGCAGGTATCCTGGTGGCAGCGGCCATCAGCATCCTGCTTTGTGGTGGGAGGTCCCAAGGGAGCTTGGGCGTTTTTCTTGGAGTCGCCGCAGTCATGCTGGTTTGTCTTCCACCCCGGAGCAGCCAGCCCGTGGCTGTGTGGGTGATGGCTGCCGTGGTTATTATGGCCGGGGCAATGGCTTTGCTGCCGGCAGGGCTTCTTGAGATGCCAGCATGGTGGCAGGAACTTCTTTCAGAAAAAAGCTTTGGGACTCTTGATCGGATTACTGTGGTGCCAGCAGAAACGGCCTTTTGGCTGGCGATCCTGGCCAGCACGCTGATTGTGGCCATCTACCTGCTCTCACAGCCTGTCGGACCGGCTGGCATGCTGGGGCTGGCAGCGGGAGCCTCTCTTTTTTGCGCCGGGTATGCCGGATTGGCGGTATTTGCAGAAACCACGGGCTGGCGATCGGAGATGGATGCCGGACCTTCCTTCGGGTTTTTTGCGAATCGAAACCATGTTGCGACTCTCTTGATAACCGGATCCCTCACCGGTCTCGGGGTTATCACCACAGGGATCACTAAAAAATATTATTTTGCCATGCTTTGCGGGGCTGTGGGAGTTACGACCTGCGCTTGGACAATTTTTCTCGTTTCGCCATCCCGGGCAGGTGTGCTTTTGTTGGTGGCCGGAGTTGGGATTTGGCTCTTGGGTTTGGGACGCCGCCGAATCACGCGGCCCATGGCGGTGGTTTTCCTCACCCTCTCGGCAGTGGCGTTGGTGTTTTTTCTGGGTATCGATAACCCTGCTGCCCGCCGCATGATTGGAGAGTGGGGAGCCTCCCCGGTCGGAGGGATTGCCTCGGACTACCGCTTTAAAGTCTATCAAGACGCCTTGCGGCTCTGGTCGGATTTTCCTTTGACCGGTGCCGGGTTGGGGAGTTACCGCTTTCTTTATCCTTTTTATGCAGATGCGAGTCTGACAGAGGTCACAACCATCCACCCGGAGAGTGATTGGCTTTTGTTGGGGCTTGAAGCGGGCCCACTGGCCCTCGCAGGCATGATGTCTCTTCTTGCGATGGTGTCGTGGCGGTTTGTTAAAGCACGAGAAAGTGAAGGCTGGAGTGTGCGTTGGGCACTGGTTTCGTCTGCGATCGTTGCCGTGGTTCACGGAGTGTTTGACGTTCCTTTGCATCGGATCGAACTGGGCTGGTGGGTGATGGTTTTGCTCTGTTTGGGTTTGGGCCGACCATCCGGCGCCTGGAAGGTGAGACAGAATTCCCGCTGGCAGCGGCTGGCGTTTGTGGTTTTCGGTGTTCTTATGGGAGGGTTATCCTGGCAGCTTGTTTCGGCGGAATGGTTGGGAGGCGGATCCCTCGCCCCTTACGAGGCCAAAGAAGCTGCAAAAGGCATCCTTGCAAAGCATGCGGCCGGGCACATTGAAGAGGCCTTGGATTTGGCGATTGAGGCGTGTGGGCGGCATCCGATGGAAAAGGACCTTCATTATCAGAGAGGTGTTCTGGCCCTGCACTTTGAAGACATGGATAGCGAGGTGGATTCGGCATTCAAGGCTGCAAAGATGCTGAGCCCAAACTGGCCCCTCCTTCCACGTGAGATGGGCCAAGCCTGGTATCAGGTTGACAGATCCAAGGCGGCAACGCTTTGGCTCGAAGCGGTCGAGCGGCAATCGAAAATTGATCAGATTGTGAATCAAGGGGGGCCCCCGGGAGCCAAACTTTATGGCGACATTCTGGCCCGGGCAGGCAGGGATCCTGAGGTTATCCAGTCTCTGAGACCCCCGCCGGAGCTTGCTCCTGCGCTGCATTTTTCCTGGATCCGCGCGACTTCAGATGCTGCGGGCCATATTCGTGCATTGGCGGAAAATGCCGGTTTTCTTGCGGCCCTGACGGAGGATGAAAAAACAGAATTTTTGGTTCTTTGGAGAGCTCGCGGCGACAGGAATTTTTTGAAGGAGTTTATCTCAATGCACCCTGCGTGGGAGAAAGCGACTTGGGCGGTCCATGTCCAGGAATTGATCTCCGAAAAGAACTATCGTGAGGCGGTCGACATTCTTGCAACGCGGTATTCGGTGTCATTAAAACTGCCTGCCGCTTCGGGGCCGGATCAGGCCTCTTTGGAAAAAGAGTATGTCGAACTGATAGCCGCCCGAAACCACGTCGCGGCGCGGAGGGTTCTCAAAGAGGCTGTCCAGGGGGGCGGCCAACGCCGTTCCGTGGCACATCGCCTTGCCGCCGCAAGCGCCGCCGACGCAGGCGACTGGGCCACGGCCTACAAGGAACTTATTGCCCATCTGAAAGCCTCCGGTCAAAAGTTACCGTCCAACTTGTGAAGAGACGGTTTTATCATTTTGTGGGCATTCTGGGAATGATGGTCCTTGGCTGTGGAGAGATTCAGGCCCAGGCACGGCCTGATACGGTGACCGAAGCCGTGTTCCGTTCGCGGTGGGAAGGGCTCCAGGCGGACCGCAGGGGACCGCGCTCGGCAGGTGGTCTGGCCGAACTCCAGCCCGGTGATCCCAATTACGGTTATTTGGAGAACGCTGCGGATTCCCTGCTATCCGGGTTGAGAATCGGGGCGTTGGATATAAATTTCGGATTATCTGCAGGATGGGAATATTCCAGCCGGGACGACGACGGCCCGGCCACAACCGCTTCCGATGACAACAGTTGGTTTCTGGCTCCCACCCTAGGCCTCAGGTATGAGCGGGAGATCGGCCCCTGGTCGGTCTCGGCCGTTTACGCGGCTGGCTACCGGTATTATTTCAATCCCGAATACACGGCGGCCGGCACCGGAGAGGAACGGAATCCCTTCAATCAAACGGCCTCCTTTTCCTTGGCCCATGTGGGAGCACGTCATCAGCTGACCCTGACAGGCACTGCCAGCAGCGGAACCGGCTTCGATGTGCTTGCGGACCAAAACCTGATCCAAACCAATTTGCGGGCCTCGATGGATTACCGCTACACCCTGACCAGCTACGTGGATGTGGGAGCCAATGCCGGTTATTCGACACTCGTGAGTGAGGAAGGGGAGGATGAAGACCTCGCCGGCGACGGGAACTTTGGCAGCCTGGAGGCCGGAGTTTGGACGGAGTGGGTGGCGACAGGCAAAACACGCTGGCGCTGGCAGGTCGATGCCGGGCAGTCTTCGCAGTCCTTGCAGAATCAGGACCGGGTCGCACGAAATTTCGTTCAAACACTCGTGACCTTGGCTTACGTCCCCACAGAAAAACTCACCTTTGATGGGGGAATTGGCTTGGCCTATCTGGAAGATCAGGGAATTGAGGCGGGAGAGGACATTGGAATCCAACCCCGCTATCTGGTTTCGGCCTCATACAAACCCACAGAAAAGACCTCTCTCTCCGCCAGGCTGTCGCTGCTTGGGGCTGACATACGCCCGAATTTTCAACTGGAGGCAGGATGGCAGCCGCGGGTCAACACCGGACTTTCCCTGGCCATCTACCAAAATCAGGGATTCTCGATCACCACGAGTGAACAGGTTCAGGTCTCTCGCGGAGTCATAGGCTCCTTGTCACAACGCCTGTTTTCAAAAATTTCACTAACGCTGGCGGGGGGCTGGCAGCAAACGGACGCGGTGAATCTGTCAAGCGAAGCGCAGGAGCCCACCGGGGAAGACAATGCCTACACGTTCATTTCCGCATCCCTTCAATGGCGAATCAATGACTGGTCCACGTGGAGCGCCACATGGTGGAACAGCGGCAGGAGCACCTCAGGTCAAGGGTCAGGCAACTCACCGGAAACCCGTGCGACCGTGAGTTTTAATTTGACATTCTAAACGATAAACCGGTTGTGTGGATTTGATGGATTGGGACTTCAACAAGCAGAAATACAGGGCCTGGCGGCGAGCCATGTCGCTTGTTCTTGGTGTCTTGTTGGGGGGCGGGACCATTCAGGCACAACAAGAGCCGGTTGCTCCCTCTGAGGCATCGCCTCAGCAAGCACCTCCTGCCGATGCCGCACCTGCCACCTCAAGCCCAAGTTCCCAGGTCCTCACTTCGGCTGAGGGAGATTATGTCCTCTCGCCTGGAGACACTATTGAGATGACAGTATTCCGGGAGCCCGAACTAAATTCCCGTTCAGCGATTGCACGGGATGGAAGCGTGCAGTTTCCATTGATTCGGGAGGTCAAACTTGCGGGACTAAGCGTCCGGGATGCCCGCACCCTGCTGACCAAGGTTTACAGCGAAAAGTATTTGGTTAATCCACAGATTTTTTTGAGCGTCACCCAGTTCGCTCAACGCAAATTCACCATCATGGGACAGGTCGCCAAGCCGGGTTCTTATCAACTTGAAGGCGGCCAATCTCTCAGTCTTCTTGAGGCCATCGGAATGGCCGGCGGATTCACCCGGATTGCGGATCGGGGGCGTGTCCTCGTCCGACGCGGCAACACAGCCAAAAACGAGGTCTTCAAGCTCAACGCCAAGCGCATGGCCGAGGGCAAAGTGGAGATGTTCGAAATCCTGCCGGGAGACATCATCACCATTGGCGAAAGCTGGTTCTAAAACCGACGGAGATATTTGAGGATTCATGGATGATCATTCGCCAGTTTTTGATAACCTCAAAGAAGACAGCACTCCCCCTTTTGAATGGCGGCAGTATTACCATGCCATTCTTGATCGATTCTGGATCATCATCCTCACCTCTCTTATCGGGCTAGCGGGCTCGGTCTATCATTTAAAAAAACAGGAGACCTTTTATCGGGCCCGGTCGGTTCTCTTGTTTGAGCCCGACAAGGAGCAAATCCTCAGTGGCGTGGAGGCGGTCCGTGATGTCCGGGTGAGATCTCAGGAAATGATGAACACGCTCGTTGATTCGCTGCGGGGATATCCCTTTGCTCTGCGGGTTTCCAATCGGCTGAATCTTGCAGAGAATCCGGAGTTCCTCGCAGCCATCGGCGCACCGGATCAAAAGTTGAGCGCGGAGCAGGCGGGAGGAAGGGTGAGAGGAATGATGGAAGTGCAGTTTCGTAAGGGAACCAGGCTGATTGACATCACGGCCACCAGCCGATCGGCGAGCGTGGCAAGGGACCTGGCAAACGGCTACGCCAATGAATATTTACGGCTTTCGATTGAGCAAAGCACCGAGGCCACAAGATCGGCAGCCCAGTTCCTTGTGGAAGAATCCCAGCGTCTCACTGACAAACTCAGACTTTCCGAGGAGGCCATGCAGAGTTTCCGGGAGCGGGAGAGAACCCCCTCCTTCGATGCCATGCTGACCCAAGCCGATGAAGCCGTGAAGGATCTCTCACAAAAAATTGACGAGGACCAGCAAGCGCTGCAGCAACTCCGGCGGGATGTGGATGCCTCGGTGGCGGCGGGTGGTGATGAGGAAGCGCTTTTGCGTTTGCCAAGTATCAGCGCGAACCCGCAGCTTTTTGCCATCAGTCAGGCCATCGAACAGCAGGATGCTGAAATGGAAATCCTCGCGTTGCGTTACCGTGCGGATCACCCTTTGCCCACCACGGCCAAACAGCGAATTCAGCGTCTGAAATCAGGACGAAGCGAGCTTCTCCCCAGCATCGTTTCCAGCCTGAGCACCAGAGCGGATTTCCTGGAAGCTCAGATCCAACGCCAGGAGAAAGAAAAGGTTCTGGCAGAAAAACGCCTGCTCGAAGTGACGGCAAAATCTTTGGAGTACAACAGCCTCACCAGAGATCTTGATGCCGACCGCGCGCTGTATGGGGCGGTCATCGAACGGCTCAAAGAAATTGATGTGACGAAGGGAATGACCGATGGATCCGTTCGGATTCATGACACAGCCCTTGGAGCGAACCCCACCACGATCCCTGCGACCAAGATTCTGCTCACGGGCCTGTTGGGAGGAGTTGCAGCCGGTCTTGCCATTGCTCTTGCTCTAAATTCCATGGACACCACGATTCGGACGGTGGACCAGGCGGAGCGCTGGACAGGGCTGCATGTCATCACGGCGGTGCCCGAGATCAAGGACAAGCATCCCGGCTTGATCACCATGCAGGATCGCCACGGTGTGGCCGCGGAGGCGTTTCGAACCCTTCGCACATCGATTGCCTTGTTGGGGGGGCGGGAGTCACGAAAAGTGTTTCTGTTCACCAGTGCCTTGCCATCAGAGGGCAAGACATTCTCCAGTTCCAACTTTGCAGTGACGCTGGCTCAGCAGGGTTTCCGAACGCTTTATGTGGATGCAGACCTTCGCAAACCCGCTGTCTCAAACCTGATTTTCGGGGAAGAGCGCAAGCCGGGGCTTACGGACGTTCTTCTGGATGAGGTGCCTCTTGAGCAAGCGGTTCACTCCGGCAATCTTGAGAACTTAACTGTCCTTACTGCGGGAAAAACCGCTGAGAATCCCTCCGAGTTGCTGTCTGGCCCCCACCTCCAGAGGTTTTTTGAGAAAGTTCGCGGCGAGTATGACCGGATTGTGCTGGATAGTTCCCCTGTGATCCCGGTGAGCGACACGCTTCTTTTGCTGGGCCACACGGATGTCAATTGTCTGATTGTGAGGGCCCAATCCACCCCGAAGAAGTCTATCCTGCACGCCATCCGCCTGCTTGAGGAAGTCGGCAGCCCGCCGGCCGGCATTGTCATCAACCGCCTTCGTGCAGGGCGCTCTTCGGCCTACTATGCCTACGCATATTCGGGCCGGATGTACGGCGGGTACGGCTCCAAAGGGGTTTACGGTCAGAAAACCTGAGAACCTGGCAGGTTATCAACTGACGGGCCATTTTTCCTGGGATCGGCTTCCTCGATCCGGCGTGTGATTTCCAGCGCGATATCCAGCGCGGCAGCAGCCGCCTTGCCGGTGACCTTCGGGGTCGAGCCTGCTCGAGCGCAGGACAGAAAGTCGGCAAGTTCCATGCGAAGGGGTTCCCCTTTTTCAATTTCCACGGGCTCCCGGACAATGCGACGCCCGTGGACCTCTGTGGTGATAGCAGAATCAGAAGCCAGTCCGATCAGCTTTTCCAAGGTGGAACTTTCACGTTCTGAGGACTCCGCCAACCGGAGAAGATAGCCGGACTGGTTTTGATAATCGAGGGACAGGTAGCCATTTTCCTGAAAGACCCGGATTTTCCGGACTTTTTCCTGGCTGATTCTGCTGGCCGTGAGGTTGGCGACACAGCCGTTTTCAAAATGGAAACGCACGTTCGCAATATCTTCCCCCTTGCTCAGCACCGAGATCCCCACCGGGTCAATGCTTATCAGGGGTGAACGCACCAAGTGAAGGATGATTTCGATGTCATGAATCATCAGATCCAGGACAACTCCGATATCCGTGCTTCGGTTGGGGTAGGGCGAGAGTCTGGTGACTTCCAAAAACCGGGGATTTTGGAGCCGTCCCTCCAAGGCGGCAAGGACGGGATTAAAGCGCTCGATGTGTCCCACCTGTAAAATGCATCCATGCTCACCAGCCAACCGGGAGAGCTCCCGGGCATGGGCCGGGGTGTCGGCGATGGGCTTCTCGATGAGGAGATGTTTACCGGCAGCAAGCAGAAAGGCCCCCGTGTCAAAGTGCGTCACAGTGGGAGAGCAAATCGTGGCCGCATCGATCCGGCTGGCAAAATCCTCCAACGATGTGGCCGCATGGACCCCGTACTTTTTGGCAATGGACCTGCAGACGGCGGCGTTGGTGTCATACACCACCGAGAATTGCGATCCTTCCAGTTCGGAATACACCCTGGCATGGTTTGCTCCCATGTGACCGACCCCAAGGACACCTGTGCGAAGAATTTTCATAAAGTGATTCCGTAGAGGGATAATCCTTCACGGGCCGCCTGCTCAGCCACAGCAGGACGGTCCAGAAGCAGTGTTTGTCCGGCCTCGACCGCAAGGACTTTGACGCCCGCCTCTTTGGCCGTGCTCAAGGTCCGGCAGCCAATCACGGGCACATCAAAACGCATATCCTGGGCCGGTTTGGTGACCTTCACCAGAATCGCCCCCCCACGTCCAAGCTTTCCCCCGCGCAGCATGCAGGCATCGGTTCCCTCAAAGGCTTCCACGGCAAGAACTGTTCCATTTTTGATGACCACGGACTGCCCAATATCAAGGCGGCTGGTCTCTTTGGCGATGGAAAATCCAAACCGGATGTCCTCCAACACGCGGGCCTTGAGTGCAGGGCCGGCAAACAAGCCCTCCGGAGCGAGGTGGGTTTCAAGAAACGTGGTCGCCGGCAATAGCTCCACACCTATGAGGGAGAGCTGGCGGGCCACCTCTCCAAACAAGGTCTCCGCATTGCGACGCTTGAGCTTGGCAAGCAGCACCAGCGCCTTGAGGTCAGGTCGCAGATTGAACAAGTTGCTTGGAGCGAGCTGCCCGACCATCATGGCCACAGATGACCGGCTTTTTTTGGCAGCATCCAGCAACCTGCCAAGCTGGCCCACTTTGAGTGGGTAAACCTCATCCGCTGCAGCAGCCGTCGCCGGGTCGGTTTCACCCTCAAAGGTCGCGGCGGCGATGTGCTTGACGCCCAACTTGCGGGCCTCCTCGATGACAAGACCGGGATAACGACCGCTTCCCGCGATCAAAAAAACTGATTCAGGCGTCTCCAAGCCGGATATCATGCACTCCACTTGCCTCCTCTGGCAAGCCGCAGACCAATTAAAACCCGGTCGAGTCTTCGAAGCGGTTGACCCGGAACGGTCCCCAGCTCTTGGGGTTTTCCTTTTTGTCCGAGGCTGTCTGCGTGGGATTGATATTCCTTGGGTCGGGGGTGGAGCCCGGTCTGGCTGTGGGAAGGTTGAAGGTATTGATGGCCACGAGAGCGCTGCGACCGGATCCTGCAAGCTTCCGGCGGGGCGAAATGAAGGCCCCGGGAACATGGTAATTTTTTAAATCCCGGCCAAACCCCCGCTGGTTGAAACCAATAAACAGATTTTTTCGAATTTCGAAATGCAGGTGCGCCGTGTACATGCCGCGGTTTGTGCCAATCGTTCCCACCTGCTGCCCCCGAACCACTTGCTGCCCCTCACGAACCATGATGCGGTCCAGGTGGGCGTAAACAGAATCCACGGTTTGGAGTTGTTTGTTCTCAAGGTAGGTGTGACGCAGAATCACAAGATTTCCCCACCCCATGCGCATGTCCCTGGCCAGCACCACAATACCATGAGCCGTGGAATAAACGGGGGCACCAAGGTCAGAGTTGCCACCTTTGATCCCGTTCCAATCCTCCCCCATGTGGTAATTTGCCCGAAAACCTCGGGACATGTAGTAATTTTCGGCATCAGGTTTGCCAACCGGCTGATCGAAGCCGTCAGAAAGCCGTGTACGCGCCGTCTGGGGAGAAGGCGCGGCCACAAGCGCCGCCACAAAGAGCGACAAGATGAGCCAAAATGCCGATTTGCGCATTAGTGAAAGGCTACTGCGTATCTTCAGAGAGCGCAACGTTTTCAATTTTTCGTGCAATGCCTCGGCAGGGATGGGAATGATCAGGGATGGACAATTTTTTGGAGACATTCGTTGTGATTTTTGGAGGGCTGATTGTGGCCGGAGTGCTCACACGGGTGGCTTGGCGGATCTCAGAAAATGTTGCCAAAGCCCCTTGGCTGGATCTTTTTGTGAGCCTTTTCACGTGGCTGCCATGGCTTGCGGGCTACCTGATGGAGGGCTGGACCGGACTCTGCGCCGGGATCCTGGCCCAGATCGTGTTCCTTCATTCTTTCTGCCTGCTGCACCGCACGCTGCGTGGAAAAAAAGGCCGAACGCTCACGGATGCCCAGTCCAAAGTGCTGGGCCCCTTCCGCAATCAGCTCTGCCTGCTGGTGCAGACCCCCGCGATCCTCGTCTTTGTTCAGGTGCGGCTTGCGGAGATTGTTCTTTACCCTCCCATCGCGTGGCTGGGAAAACTCCCGACCTACAAGCATTCCGAGTGGGTGAACCTCTCCCGCCATAAATATGAAGGCCTGATTGGTTACGACCTCCTGTGGTGCTGGTATTGTGACTGGATGACCGGCCTCTGGGCCCTGGGCAGCGAGATGCTCCGGAATATCGAGTCATTCTGGTGCCCGATCCAATTTCTGGATCCCATCAAAAACCGCAACGCGGCGGTGGATTTTCCTGATGTCGCCAAGTGGGCCCCTGCGGATGGAAGCATGGAAGACGCAGTGAAGGCCTTCGAGGCACACTACGATGGAAAACGCAAAAATAGCTGGTGGGGCCATCCCGACCGGAAGAATGAAAAGCCGTGATGGAGTTTCACAAGGCGAATCCCAACTCGTTTTACCGCTCCCTGCGGCTTATCAGCCTGGAGGGGCGCTGGGACCTTGGACTCAGTCCCTACCATTATGGCTGCCGGCTCCGCATGGGGCCTTCGGGGAAACCTCCGTCCGTGATGGACTTCTGTGTGGGTCAGCACCCTGAGCTCTGGGGGAAAGTTCTTGCCTACACTCTGGACCAGCTGGCCGGATTACCTGAGTCAGCCGACGCAAAAATGATCGACACCGCGTTTCCCTGGGCGAATTCCAGCCCGAATCTGAGAACACATCTCCCTCAGTTTTTCCATGATTCAGGGGGCACAGAGACGATCAGAAAATAAACACTCACGTCTAAAAAGATACAGCCCGTCGCAGCGATAGCTACAACGGGCTGTTGTTCCCCCCAGAACAATCTTTCAATGAGGTAAGAGTGCCATGGTCGCAGCGATCTGCAAGCCCTTTTTTTAAGAAAAACTAATAGTTGCTGTTAAGTGACTCATTTTGAACAAGATAAAATCACAAAATATTTTTGTTTTTCTTTGAAAATTCCCCTAAATCTGTGAAATACCCTGAAATTCGGGGTTTTCGGGTGTCAAAATCAGGGTTTTTCTGCGATTCGCTGTGATTAAGCGATATCCAGGCGAACAGCCCGTGTTTTATCGAGTTTCAGCACTCCCGCTTCCCCGGAGGGGACAACCGCTTTGGCATCAGAGATTTTTTCACCTTTCCATTGGATACTTCCACCTTCGACCAGCCGTCGGGCGTCACCACGGGATTTGTTGATTCCAAAACTTGCGGCATAGGCTGCCACAACCAGGCTGACAATGTCCCGTGCCGCGTCGCCGGGATGGAAGGCGGGCAGTTCCACATGTTCCAGATCTCCTTTGGAGAAACGGGTTTCAAATTCTGTGCGGGCCAACAAAGCCGCCGCGTCTCCGTGGAATCTGGCCGCAATGCGTGCTGCGAGGGTCTTTTTGGCCTCCATGGGATGGATGTCCGTTGGAAGAGATTCTCCCAGCAAGAGCCGGTAGTATTTGGCCATGAGTTCATCGCTGATACTCATCAGCTTTCCAAACATGTCCCCCGCACTCTCATTCAAGGCCACATAATTCC
>JBGSPC010000214.1:0-17558 GCA_041738805.1 Terrimicrobiaceae bacterium | reverse complement strand
GGAATCATTTTTGTAGGCAGGGCGGTTGATGTCTGGTGGGGGTTTCGCGAAGATTTCCTAGCGAAGGACGAAAAACGTTCCGTTTTCCGCTACGACGGACATTTGTTCCGCACAATGTCTCTTGTTTCGCAGGGGCGGAGTCATGATAGATTGATGACACCATGTTGACGCCTGAAGCTCTGAACCAATTCCAAAACCAGCCAAGCTCTGGCGTGTCAGAGTTTTTGCGGTTAATGGCGCCGGTGTCCGATGAGGGGTTGCGGCAGATGGCGGCGAGGTCGGCATCAATCACGCGGCGTTATTTTGGCAAAACGATGCGCCTGTTTGCGCCGCTTTATCTTTCCAACGAGTGCATCAATTCCTGTGTGTATTGCGGGTTTTCGCGGGAGAATGCCATTGCACGTGTGACCCTGGAGATTGAGGAGACGGTCCTTGAGGCGAGGCATCTGGCCGCTGAAGGCTTTCGAAACATTCTGCTCGTGGCCGGCGAGCATCCCAAATTTGTGTCAGGGGGCTATCTGGAGCAATGCATCACCAGCCTTGCGGAATTTGTGCCTGGTTTGGCCATCGAGGTGGCTCCCATGGAGACCGCCGATTATCTGCCGTTGGTGCGGGCCGGCGCGGAGGGATTGGTGGTTTATCAGGAGACCTATAATGAAAACGCCTATGCGGCTCTGCATGTGGCCGGGCCGAAAAAAAACTTTGCGTGGCGGTTGGCGTGTCCGGAGCGTGGCTATGCGGCCGGGTTTCGCCGGATCGGCATTGGAGCGCTTTTTGGGTTGTCTCCGTGGCGGAGCGAGGCCCTGGCGCTGGCGGCACATTTGGATTATCTGATGAAGACCTGTTGGAAGGCGCAGTTCACGGTGAGTCTCCCCCGGATGCGGCCGGCGGCGGGTGAATTTCATCCGCCGTATTCGCTGCCGGATCGCGAGTTCATTCAGCTGATTTGCGCGTTCCGGATTGCGTTTCCTCATGTAGGGATCGTGATGAGCACCCGCGAACCTTCGGACTTGCGGGATGTGTTGGCACCTTTGGGGGTGACGCTGATGAGCGCCGGCAGCCACACCGAGCCGGGAGGATACACCGGGCAAGGCCGTCAGAATTTGCATCTGTCCGTGCGGGGCCGTCAGCAAGAAACTTCAGAGGATGTCGCGGAGCCGCAATTCACGATCTCAGATGATCGATCGGCTGCGGAAGTCGCCGGGCAGTTGGGAGCTTTGGGGCTTGAGGCGGTTTGGAAAGATTGGGATCCTTCCATTCTGAGGGCGGCATGAGCAGCGCGGGGATTGAGATCCAACTAAACGGGAAACCGCATCAGACGAGTGCCAGCACCATTGCAGAGCTTGCGAAGGAACTTTCCCAGGCTCCGCAGACATTGCTCATCGAGCATAACCAGATCGCACTTCACCGCTCGGAATGGGCAGGAGCGAGTCTGAGTGACAACGACCGTGTGGAAATTCTGCAGGTTTCGGCGGGGGGGTAAGGGGGGAGGAATTTTAAATTTTAAATGGTGAATTTTGAATGGAGTTACCGCTTTGCGGGGGAGATGGGAAATCAGTGGCGGGTCGCGGGGATCGGGTGGCGGGTGTTTGGCGCTGCCTCGATGTGGAAAGCGTTGTGAGGGTTTGCATTCATAATTTATGATTCAAAATTCATCATTCCGCCCACGTCGGGTAACCCTCAAAAATCAAAAATCGATAAGCATCAATTTTTTCCAAATGGCGCTTAGGTGAGGATTGGTAGTGTTGAGAACTGTTTTTGGAGGATTTTGCTGCTTGGGGCCTTGAGCCAGCCGTCCAACAGGGTGGCATAGACACTGCGGAAATCGGTGGTGTGGATGAGGTCGCCGCGGTCGAGTTTGGTCAGGCTTGGGTTGGTGCCTTGTAGACGAGCTCGAACGCCAACACCCAGGACAATGAGTGGAGCTGCGGCCCCATGTTCGGTGCCGCCTATGGCGTTTTCTGCCACCCGGCGGCCAAACTCGCTGAAAGTCATCACAACAACCCGGTCGAGGGTTTTCATGGATTTCATTTCTGCGAGGAAAGCGGAAAGGGCGGCATCCAAATC
Organism: Terrimicrobiaceae bacterium; assembly: GCA_041738805.1. GTDB lineage: Bacteria > Verrucomicrobiota > Verrucomicrobiia > Chthoniobacterales > Terrimicrobiaceae > JAJTZA01. The sequence continues at coordinate 15,491 of JBGSPC010000214.1, read as the reverse complement.
TCCGAGCAGGCGCTCGTGGGTGCCCTTTTGATTGCTGTGGGTGTCATATCCTCCCTGGGACACGTAATACACGCGGGTTGGCATGCTCCCCGCAATCAGCCGCGCGACAAGTTCAAGGCCGTTGCCGAGCTGCGTTTTGGGAAAAGGCTTTGAGACTTGGAACTTAGATGTGACCTCACGAACTTTGTCCGAACTCATCTGGGCGTCCAGGGCGGTTCGGCGGAGAAAATCGGCGGCATCGCCGGAGGCTTGGGCCCCCGCCAACATGCCAATCGAACCGCCTGACATGTTTTCATCATCATTTTGCGCCCCCATTTCCCGGAAGGAACCCTCCACGCCTTCGGGATCAGCGGAGCCGGCGACCTGATAGCGGAATTGGTTCGGCTGATTGAAGGCCACGCCTTTGGGGGTGGCCGCCGCAAAAGCCAGCGGTTCCTGCTTGCCAATAGCGACACCGACGGTGGGATCTTCCCCGGAACAACACGCGTCAAAATATTTTCCGATCCACCCATGATGAGACACCCGATCGGCATCCGTGGCGGTTTGCCAAATGTCAGTTGACCGGAAGTGCGAGCGGTTGGGGTTCGGATAACCAACACCCTGAACAATGGCGGCAAGCCCATCGTCATACAGCGACTTCAGTCCTGCAAGGTTGGGATGCAAGCCGGTGTGGTCATCCAGTTTGAGGAGGCTCGAAACCGGAACCCCGAGGCGAGGACGGGCGGAATAATACGCGTCATTGGAATAAGGAATCACGGTGTTCAGCCCGTCATTGCCACCAGCCAATTGAACAATAACAAGGATGGGGTGGTCACGGCCGGTGGCTGTTTGGATGCTGGCTTCTGCAGCGGCAGCATCCAACGCGAAGAACGTGCGCTCGAGGAAAACCGGCACGGTCCATGCGGCGGCTCCTCCTAGAAATGATGTGCGCAAAAAATGACGGCGTGTTTGGAAGGTGGGGTTCATGTTAGCTGGAAGGTGGGGGAACTCATCATCACACGAAGCAGGTCGGCAACAGTGTCATTTGTGGCAGGAAAACTTTTTTCGCTAAGGAAGGCCAGCCAGCGGTCCTTATCCGGGCCGGAGGCGGTTTGAAAGAAGAGGCGGACGGAAGCGGAATCCATCAGGGATTCCGGGCGTTTTCGGATTTCGTCAGGGAAAAGTTGATCGAGATTGGCGGCGCCGGGCTGATCCGGGGAGAGAAACAGTGTTCCTGCCAGATTGCAGCGCGCGAGGAAGGTTGAACCGCTGATCCATGCGCGGCCGCCCTCCCAGCCTTTCACGTTGGGGGGATCAAAAAGCGTTTGCCCCAGGTCCTTGAGCGCGTTTTGTTGGGCCCGGTTGCCGGTGAGGGGTGTTTCCAGGCTTTTTGATGTCCCGACCAACCACTCCACCGGGCTTTTGATTTGAGATCGCATCACGGCGGGCGCATAAAAATCGGGTGACAAAAATATCGCGCGAAGGACGGCCCCCGTTTGGTAGTTCGAACTGCGAAACGTTTCTGCGAGAGCCCACAAGGTTTCGGGGGAGGGTTCTCCACCGGCAAAAAATGCCCACAGCTTATTGACAAGGAAGGCCGCACACTCCGGTTGGTCCAGAAGAAGATTCACGACTCCCCCGGCATCATAGGCCCCGGTTTTGCCAAACACGGATTTCTCACCTGTGTCTGCCCGGCTGGCCAGAAATGCCACGTCTTGCGTCATCGGGTTGATCCGATAACCGGTGAAAGCCCGCGCGGCCTCCCGGATATCCTCTTCAGAATAATTCCCCTCACCCAACAGAAAAAGCTCCATGAGCTCTCTCGCAAAATTTTCATTGGGCTTGGCATTCGTACTGCCCACGATGTCGAGGTAGCGCATCATGGCCGGATCCTTCGGCATCTCACAGGCCAGATCACGGAAGCTGCCGAGGGCATGGATCCGGAAGAGTTCATTCTGGCGCCACAGAAACCGGGGGTTGCGAACTTTCACAAAGCTGGAGGCGAAGTGTCCATGCCAGAAGAGGACCATTTTTTCGCGTGTGGGATTTTCGGAATACCGCATGCGCTGAAGCCACCAGGCCCGCAAATCAAAAAGCGCTTTTTGCTCGGCATCCCGGGCCTGCTTTTTGGCCATCATGTTTGCGGAGGGGTCATCTTTGGTGTCCCTCACACTTTTGAAGAGCGCAATGTGTTGTTCTTTATCGGAGAAGGAATCAAAAACCGGAAACAAATCGTCATCTTCGCGAATGGCCAGCAGCCGGTCCACGGTGCGGACGGCTCCCGCCTGATGAGCCTCATCAATCTCCGGGGGGCTGCCCCCGAAACCTGCCCGCGCAAGCAGATGGGCCGCATGACCCCTGGTCCAGTTTTGCACAGTCGATTCGGCAGCCATATGAGAGAAACCCCCGCGTCGCATAAAAGTTGCGAAGGAAAGTGCGTGCCATGAGCAATTTAGAAGGCATAAAAGAAGATATGGAATTTGTGAGCATGGCCCGCGGCGTGGAGATCGGAGCAAACTCGTACCTACTTCGTTCGAAAGGAAGGCATGTTGTCCTTGATGCTGGTTCCCACCCCAAACGCGAGGGTCTGACCTCTGCCCCCGATTTTGCCGCCTTCGCCGAGGGAACGGCCCAAGCTGTCATCGTGACGCATGCGCATCAAGACCATGTCGGAGCCCTGCCCATCCTGACCCGCCGCGAGCGCAACGCCCGGGTTTTTATGACGGAGGCCACGGCCAAAATTTCTGACGTCATGCTTCACAATTCCGTGAATGTGATGATGCGCCAAAAAGAGGAGCACAACATTCAGAGTTATCCGCTTTTTACCCACCGGGGCGTGGAGCTTTCCCGCGAGGCCTGGCAATCGTGCAAATACCGGACCCCGTATGACCTGAAGGGCGAGCGGGCGGTCGAGGGCGAGGATGCGGTTTTTGAATTTTACCCGGCGGGGCACATTCTGGGCGCGGCGGGGGTGAAGATTCAGCTTGAAGGGAAAACGATTTTTTACACCGGGGATGTGAATTTTGAAAATCAGACCCTCATCAAAGGGGCCGACTTTCCAGAGAGCGGTGTGGATGTTCTTATCATCGAGACGACCCGTGGCGACTCCCCGACTCCCCCGGGATACACGCGGGCGAAGGAGGAAGAACGTCTGGCGGAATCCATCAATGAGGCGTTTGACCGTGGCGGAAGTGTGACGATTCCCGTGTTTGCTCTTGGAAAAACCCAGGAACTTCTTGCCATGCTGTGGCGGATGCGCCTTTCCGGCCAGTTGGCTTCCGTGCCGATTTATATCGGGGGCCTCAGCACAAAGCTGACCACCATTTACGATTCCCACTGCGAAGATTTGCAGCGTCAATATCCTGAGCTCCAGCTGCTTCATGAAATGGCTCCTTACGTTCTCTCCGGCAACGAGGTGGTGACCATGATTCCGCGCAAAAAATGCATTTTTGCGATCTCGAGCGGGATGATGACGGAGAACACCCTCTCCAATATCTTTGCGAGAAAAGTCATTGGAGACCCGAAACAAAGCCTCTTTTTTGTGGGATATTCCGATCCTGACTCACCGTCCGGGAAGCTTCGCGCCGCCAAGGCCGGAGATCCGGTTCAACTTGATGCCAAGCTGCCGGCGATTCCCCTCGAGTGCCAGGTGAAGGAATTCAATTTTAGCGCCCACGCCAGCCGGGAAAGCCTTCTGAACTACGCCATCGCTCTCAAGCCCAAAAAAATTATTCTCGTTCATGGCGACCGGCCCGCGATCGATTGGTTCCATCTTCGTCTTCATCGCGACCTCCCGGATACCGATGTGATCATCCCCGAACCCGGGGTGAAAATTCCGCTTTAGCCCGTAACGGCTTTTTTTCTAACGGAACACGGAACGTGTTTCGTCAGAATCGTTATCGGTTCAGAAGACCTCCGAAAACAATTGCTTCATCGCGGCAAAAGATCGTGCCGCAGCTTTCGGGTCATAGAGCGCCTTGCCGGGATCATTGGCGTGCGGGTTGGTGAACGAGTGGACGGCGCCACCAAAGCTGACCAGTTCCCAATCCACCGTGGTTTTGCGCATGGCGTCTTCAAAGGCACGTACTTCGGAAGGCGGGACAAACGGATCGGCATCTCCATGCAAAACCAGCACGCTGCCCTGAATTTTGTCAGAGTTGGAAAGCGTGGGGGAATCCAGACTGCCGTGGAGGGAGACAAAGGCTTTGAGAGGTGTTCCAGCCCGTGCGAGTTCAAGGACCGCGGACCCTCCAAAACAAAAACCAATCGCTGCGATGTTTTCACCGTTAAAGGGGATCTCTTTGGCGAGGGATTGAAAATGTTTGAGCGCGGCCTGGGTGCGGCTTGTGAGTTCGGCGGGATCATTTTTCAATTTGCCGGCGATCGGGCCTGCTTCCTTGGGTCCGGCAGGCCGGGAATCCTTGCCATACACATCGGCCACATAAACCACCACGCCCGTCTCTTTGGCCACACGCTTGGCCTTTTCGATGGACTCTGGTGTGACCCCCAGCCAATTGGGAACCATCAAGACCCCGGGAAGGGGCTTCCCGGATTTGGGCGCAATGACGGTGGATGCGTATGTCGTCCCCCCATGAACGAATTCCACGGAACGAACATCAAATTCCCCACCCTCTTCCGCAAAAACGCTTGAGGAGATGAGGGACATTGCGAAGAGGGCAACCGGAATTTTCATCCTGACAAAGTAGTAGGAAATACGCTCCGGTCAAAAATTGATGAGTGAAAAATTATTGGGGCTGTTCCTGACGGGATTTCTGGCGTTTTGCGGATTCCAGCCCACGCCGTGCGTAGTCAATGATGTAGCCCTCATGCAGGAGCCAGGAGAGATCTTTTGCGACGGCGGCCTCGCGTTCCGCTTCGCCTCCGGGAGGCAGCGGCCGCAGCGCAATGATCGCTTTGCGACGCTCGTCCCGCGGCGTTTTGGGATTCTCCTCCAAATAACTGAGAATGCTGCTGAGGCCCTCAGAGACGGGGGTATTCACACGGTCAAGGTATCGGGGCCGCGCGACAGAAACGTAGGTGATGTTGTCATGGGCCTTGAAGATTTGAAGACCGCGTGAAGAGAAAGCTTGTCCAAGTGTGTGGGCCAGTGGAAGCGGAAACCGGCGGAGATCCTCCACCGCGCGACGGACCAGAATTTGAGCACCGGTGAAGGAAGCATTCAGCAGCACATGGCCGGGAACCTCCAATTTGTCACCAGCGGCAACAATCACGGTGGCAGCATGATGTTCCCGAAAATGTCGCTCCACATCCACCAGTGTTGCCAATTTGACCGGCTCACTTCCCTCTTCGGATTCCAAGGGATAAAATTCGTCCCGCACGCTCCGCTCATCTTTCCATTTCTGGATCATTTCCTCATCCCGAACCATGCGCACACGGCTCTTGTAGGTCTCGAACGGCATGGACGAAAAACGCTCGGAATGCAGTTTGCGCAGGAGGTCCTGGTAGTCGTGATAATTGGGGGGCCCGAGAAGGGTATCCGTCATTCCACAAACCGCCACGCAGGCATACGACCCTTTGGGTGGCTCGATGGTGACCCGGTCCCGCCGGTAAAAGGTTTCCAGATGACGGCTGATCGCATGAGCCACGGCCGCCCGTTCGCTGGGCCACACCGACCCATCTGTTGTGAGTTGGAGAAGGGAGGGGCCCTCTTTGCGCTGGAGCTCGATCGAATATCGCTCCGGCTTTTCAAGAATGAGTTGCGCCAAATCAAAGAGAGGATACGCAACTGCGGTGGATTTGATCTGGCGCGCCAGCCCGTCAATCCCCCGCGGGTCGGCAATAATGTGAACGTCCCAACCTGTCAGCAAGGGGTCGGGCCGCGGAGCCTCCCGACGGGGACCCCGGGGGTCGTCACGCCGGCCATCACGCTTTTTGTCCCGCCGATCTCCTCCGCCCCCTTTTGAGCGGTCCCCGGTGCGGGGGGGACGACGGTCGGAACGCGGACCTCCCCGGTCATCCCGCCGTTGACCCGGACGCTCGGGCGCATCCTTGAACCGTTCCGCCATGCGGGCCAACTTCTCCGTGCCCGATGATTCTTTCACCCATGATGGCTGAAAGCTGAGGGTGAGATCAATCTGGAGATTGGCAGGTTCGGGTGTGGAAGAGGGATCTTCGCTCATAGTGCGGGGATTTTAGCATGTCGCTTACAGAAGAGCGAAAGGAAGTTCAGCTGCGATCGTGGTCAGCGTGATGGTTTTGTTGAGATTTGGAAAATCGTGCACTGTGTAGGTTTCGAACCTACGACCCCCGCCGTGTGAAGGCGATGCTCTACCACTGAGCTAACAGTGCGGAAAAGGAAGAAAAACCTAGCGCCTTCCGGAGGGGCAGGCAAGGAAGATGTTCAGCCCAATGATTTAAGAATTCACCGGATTGTCAGCCGGCACCCACCGCTGGATGGCTTTGCGGAGCTCAATGAGTGAAACCGGCTTGGCCAACACCTCATCCATTCCGCATTCTATACAGTGGAGGTTGTGTTCCGGAGTGACGTGGGCAGAGAGAGCGAGGATGGGGATATGTTGGGCATACCCTTTTTCCCGTTTGCGGATTTCTTTGGCGCACTCATATCCATCAAGCACCGGCATTTCGCAATCCATGAAGATAATATCAAAATCCGAAAGGGAGAGTGCGGCGAGCGCCTGCTGACCATCGGAGGTGACGGAGACAAGGCAGCCCATTTTGCGAAGGAGCAGAGAAATCACCTTCCGGTTGGAAGGGTTGTCTTCGACAACCATCACATTCGGGGGATTTTTCCAAACCATGGCTTCCTGACCTGCTGCCTGGGGGCTTCCAGCAGATTCCGGCAGGCCGGCAGCTTCTTTGAGCGGAATACAGAACCAGAATTTCGAGCCCTCTCCCGGCGTGCTTTCCACACCAAGGATTCCACCCATGAGATCCACCAATTCGCGGCAGATGGCCAGACCCAAGCCCGTGCCACCAGGCCGACGGGAGGCTCCCACAGGACTCTGCTCAAAGGGCAAAAAGATACGTTCGGTTTCTTGGAGAGAGAGCCCGGAGCCTGTATCCCGAACGTTAATTTGCAGTCCGGGGCCAATATCCTGCTCCCCGGCCCATCGCGAAACGCGCACTTCCACCTCCCCGCAAACCGTAAATTTCACAGCATTGGACACCAGGTTGAGCAGAATTTGACGAATGCGGGAAATGTCCCCTACCCAATACCCTCCCGCATCGGAGTCAATCACCCGCGTGAGCGTGGTTTCCTTATTGTCCACAATGATTGAAAACGGCGCAAGAACCTCGGCAAGAACAGTTTCCATGTGGAATGTCTCCTCGTTGAGAGGCATCTTCCCCGCTTCCAGTTTGGAAAAATCCAGGATGGTGTTGATCACATCGAGAAGATGCTCCCCGGCCCGCTGGATCATGGTCACAAGGTCGCGCTGGGCATTGTCCAGTTTTGTCTCAGAGATCAGCTGTGCCGGTGCCAGAATAGCATTCATCGGGGTTCGGATTTCATGGCTCATTCGGGCCAGGAAATCGCTTTTTGCATAGGCCGCGGCCTCGGCCATCTCAAGGGCGATGCGACGTTGTTCGGCCTCTTGCTTTTTTGACGTCGTATCAATGATGGTTCCCGCACCACCGATAATATCGCCGCCGGGTCCCCGCAGCGGGGTTTGAGAAACCTGGATCCACCTCACATCGCCACTGGGAAGAACAATCCGCAACTCGGACTCGAAGGATTCATTATTTTCAAAAAACCGCCGCACCATCTCCCGCGTCGCAACCAGATCATCAGGATGGATCCTCCCTTGGCACTGCTCCCAAGTGGGTTCAACGGTCCAATCAAAATCCAGAATTTCACTGGCGACGTTATTGAGGGTCAGACGTTGGCTCTCAAGGTCGATCTCCCAGATTCCAATCCGCCCCACCAAGGTCGCAGCTTCCAATCGGCGTTGACTCGCAATGAGATCGCTTTGGGCATTTTTGATTTCGTCGATATTCCGGATTTGGGAGACGAAGTAGTGGATATTGGAGGTGTGGTCGCGGACACCGGAGACCGTCAGAAGCCCCCACACCGGGCGACCGGATTTGTGGAGGTAGCGTTTCTCGAGAGTGTAAGCCTGGATCTCACCAGCCAAAAGTTTGCGGGCCTCATGAAAATCGGCCTCAAGATCATCGGGGTGGGTGATGGCTTGAAAATCCAAAGCGAGGAGCTCTTTCCGCGTGTAGCCCAAAAATTCGCAGAAAGCGGGGTTCACATCAAAAATGGCACCTTCCATCGAGACAAAAACCATCCCCGTCTCCGAGCTCTCGAAGGCGTTATTTGATTTGGGATCTTCCAACCATTTCTCAGATCTTGCTTCTTCGATCGGCTGGAACTCCGGGGTGGACTGACTGATGTCGGATAAGTTCGGCACTAATAGGCGTTTACCGTGGACATCATAACACTGCTTTGAGCTTCCACAAGATTTCTAAGTGCCCCGAAAAGGGTTGAAGCTGGGGCCTTGGAAAGGGACAATGTGGGCAAAGATATGATCACACGGATTTTTGCGATTTCCAGAAACACTCTGATCGAGCTTGTTCGTCAGAAGGTCTTTTACATCCTGCTGATTTTTGCCCTTTGCGCCATTGGCAGCTCGATTTTTATGGCCAAGCTCTCTTTCCAAGAGGAGTTCCAGATGCTGAAAGACGTGTGTTTGGGGGCTATGGCGATTTTCACCTCGCTCCTGGCGATTCTTGCAACCGCCAACTTCCTCCCCAAGGACATGGAAGACCGCACAATCTACACCCTGCTCTCAAAACCCGTTCCCAGATTTGCGTATCTGATGGGAAAGCTGGGGGGGATTCTTATTCTCCTGGGTCTATTCACTCTGTTGATGTCCGCGGTGTTTGTCTTTGTGCTTTGGCTGCGCGAAACGGCGGTGATATCGGAAATTCAGAGCCAATTTCAAGGAGCTGAATCCACCGAGGAGGCCCGGGCGGCCATTCAATCCGTCAGAGATTCCACATTTAACGTGAACCTCATACCGGGAATCCTGATCATTTTTGTCAAAGCCGCCCTTCTCGCTTCAATGACCCTTTTTGTCTCAACGTTTGCAACATCCGCCCTGTTCACGGTCATGGTCAGTGCCGCGATTTATTTTATCGGTCACCTCCAAGCCACGGCAAGGGAGCACTGGATGCAGGGCATGGCCACGGTGGAGTGGTGGCAGACGCTCATGGTGGGGTTTGTGGCTCTCATGTTCCCCGACCTTCAAGCCTTTAACCTCACCGATGATGTGATTGCCGGCGCGATGATTCCGCTGTCGCTTTTCCTCAAAACGTTCGCTCTGGGCGGCGTTTACGTAGTCGTCTATTTCCTTCTGGCTTCCTTTGTTTTTTCCATCCGGGAATTATGATTCTTCGCCGTCTGATTGCTCTGGTGCTCCTTGCGGTTTTTGGTGTCGTCAAAATACCCGTGGAAACAGCCCTTGATGCGGCCCAAAAGTCGGCCCTTCTGCGTTCCACGGCTCTTGATCTGGATTTGCGCGAGCAGGTGGGGCAAATGGGATTTCTCGCGGCGCTCAGCGGTTTCCGTTCGCCCCTGGCGGCCATTCTCTGGATCGAGGCACACACCGCCTGGGAGCGCACCGAGTGGGGACGCATGGCTTCTTTGTTTGATACAGTGACCGGGCTTCAGCCACGCTCCACACTCTACTGGGACATGGCCGCATGGCACATGGCCTGGAACGCCAGCGTGGCAGCGCTGAATGATGAGTCCGTCCAAAGTGAGGCCCTGCGTCAAAGGAATCAGCGACAATACTTTGTCCTCGGAAAAGAGATTCTAGAGCGGGGAATTCGGAACAACCCCGACAGCTCGTTTCTCCATGAAAGAATGGCCATTCTTCTGCGCGACAAGTTTGAGGATCATTGTGGGGCTGCCGATGCTTTTACCAAAGCGGCAGAACTTCCGAACGCCGCACCTTACGTGGCCAGGTTTGCGGCTTATGAAATGGCAAAATGCCCTGGTCGCGAGCGCGAGGCCTACCAGCGGCTACGGGCTCTGTACGAGAAAGGGGAGAGCCAGCGGCTTCCCACCCTCCTGACGCTTCTTCAGGAAATGGAAAAGAATCTGGATGTTCCGCCCGCAGATCGCATAGAATCAAGGTAACTCTCCCATGCGCTTTGCAATTTTCGGCGACATTCACGCCAACCTTCACGCCCTCCAAGCCGTTTTGGAGGACAGCAAATCTCAAGCCTGTACCCACCACGTCTGCATGGGCGATGTGGTGGGCTACAATGCCTACCCCCACCACTGCGTCGAACTCATCCGGAATCTGGAGTGCCCCGTCGTTAAAGGCAATCACGATGAACAGGCCTCCATGCTTGGCGAGCAGGAAGGCTTTAATGCGTTGGCTGAGGAAGCCATTAACTGGACCCGCCATCAGCTCTCTGACAAAGAAAAAGAGTGGCTCCGCTCACTTCGCTTGCAGAGACAGGTGCGGGATTTCACGATTGTCCACGCCACGTTGGATACTCCCTACAAATGGGGGTATATCTTCAACCAGCTCGATGCTGCGGCGAGTTTCAGCTATCAGATGACAGCCCTGTGTTTTATCGGGCACACGCACAGCCCCAAAGCCTATGTGAGGGATGGCAGCGTCCGGACCATTCCCTTTGAAACCATCCAACTCACACCCGGGCGGAAATATTTGATCAATGTGGGCAGCGTGGGACAGCCGCGCGATGGGGACTGGCGGGCGGCTTATGCGGTTTATGACACCAACACCGCTGAAGTGACCCTTCGCCGGGTGGAGTATGATGTCCACGGTGCGCAGCAAGCCGTGCTCGCAGCCGGCCTGCCAAAAAAGCTTGCCGAACGGCTCGTCGCCGGAAGGTGAGGATTTCAAGAAGCGTTTGGGAACCATGACGTCTCCAGCACGGCGGGTTCTGTTGGTTAAACCCGGGTCCATGGGCGATGTGATCCACGCCCTGCCCGTTGCGGCAGCCCTCAAGCAGGCATGGCCCGCAACAGAAATTTCCTGGCTGATAGACCAACGATGGGAACCCCTGCTTGAAGGCAACCCGCACATTGAGAGGACGATCGTTTTTCCAAGAGAGCGCTTCCGGGGGCCGTCGGGGCTGCTGAGGGCGATTCCCTGGTTGTCGTCTCTTGCCGGCGGAAAACCGGATCTCTGTATCGATCTTCAAGGCCTCCTCCGCAGTGCGTCGATGGCTAAGTTTTCCGGGGCATCCCGGATTGTCGGACTTTCGGACGCACGGGAGGGTGCCGGACTTTTTTATTCAAAAATTGCGAAGGTCAAAAAATCCGAACATAGCGTTTTGCGATATCTTCGGGTGCTTGAGGTTCTGGGTTTGCCCGTGCTTGAAAAACCCGGGTTTTGGTTACCAAATGGGACGCTCCCTTTGGACACCCCGCACGAGCCTTACATTCTCCTTCACCCGTTCTCAAGGGGTCAGGGTAAATCGCTGACTCCAGAGGTCCTGGCTGCACTCTGCGAAGCACTCTCGCCCTGGAGAATCGTCCTTGCGGGAGGCCCGAATCCAGATCCTCCCCAAGCCTCCCATATCACCAATCTGCTTGGCAAAACCAACCTCTCCGAACTCACCGCACTCATCCGGCAGGCAAGCTTCATGGTCAGCGTTGACAGCGGGCCGGCCCACATTGCCGCCGCCGTCGGAACCCCGCTCCTCGCCATTCACACTTGGAGCGACCCTCGAAAAGTCGGGCCATTCAATGAATCCTCATGGCTCTGGCAGGGAGGAGAAATTCGCAGACAGGATCTCAATTTTTCCGCCCCGCTTCCAAGAAAAGAACCCGGCATCGAAGACGCAAGACGCATCGCGGCTCATGTCTTATCGGTAACCTGAGTGTTTGATCGTCGCGGAAATCGGAACGGTTTTCGATCTCACTCCGCATGCGTGCGGCTCCACTGACGCAACCGCAGCGCATTCAAGCGGATGAATCCTGTGGCGTCATCCTGGTTGTAAGCCTGCGTGGGGTCGGCCTCCATGGTGGCAATGTGCGGATTGTAAAGGCTGTTCGGGCTCTTCACGCCGGCGGCGATGATATTCCCTTTGTAAAGCCGGAGGCGGGCCGTGCCGGTCACGTTTTGTTGGGAGTGATCCACAAACGCCTGAAGGCTCTCACGCTCAGGTGCAAACCAGAACCCATTGTAAACCAATTCGGCGTATTTGGGGATCAGGGAATCCCGCAAGTGCATCACCTCACGGTCCATTGTCAGAGACTCCACTTGCCGATGAGCCAGGTGGAGGATCGCACCGCCGGGTGTCTCGTAAACGCCGCGGCTTTTCATGCCGACAAACCGGTTTTCAACCATGTCCACCCGTCCGATTCCATGTTTTCCACCAAGCACGTTGAGGGTGTTCATAACCTCCAGCGGGCTGAGGGCCTTCCCATTGACGGCCGTGCAATTCCCCTGGGCAAATTCCAACTCCACCAACTCCGACGCATCCGGTGCATCTTCTGGAGCCACACTCAGCTTATACATGTCACGGCTCTCGGGCGCACTCGCATCAAACCACGGGTCTTCCAGGATTCCGCTTTCGAAGCTGATGTGCAGAAGGTTCCTGTCCATGGAGTAAGGCTTCTTGGCACTGGCCATGATGGGAACACCGTGCGCCTCGGCATAAGCAATCATCTCGGAGCGACCCGGAAATTTTTCGCGGAAGCGGGCATCCCGCCACGGGGCGATGACCTCCAATCCCGGAGACAGGGCCGCTGCCGTCAACTCAAACCGCACCTGATCATTGCCCTTACCCGTGGCGCCATGTGCAATCGCAACCGCCCCCTCCCGCTCGGCAATTTCCACCATCCGCTTGGCAATCAGAGGGCGGGCAATGCTCGTACCCAAAAAATACTGACCCTCATAAATCGCCCCGGCCCGCATCATCGGATAAATAAAATCCCTCGCAAATTCCTCCCGGAGATCATCCACAAAACACTTGCTGGCCCCGGTGGTTAGAGCCTTTTCCTCCAACCCGTCCAGCTCTTCCGCCTGACCCACATCCGCACAGAACGCAATAATTTCCGCCGAATAAGTTTCCTTCAGCCAGTTGAGAATCACGGACGTATCAAGCCCGCCGGAGTATGCGACAACAATTTTCATGGCCCTCTTCAATACACAACTCACCGACCCGATGCCAGCACCAACCCGCCGTGGGCGGAATGCTGAATTTTGAATGATAAATTATGAATGCCCGCTACCCCTGGGACCTGGCGTCCCGCCGGCTTTCCACTACCTGGTTTCCTCACTCTTCACCCGCGACTCGCCACCCGTTACTCCCATCTCCCATCTGCTATCTTCACCGCAAAGCGGTCAGTCCTGATGCGCCAAACTTGCGGCAAGGAACCCGCGAAACAGCGGGTGTGGCGCATTGGGTTTGGATTGGAATTCAGGATGGAACTGACAAGCCAGAAACCACGGGTGCTTTTTGAGCTCGATGATCTCAACCAGTTGGCCATCCGGGGATGTGCCGGAAATCACAAAACCTTTTTGTTCCATCGCTTCGCGGTAGGCCATGTTGAATTCGTAACGATGACGGTGCCGCTCATGGATTTCTGAGCTGCCATAAACTTGATGGGCCAGTGTGTTTTTACCCAACAGAGTCGGCCACATTCCCAAACGCATGGAAGCCCCCTTCTGGGTGACATCCCGCTGGTCCTCGAGGATGCAAATCACCGGATGGGGCGTCTCCGGGTCGAATTCTGTGCTGTTGGCATTTTCAAATCCGCAAACATGACGGGCAAACTCAATCGTCGCGATCTGCATGCCAAGACACAGGCCAAGAAATGGGGTTCGGGATTCACGCGCAAAGCGGGCGGCCTCAATCTTGCCTTCGATCCCACGGTCGCCAAATCCCCCCGGAACCAACACCCCAGCCACACCCCTCAAATATTTGTCGGCCCCCTCCGCGCCGAGATCCTCCGCATCCACCAGCACCAGATCGCAACCACAGTCATGGGATGCCCCGGCATGAGTGAGGGATTCGTAGATGCTCTTGTAAGCGTCCTGCAGATCGATGTATTTGCCCACCACCGCAATACGAACGCGTTTTTTGGGATTAACGACGCGATTCACAAACTTGGACCAATCCGCCAGGTTGGGCTCCGGGGTTTGCAGGTCCAGGGATCGACAGACAATCTCATCCAACCCCTCGGCATGAAGATTGATCGGCGCTTCGTAAATCGTGTTCTCCACATCTCCGCCTTCAATCACCGCCTCCACTGGCACATTGCAATACAAGGAAAGTTTCTCCCTCACTTCGATGTCCAAAGGCATCTCGGTGCGGCAAATCAACACGTGAGGCTGAAGTCCAATTTCCCGCAACTTCGCCACACTTTGCTGCGTGGGTTTGGTTTTTAACTCCCCGGCCGCCTTGAGATAAGGAACCAGCGTCACATGCATGATAATCGAATTTGTGGCGCCCACTTCCAGTTGGAACTGACGGATCGCCTCCAGAAATGGCAGCCCCTCAATGTCTCCCGTTGTTCCCCCAATCTCACAAATCAAAACATCGGCCCCTGACGCTTCCCCCAGTTCGCGGATGCGGCGTTTGATTTCATTCGTCACATGAGGAATCACCTGCACCGTCCGCCCAAGATAATCCCCACGCCGCTCGTTCCCGAGGACCGTCTCATAGACCTGCCCGCTCGTGATATTGTTCTCCCGCGTGAGCACACAATTTGTGAACCGCTCATAGTGCCCCAGATCGAGATCCGTCTCCGCACCATCCGCCAGCACATACACCTCCCCATGCTGGAACGGACTCATCGTTCCCGGGTCGACATTCAAGTAGGGATCCAGCTTTTGGAGCGTCACCTTCAGCCCTCGCCTCTCCAGCAATGTCCCCAATGAAGCCGCCGCCAGGCCCTTGCCAAGCGAACTGACCACGCCTCCTGTCACGAAAATGTATTTCATGGAGCAGCATCCTATCGACCTCGTCAGGAAAATCCAGCATCCCTCACAAAAGTTTTTGACTCTTCCCATTTGACCTTTCCGTTCAAATCGCTACAATCTCCCCTCCAATCAAGCAGCCGTAGCTCAACTGGATAGAGCATCTGACTACGGATCAGAAGGTTTGGGGTTCGAATCCCTACGGCTGCACTTGCACCACTTTGGTGCGAGGCTGTCCGTCGGAGATGAGAACGCAGTTCGATTGCCCGTCTCGCCATGCGAGATAACCTTCCTCGCGTAGCCAAAATGCAAAGCCGTCGGTCCTCCGACGGATAATCCCTACGGCTGCACTTGCACCACTTTGGTGCAAGACTGTCCGTCGGAGATGAGAACACCGTTCGACCACCAGCGCGTTAGCGCAACCTCCAGGCGAAGCCAATCTCGTGGAGCCTGCGAAGCAGGACAATCCCTACGGCTGCACTTGCACCACTTTGGTGCAAGACTGTCCGTCGGAGATGAGGACACCGTTCGACCACCAGCGCGTTAGCGCAGCCTCCAAGCGAAGCCAATCCCGTGGAGCCTGCGAAGCAGGATAATCCCTACGGCTGCAATAATTCC
>JBGSPC010000185.1:0-4365 GCA_041738805.1 Terrimicrobiaceae bacterium | reverse complement strand
GACCTCTCCCAGTTCCCGGGCTTTGACAAAACCTACCGCTCATTCTTCCCCGGCGAAGTGCCCCCTGCCCGCACGACATCCCAAGCCGGGCTGCTTAACGGAATCCTGGTCGAGATCGATGTGGTCGCACGAATCCCCGGGCCGGGGAAATAATTCCAATTCGGCGGCGCTGGAAGTTATTTCTTAATCCCAGCCTTTATGAGAGGGGGCTTTCTTGGCATGGAGCAAGCAGGTGTGCTGACGATGGGTCCCTGCCTCCTCACTTGAGACCGGCCTTAAGCGGGTGGGACCAGGTTAATGTTGCAAATCGGGCAAAATCGCCATCGGTCGAAATCCAGTGGCATGCGTGCTCGATAGCAAGCGCTGCGTGCCAGGCATCCGCTACCAATTTCCCAGTCGCGGGAATCGATTGGCAAAGGTCACAGAAGATCATCCAGTTGCGCTCCCCGGGGCGCAAAATCACCGCCTGTGGGCGGTCTCGAAGTGCTGCGCAGAAATCAAGCGCAAGGGCTGTTGGCGTTGGCTGCTTGAACACCCGCGGATTTGTCACGATGCGAACAAAGCCGCTCAGCACGGCCTCAGACAGTCCAAACGCGGAATCTCCCGCGGCCAGATTTCGAAGGAAGGCTGCATAATCTGCATGGTGCAAGGACTCCTCGCGATGTGCGTAAACCAGAACATTGACGTCGCAGAGTTTCATCCCACCGGATCACCATAAAATTGCCCGTCTTCAGCGGCAATGATGTCATTCGTCCGGTCCAGATCGATTCCCGCGAAAGAGCCATTTCCACGAAATGTAATCAGCTCAAAAGGTGTGTTGTGCGGGGAAGACCGAGATTCCAGCGCCCGCCGACCTGCATCCGCCAAAAACGCGCTAAAGCTCTTACCCTCCTGTCGCGCTTGATTGCGCAAACGCTCCCCAAGTTCGTCGTCGAGTATGATCGTAGTCCTCACCTAGCATAAAGTATGATTTTTCCATTGGATGTCAAGGTGCCACCACTCGTAAGGTCGAACTGGTCGAATTTATTGACGACTTCGCCAAGTGGCCGCCGACGCAACTGTTTCAATTTTTCCTGCAAGGAAGTCCGTGACGTGATCGTGCAAGGTGACATTCTCTGCGCAATGACCCCATCCGCCCAGCCGGAGCAACTCAGTGGCCGCAATTCAGCGGCCGAGCAACGAGGAGTCGGCCTCTTTTCTGGCGGATCACGACCGGATTGGGGAAACCCGTCCAGCCTGCTAACACTGGTGCTAAGCGTCAATCAAATCCCGGAACTTTCGGCATCTCCGGTATACCGGCGATTCGGAAGCAAAAACGCTTTTGGCTTGAGCGAGCGTTTTACGGCAGCGGCGAACCTTTCGCGAACCCGACAGCCATTCCAGCTGATTTTTAAATCCTATGAAAAGACCCAACCAAATCGCTCAACTTCGGCCAAAACTTCTTGGCTTCTGGCTGCTTTGCATTGTGTCCTCCGGCCCCGCCTTGTCGTCGGATTCTCCCCCGTGGCGCTCCGGCTGAATCGGCGGAAAATTCGATGATGAGACCATGGTCACCGGGGCAACGGAGCTTGGTTTCAACGCCTTGATACTGGGTGGAAACCCGGAACGGCTGCATGAATTCATAGCGAAGGCTAAACCGGCGGGAATCGACACGTATTGGTGGTTCACGCCCATGGCCCCGAAGGGAGGGGATCCCAAACTCTTCCAACAGGCCATGCCGGAGAAAGATCAGGAAATTCTCAAAAAGCTGAGCGCCACCAAGGACTGGAATCACCAGTACGGGGGTGAGCCAGCCCCCGGCACTGAGGATCTCTTCAGAAGGCCGCTCCCCTGTTTCCATAGAACAGAAGTTGTTGAGGCGACCAAAGAGGCTATCCGCGAAACACTCATGCAATGCCCGGACCTGGCTGGCATTGCCTTCGACGGATTTGGTTACCAGAACTACCGCAACTGCGTATGTGAGGAGTCGCTCCGCCAGTTGGCAGAATTCCGAATGAGCCGCCCGGACTTGTCGCCCGAAGCCTCGAAGGACGCATTCTCCCTCGAGTCGCTGGTGGGTTGCATCAACGGACTCGCCGATTTTGCGCGCGGTCTGAGGCCCGATATCAAAACGACCATTCACATCTGGCCGCTCTACCTGCCCGAGCCGCTCTACGGCAACCGTCTGGACCTCGATTATTGCTGCCAAACTGTGGCGTGGTTTTTCCCGCCGTATTGGCCCGGGGAGAAAATCGCGGAGTATACCCGAACCGTTGTGGCCGATGAGAAAAAATACTTTCCACGGGCCAGGGGGATCCCGTTTCTCGGGATCTATATCGGTCAGAAAAAAAACCCCGATAAGCCTCTGGAGCAATTCCGGGCGGAATTAAAAACCATTTTTCAAAACGATCCCTCCACGAGTCTGAGCACCCATGAACTCGGGCATATCGTCTCCAACCCTCCGTATTTCCAGGCGCTCAAAACAGCAATCCATGACAAACACTAACGGTGCACTTCTTCAGTCCGGGTAAGACGTGCTCAATAACTTCTGCCCTGTGGTGGCTTCCTCCTCTTCCCAGTGCCTCGCTGAAGACTTTTCGCTGCGAAAAGTCCATGGGATTCCTCGAGGTCGCTGAGATCAGCCGGGGAGCAAAACAGAGAGTCAAATCGAACTTGGAAATGAAGTTGCCTGAACGACCGGTTCGGCAGATAGTCCGGTCTGAAATTGCCCGGTGGTGTAACGGTAACACAGCGGCCTTTGGAGCCGTTTTTCATGGTTCGAATCCATGCCGGGCAGCCAGCTCAAATATTGGCATGGCTGATGCTTAACTTCAGTTCCCGATGATTACTCCAACTTCACGGGTCAGACTCACAGCGGGCGATTTTGATTTTATTGTCCAAGCTCTTTCGATGAAAGAATCCGATCGGGTTTCCTTGGAGACCCTCTTGTTGGATTCAGAAATGCGGGATGACATTTTGGATCATTCGGCTCTGGCGGACGCCATTTTGCAGTCACCAGAACGACTCACCATTTCTCAGCATCTCTTTTTTTATGTGATGTGTCGGAGAGTCTTGAAAGACACGGCGGTTTGCAGCCGGGAGGCATCGGATTTTGTGGCGTCTTTGCTGGAGGCCTTTTCCAGAATGACCCATTTGCGGGACCCCGAAAACACCGGTCAGAAACACTCGATGTATCTCACGGACATGATGGAATTGCTGGCAAAATCCGGAGACCGGGAGGCCTTTTTATTGCGGTCTCACATGGCGAATTATTCCCTCTTTGTGAGTGGCATGTTTGTGGAAAACCTTGAGGCGCGCACCCGGCGGGGAGCCCCGGATATCTCATTTTATGAAGGCATGGGAGGCATGAACTACCGGGTGGCTGCCGAGTATCGGGACGCAAAACGTTTCCATCTGAGTGCCATCTACGAAGAACTGGCACGGGGATTTCATGAAGCGCGAGTGGCCCTGAACGACTTGGCGAGCCGCCTGCTTCACGTCGAAAGTCCCAGCATGGTGGTGATTGGGGCTTGAGGCCTGGCGTTTATTGTTCCGAATAATTCCAAAGCAGTCCCCCATCAATAATCATGGTGGTTCCGGTGATGTAATCAGCGTCTGAGGAAGCGAGGAAGGCGGCGGCTCCGGCGACATCGGAGGGTTTTCCGAGACGGTTGAGCGGAATGTTGGAAAGAAGGGCCTTCAGGAGATCCGGGCTTTGCAGGAGTTTGGTATTGATCGGGGTTTCGATGGCTCCGGGAGCAATGTTATTGATCGTGATGCCAAGTGGCGCCAATTCGATAGCAAGGTCCCGGCACAACATTTTGAGCGCACCTTTGCTTGCGCAATAAGTGGAGAAATGCGGGAACGGCAATTCTTCGTGCACGGAACTGATATTAATAATTTTGCCCCCCCGCTTCGTGTCCCGCAAGTGATTCACAAAGTCCTGAGTCAGGAAAAATGTGCCTTTCAGGTTGATGTGGAGAACAAAATCATAATCGGCTTCGGTCACATCCCAGAAGTCCGCATGTTTTTCGACGCCGGCATTATTTACGAGAATGTCGATCTGACCCATGTTCATGAGGCCCTCGCTGATGAGGCGGCTGTTGTCGGCAAGGTTGGCAAGATCTCCTCCGATGACGCAGGCCCGTCGGCCAAGTGCTTCAATTTCTTTGAGGGTTTCGTGGGCTCCGTTGTTTCCTAGGCGGTCATCAATAATGATGTTTGCGCCTTCCTGGGCAAGGCGGATGGCAATGGCCTGACCGATTCCTTGGGCGCTTCCTGTGACGAGTGCAGTTTTTCCTTCGAGTTTCATGGTGTTTTGGTTTTGTGGTGTTTGAAAAGTGTTGCGGCGCGTTCCTGCCAGATTGTTTGAATTTCATCAAGTGT
>JBGSPC010000177.1:0-9411 GCA_041738805.1 Terrimicrobiaceae bacterium | reverse complement strand
TCGGCACGTGATCACTTCGCCGACGGAACATCATGCGGTTTTGCATGCGGTGGAGGCGTTGCAGCACCATGAAGGCTTTGAGGTGACATTGCTTCCGGTCGACCGGGAAGGGCAGGTTTCGCCGGATGATCTGGCGGCGGCCATTCGTGAGGACACGGTGCTGGTCAGCGTGATGCATGCCAACAACGAGACGGGAGTGATTCAGCCGGTGGAAGAGTTGGGAGCGATCTGTCGCGCACGGGGTGTGTTTTTTCACACTGATGCCGTGCAATCATTTGGAAAGTTGAACGTGGTTCCCGGCAAAATGACTGCGGATGCGGTCTCCCTCGCGGCCCACAAATTTTATGGACCGAAAGGCGTGGGGGCCTTGTGGTTGCGGGCGGGGATTGCCCTCACGCGGCTGGCCCATGGCGGCTCTCATGAAAATTCACGTCGCCCCGGCACGGAGAATGTCTCCGGCATTGTGGGAATGGCCGTTGCCGCCGAACTGGCTGAGCGTTTGAGAGAGTCCGAGGCGGCCAGGTTGGAGCCGCTTCGGGAGGACCTTTGGAGGGGCATCCTTGAAGTGGCACCTTTTGCCATTCGAAACAGCCGTGAGGGTCTTGCCAACACGCTGAATGTGAGTTTTCCGGGGTTTGATGGCGAGGGGTTGCTCATCGCGCTCGACATCGAGGGGGTTGGCGTTTCCAGTGGGTCCGCCTGCATGGTGGGCTCGATGCAGGCATCCCATGTTCTCCTTGCGATGGGGATCAACCGCACGACCGCTGCGGCCACCGTCAGGTTTTCGCTTGGCCGCTCAACGACGGCTGGGGAGGTCACTCGTTGCATCGAAGCGCTCGCACGCGTTGTAAAAAGGCAGTCTCAACCCGTCATAAAATCTCAATCTTTCCCGACCTATGAAGCCGAAACAATTGCTGTTTGATTTTGGAAAAACCGTGATGCGTCATTTGAGGCTCATGCCCGATGCGCCTCCGAAGCCGCCCAGCCGACGGAAGCACGCCCATTTGAGCCGGGACCCGATTCTGGAGGAATTGTCGCAGCGCCTTCTGCGTGTGGCCGGGTGTCGTGATTTGGAGGTCCAGGTGGTTTGGAACAAACGTCTGCGCACAACAGCCGGCCTTGCCTGCTGGACCCGTAAGGTGATTTCTCTGAATTACCGGCTCCTTGAGGTTTCCCCTTCCGAGGTGCAGAGAACTCTGCGTCATGAACTCGCCCATTTCCTGGCTCAACATCGGGCCGGTCGCCGCCGGGTTGCCGCGCATGGTCCAGAATGGCGGGAGGCCTGCCGCGATCTGGGAATTCCCCGCGAGCCACGCTGTCATGACTTGCCCTTCAAACGGGTGAAAATGGAGCGCAAATACTTTTATGTGTGTCCGGAGTGTGGCACCCAACTGGCACGGGTCCGGAGGCCTGCCCGACCCGTGGCTTGTCTGAAGTGCTGCCGCAAGCACAGCGAGGGGCGATATGACAACCGTTTCCGGTTTGTGCAGGTTGCTTCTGCCGATCGTGCTGCCGCATGAGCAGGGTTCTGGCGCTGGAGACGTCCTGTGATGAAACGGCTGCGGCCGTTCTTGAGGGCACCGGCCGGATCCTTGCCAATGTGGTGTATTCCCAGATTGAGCAACATGCCGCCTATGGTGGGGTTGTTCCCGAGGTCGCATCCCGGAGCCACCTGGAAACGCTGCCTGCGTTGTTGAAAGAAGCTCTGACACAATCCGGCACGGATCTTTCCGGGATAGATGCCTTTGCTGCCACCACGGGTCCGGGACTGGCCCCGGCTCTTTTGGTGGGAGCCAACGCGGGGAGGGGGCTTGCTGCCGGAGCGGGCAAGCCATTTCTGGCGATCAACCACATCGAGGGGCACCTGCTTTCGCCATTCTTCGGAGAGCCGGAAATTCCCGCTCATGCGGCATTGGTCGTCAGCGGCGGACACACGCTGCTTTTTGATGTCACCGGATTTCGAACTTACAAGCTGTTGGGGCGCACGCTCGATGATGCGGCCGGCGAGGCTTTCGATAAAGTGGCCAAGCTTCTTGGGCTCGGATACCCCGGCGGAGCGGCCATCGAGCGGCTGGCATTGGAAGGGGATCCTGCCAAAATCGCTTTCCCGCGGGGGATGCTCGACTCCGGAGATTTGAACTTTAGTTTCAGCGGCTTAAAAACCGCCGTGCGCTATTTCCTGCAGAAAGGATTTCAACCGGAAGATCTGCCGGACATCTGTGCCAGCTTCCAGGAGGCCGTGATCGAAGTGCTTGCCAGCAAACTGACCACAGCCGCCCGGATGTGCGGGAAATCCGTCGCCACCCTGAGTGGCGGCGTGAGCTTTAATGCCCGGTTGGTTCAACGGGCCTCGGAATTGCTGGCCAAAGAGAACATTGAACTCCGGGTTGCCAAGCCAGCGCTTCGCACGGACAATGCGCTCATGATTGCTTATGTCGCGGCTCTCTCCCTGGGTTCTGACAAACCGCTCCTTCAAACTGCCGATATCACTCCAAACTTCGACCCTCTCAATTTTCCAAACTGACCATGTCCGACGAATCTTTTCCCCAAAAAACATTGGAATCCCTGTGGGCCCCATGGAGGGTTGAATACTTCCGTGCCGAGCATCAGACCGGACATGACTTTCTTGGCGAGGCCGCCGGCACAGACGATGATGCGGCCCATCTGGTTGTGACCCGGCGCAAGACCGCGTTTTTGATCATGAACAAATATCCGTATTCCGCCGGGCACCTGATGGCGGTGCCTTACCGCAAGACTGCGGATATGGAAACCCTCACAGAGGGCGAAGTTCTCGATCTTTGGCAGCTTTCCATACTTGCTCAAAAATTGCTTAAGGAATGTGTGAAGGCCCAGGGCTTTAATGTGGGATGGAATCTCGGCAAAGCCGCCGGGGCGGGTGTGGCTGATCACCTTCACATTCACATCGTGCCGCGATGGGTTGGGGACTCGAATTTTATGGCTGTGATCGGCGACACCCGGATTCTTCCCGAGGCTCTCGAACCCCTTTACCTCAGACTGCGCGAGTCCCTTGCCAAACACGATGCCTGATCCCGATCTCCTCGGTCTCCCCCACCGCCCTCCGTTTCTTTTTGTTGATGAAGTGCGTGAGCTCGGGGGTGGGGGAACCGCCTGCTGCCTGAAAACCTTTGACCCCGCCGACCCGGTGTTTCTGGGTCATTTTCCAGGAGATCCCATTGTTCCCGGCGTCCTGCTCACCGAGGCGCTGGCTCAAACGGCGGGGATTGCCGCATCAAGCCAGAATGAACCCGACAGTCCACGGGGAGAGTTCCTTCTCTCGGCCATCCGGTCGATGAAGTTTCCTTCAGCGGCCCGCCCGGGCGAAACCATCCTCCTCTCGGCAAAAAAAACCGGCGAGCTTGGCGGCTTGCTGATTTTTGAGGTTTCGGCAAGTGTGGGATCCCGCGTGGTGGCGGAGGGGAGCGTGATCTTGAATCGTCGCTGAGGGCCTCCGTTTTGCTTTTTCATCAAATCCCGTAAATTAGTGTTGAGAAGATTCCGGTTTTAAGGAGAAGTAAGGCTTTCTCAAATCTCCTATGGCTTTTATCCCTCACTCCCTGACTCGCTGCCTGGCCGCGTCATTCGTCATTTCCTGCTCCTCATTTTCTTCCCTCCACGCGGGCGAAAATCCGCCCCCCGCGGAAGGCTCTCCGGTGGAAGAGTGGTGGAATGGAAAAACCATGACCGGCAATTGGTTCGGCCTTCGGGATACGCTGGATGACAAGGGGCTGACGTTCTACGGCAAGTATTACGGTGCCTTTTTTGGGATCGTGGATAGCCAGGGCGGTTCCCGAGGTGTTTGGGATCAGGGGTTGGAATTTGGTGCGCAGCAAAACTTCGGGAAACTGTTTCAGTTGGAGGACCTGGAGGGAGTCAAAGGCTTTGCCGCGTTCCGGTGGCGGGATCCCAGCAGCACGGCCGACCCCAGTCAGATCGTGCAAAGTTCCAGTATGTTCAACCCTTCCAATTGGAACTCGGGAACCCAGTTCCGCGTGCTGTCTTTCGGTCTGGAGATCGGGTCGGCCAACCATTTTGCTGTGAAAGACATGATTGTCCTGCGCGGAGGATGGCTCCAGCCTCAGCGGGAGTTTCTTGACCAACCACTCTCCAAGCTTTTCTTGAACAATGCCGTGAACAGCGCCAAGGGGATCGGGGGAAATATTCCGTTTTCTTCGAGTTTCTCCACATGGGGGGGCACACTAAAAATCAAGCCTCTGGACTGGTATTACGCCAAGGCGGGCCTCTTCATGGCCTATCCCGAGGCCACGGCGTCCTCAAACCACGGTGTGGCATTTGAGGGATTTGCGTCCGACCCGTCCCAAAACGGTCTTTTGGTGATGGCTGAAACGGGGGTGACTCCCGTGATTGGCCCGCAGGAGCTGCCTGGAAAATACGCCATCGGTGGTTATTATTCCGGCCAACAAAAGAACTCCTTCAACGGAACATCGCAATACGGTCAGTATGGATTCTACGGACAAGCGGATCAGATGTTGTTCCGTGAGGCGTCCACGGAAACTCAGTCCGCAGAGCCCCCTTCGGATGGGAAAAGCCAGGTGACGGGAAAAGATTTCAAGTCCCCGATGAGCATCGAGCCGCCCAAGCTCAGTGATCAGGGATTGAGCCTCTTTTCCATGCTCTCTTTTGCCCCCAAATATAATAATCTTTATCCGTTTTATTTTCAGACGGGGCTTGTTTACAAAGGGCTGATCCCCGGCCGGGACAAAGATCTCACTATGTTTGCATTGGCTTATGGCAACTACAGCTATTACAACACACTCGCGCAGCGCTCGCGCGGAAGCTCCAATCAGCCGAATTACACGATGTTCCTCGAGTGGGGATACCGGATTCAGATCAATCAATGGGCGTTTATTCAACCGTTTGCCCAATATGCCATCCAACCCAACGGCACTGGCAATGTGCAAAACGCAACAATCCTTGGTTTCTACACCGGGGTTGACTTTTAGCGCGTTCTTGGCTTCTGGCCATTGGTTGGGGGTGCCAGGCGGGGAATGATTTTAGGCCGCCACTCCGGCTTCGAAGTGGAGCCGGTGGACACATACTCAAAAAGCTTGCTCACAGGAAAAAGGACAATCCCCGGGAGACCACGGGCATTGATGCGAACACTCATGTCCATGCGATCTTTCATAAAAAAGATATCCCCGCTTCCAAACAGACTGAAACCGGCACCTTCAATTTCCAGATTTTTGGTGGTGATCGTTTCGTCAGCAATCACAAAGTCCGCAGTGGCAATTCGGGCCGTCTGGTAGCCGGCCCCCGGAATGATTTTGCTGATGATGTCCGAGAGGGGCCCCAGAATGGGGATGGCAAACACGTTGCCCTCCTCGACACGAATGTCTCCAGCACCATCCATTTTTTCTGGCTGGGTGGTGGGAGCGGAAAACTTGTAGCGGCCACTCACAACACCTTTCGATGTGTCAAAGTTGAAATACAGTTTGGTGAGCTTTGCAAAATCCACTCTGCGTACGTCGATCTCTGCATCGAACTCAGGCCGATTCGGATCGATGGAGACATCGGCGGAGACACTGACGCTGCCTCCCATGAGCGTGGATCGCCTGACGCGGGCTTGCACCACCGCGCCGATGATATCGACATTCGCCGAGGTTTTTCCCAGACGCAGGGTTTTCCCAAGCAGCTCGTAATCCAACCCCTCCGGCGCTTCGACAGCCAGCAGGAGTTTGTTTTTTGAGAGGTCCTTCATGTGAACGACGCCCGAGCCTTTGACTCCGGGCGGTTGACGGAATTTGTAGGGCGCCACGGCGTCGGCAATTTTCGGGTCAATCCACATGAGCACCGAATACGGGTCGAGCGTGGAAACAATGTTTTCCAGACGAACCTGCTGGCCCCCAAAATCATAAGTGAAAGTTCCTGTTCCGACGCCTTTGTCTTTGGTGAGTACGATGTCTTTGTAAGTGATGGCGCCGCCTCCCACCTCAAGCTTCGACTCCGCAGCATCTATCCAGACCTCCCTCATGGCGGTACGGCCCAGTTTGAGGGATCCGCTGCCTTTCATTTGTTTGAAATTGGCTGAGGCACCTCGTAGTGAGATCTGAACCCAGGGCGCATCCCGGAACTCCATTTTGGAAATCAAGTCTTTGGCGATCTCATCCATGGCCGGAGCCAGGCTCGTCGGTCGGATGGTGCTGGTGGCTTTGAGGCGGAAATCCTCCGGCGCAATCAGCACATCAGCGTCCGCGCCCTCGCCGCCAACCACCAGTCTCGCATCCCGGATAAAAACCTTTTCTCCGTTCCATGCAAAATCCGCACGAAGGGACTCGGCCTTCACGCCGCGATAGCTGAAGGCCCCGATATCAAATGCGCCGATGGCGGAGACCTGAGGTTTGGCATGTGACAAGTCGGAGGAGCCGCGAACAGAGAATTTGACGGCCTCGTTCAAGACGAGGCCTTTTGGAATTTTGTCTTCTCCGAGCAGGCCCAGGAACTGTGCGTGACCAAGGGTGCTGTCGGCTTCAAATTCCAGTTGCTTGTTTTTGAGAGCAGCCCAGACCCGGAGGCTGCCACGCCCATCTTCGATCACCAGCCGGTCCAGAAAAAAGGTGTTGTCCACATAGCGGGCATCGGCCTCCATACCGGCAAGTTTCCAATCCCTCGCCACCAGCGGACCGGAGCGAAGCGCGATGGGCTGGATTTCCACCCGGGAAAGATCGGTAAGGTCGGCTTTAAATTCCAGAGTGATGGTGGGTTTGATGCCCGGAAATTTGAGTCCATCCAAGAGATCCACCAGGCGACTCAGAGCTTCCGGCGGGGGGTTGGCCTCGCCACCCGGCTGATCAAATTCCAGTTGGTCCGGATTCTTAAGGACCCCTCCTCCGCGGAGGCGAATGCCCTGAATGATCGCTTCAAATTCTGTGATGTGGAGTTGATTGTCAAAAAACACCACATGAGCCCGCACCCCTTCGATGGCCAGAGTGGAGACCTGACCCGTTTTATTCCTGATAGGAATTTGAGCCCCTGTGTCGTCAAGAATCACTTTGTCGATCACCAGCTTTTGAGAAAGCAAAGCCGTTAGATTAGGGGACACGGCCACACTTCCAACTTTCAGGATTTGTTTCCCCCCGGCTTTTGAGGAATAAACTTCCACCCCCTCGGCCACCAATCCACGCAAGAGATCGAAAGAGACGCGACGGACTTTGGTTTGAAACGGACCGATGCTGAGGGCCTGCTCCATACGCTCCGGCAATCCAAAACCAATACCAATGATGCTGGCCCAGGCGATGACCGCCGGAATTCCCAAAAAAAGAAGAACCAGCATCAGCCGGATCAACGTTTTGACAAGAATTCGAACCGGAGCCGGTAACTGCATCAGAACCCGACCTTCTCGAACGGGAGTCCATGGGCTGCGGCCACTGCGGGACAAGTCACCTTACCGCCCATGATGTTGATGCCGGGGAGCAAACCGGGATGACGGACCACGGCTTCCTCAAGACCGCCATCCGCCAAAGCCTCGATGTAGCGGGACGTCACATTGGCCAGGGCCTGGGTTGCGGTTCTGGCATAGGCTCCCGGCATATTGGCCACGCAGTAATGCGTGATCCCTTCTTCCACATACACCGGGTTGTCATGGGTTGTGGGGCGGGATGTTTCCGCACAGCCGCCTTGATCAATGGCGATATCCACAAGCACCGTGCCGGGTTTCATGAGCTTCAGCATGTCACGGGAAATAAGTTTGGGCGCTTTGGAGCCCGGGACCAGCACGGCCCCGATGAGCAGATCCACAGTTGGCAGCAACTCCAGCAGGCTCGCCTCGCTGGAGTAAAGGGTGTGGGCCGTGTGCATGGTGATGTCCAAAAACCGCATGCGTTCGAGGTCGACCTCAAGGATGGTCACATCGGCTCCGAGGCCGGTAGCCATCCGGGCAGCATTCACGCCGCTGGTTCCGCCGCCGATCACAACAACTTTCCCCGGCAACACACCCGGGACGCCCCCGAGAAGAACACCTTTCCCTCCATTGTGCTTTGCAAGGAAGAACCCGCCCACAAGCACGGACATGCGGCCGGCAATCTCACTCATGGGCTCCAAAAGTGGCAGACGATGGTTCACTTCCACGGTCTCATAGGCGAGGCAGGTCGCACCGCTGGAGATCAGCCCGTCCGTGAGTTCACGATTGGCGGCAAGATGCAAATAGGTGAATAACAGTTGGCCTGGCTTCAATAAGGGAATCTCTTCCGCCAGCGGCTCTTTGACCTTCACGACCAGATCCGCGTCAAACGCCTCCGCGTGAGTCTCCACCACCTCCGCCCCCGCGGCCCGGTAGTCATCATCAAAAAATCCAATTCCGGCTCCCGCCTGGGTCTCCACAAGCACACGATGACCGCGTTTGATAAGTTGATGAGCCACCGCCGGAAGCAGGGCCACACGAAACTCCTGGTTTTTGATTTCTTTGGGAACTCCGATAGTCATAAGTTTTAATTTTTTCTCAGCACTTGAAACGCTGTCATCTGTCTTTAGCCCGTGCGGAGACTTTCCGCAACGATGCGTTTGCGTGCGAAGCCTTCCCTTGATGGCAGGGCGGGGCAGTCTCCTCCTTCGCCAAGGTTTCGGCGGGACAAGCCTTGCCCGCCCACTTGAAAAAACCTCCACGGAAAGGACGGATCACTCGCCTGCGGGTACCGGTTGGCTTCTGCCCACGCGATCGGCTTTCTCAAAAATTTCCCGATTGCTGGCCTGAAATTCCGCCTTCAACCGCAGTGGCATGTTCGCCACGTCAATGAGCTCCCAGGAGCTGAAAAAAATACCTCCCCCGGGGCGGGGGGAATGACTCACAGACACCAGCAAGTGGATCGCATCTTCAGTGATTTTGAGGGTGTCCTGCCTGGGTTCAAAGTAGAATGTCCGGAAGGAACTTGAGCGGCTTCCTTCGGCATGGAGTTTGGGGTCCAGATAAACAATACGGTCATCCCCAAGCTGCAAGCGCAAGTCGGGATACCCGCTGCGTTGTTCTGAGTGTGAAGAGGTTTTGGGAATCGAGCCTTTCCAACCGGGAATCACGTTCAACTGAATCAATAGCTCGTCCTCAATAAACCGGCTGGCCTCGTTGATCCGCCCGCCAGCCTGAACCGCATGGTTCGGGTCATTCAGGTTTTTCAGAACCCGGTCGAGAACCTGGCCCAGTGAATCAAGCCAGGCCTGATCCTTCACCTTGTCGATGGAGAGAACTTTGCAGCCGGTGGCCGCGAGGACCACCTCCTTGAGCGGAACTCCCTCCAAGGCCCGGGAATCCGCCATCACACGCAACACCGCCTCCGTCTTGTTATCGGAAGGTTGGGGGAGATTTTCCGCATGGCCAGCCAGACCCACGGCTCCGGCTGCCAGAATAATCAGGAATTTTTTTCCCATCGTTTCAGTGATTCCTCA
>JBGSPC010000159.1:0-26282 GCA_041738805.1 Terrimicrobiaceae bacterium | reverse complement strand
GATTCGTAGAGTGGACGAAGCCTATGCGGGTCATCGCTTCAGCGAGGTGGCCCAGGCCCTCTACGATTTTGTGTGGGGGGATTTTTGTGACCGGTTTATTGAGACGGCCAAAGCGGACTTTTTTGGAGAAGGTGGCCCAAGGCGCGAGGCCACACTCGCCGCCATGGATTTTGCGATTTCAAGGATCTTGCGGCTTCTGCATCCCTTCACCCCCTTCGTGACTGAGGAGCTTTGGCAGGGACTGGGATTTGGTCAGGGTGCAACCATCCAATTTGCCGAATGGCCGGCACCTGCGGGATTCTCCATTCTGCCCGAATGTGAGGATGCCTTTGCCTCCCTCTCTGCGGCAAGGACGGCCCGTTCAAATTATAACATCCCATCCAACCAAAAACTGAAGTGGCAACTGCAGGTTTCCCAGGACTGGGTGCTGGGAGAACTGACCCCGCTGGCTTCGCTCCTGAATGCCAAGGAGATTGAAGTGGTTGCGGAACCTCCCACAGAACTGTCAGCGACAGTTCCCACGGTCATCGGAACATTCTACCTGCCGTTGGGTGGGCTTGTTGATGTGGAAGCCGAATGCTCGAGGCTGGATGGCGAGATCCAAAAAGTGGACCTCGAAATCACAAAAGTCCGCTCAAAACTGGCCAGCACGACCTTTGTGCAGAATGCGCCGCAGGAGGTTGTTCAAGAACACCGGGCCCGGGAGGCCGGATGGATCGCCCGACGCGAAACCTTGGAGGCGGCAGTGCGCGGGCTGCAGGGGCAGTGAGGAAGCCAAAAGTCGGCGGGCAAGGGACTGCCCGGCCCTACCCCATTTGAATTAAGCTATTACTCATCTGCCGGTGGTTTTCCACCTGACCGGTCTTTGTACCAGACGACGCCATGCTTTCGCATGTTGGCCACGAGGGCCTTCAAATTATCCGCCATCTCACGATCGCTAAGCAAAGTTCCGAGGACTCCCTTTCCCTGACGGGCTTGGCTCAGCAGGCCACGGACATCGGTCATGGTTTTTCGGAATTCGTCTGCTGCGGATTTTGCGGATTTCATGGTGGCATCACTTGAGTTGACGACCACTTTGGCTTCCTCGATGACGGTGTCAATTTTGGCAGACACTTCGGTGAAGGATGCGGTGGTTTGCTCAAGATTTTTCATCGTTTTTTTCAGGTCCTCAATCGTCGAGTCGGTCAGGATCTCTGTGTCCAATTTTTTGGCGACCTTGTTGATGTTTTGAATCGCCTCACGGACATCTGTCATGACATCCCCGGCGCTTTCCGCCAAATCCCCGAATCCGCCCGATTCTCCTTTGCCGCGAATCACCGCATCGGGTTTGATGACCTCGGAAGCCTTGGCATCTTTGAGCAAAATGATCTGAACAAAACGATCTCCCAGCAGCCCTGAGCTTCCAATCGCAAACTCGGAGGCGCTGGGAATCTGAACCTCATCATAAATTTTGAGCATCACATAAACACCATCCATGTTGGGGAGGATTGTCGGCGGGGAATTCACGACGCCGACCTTGGCCCCCGCAAGCAGGACACTGGCTCCTTTGAGAAGTCCGCTGGCGTTGGGATATTCAACCCGGATCTCATAATACTTGCGGAGCCCGTCGCCAAAGCGCCCGAAATAAACCACCATCAGCGCGATGGCGGCGATGCCAAGTGCCATAAAAATTCCCACTCTGAGCTGGGTCAGCTTGTCTTTGTGTTCCATGCGTGTTTTTTAACCTTCGTCGCCATGTGAGCGCCCGTCCACAAAATCCCGCACCACGCGGTCCTGCTCCGAGCGCAAATCAGCAGATGTTCCTAAAAAATAGCGTTTCCCTTCATGCAGAAGTGCAACCCGGTCTGCGATGTGGAAGGTGCTGGTCATATCATGAGTCACGACAATTGAAGTGACATTGAGTTGCTTTTGCAGCCGGCGGATGAGTTTGTTGATGCTGTCAGAGACGATGGGGTCCAGCCCGGCCGTGGGTTCATCGTAAAGAATGACCTGGGGGGCCGTGATGATGGCCCGGGCCAGGGCCACCCGTTTGCGCATCCCGCCACTGAGGTTGACAGGCATTTTGTGATCATGCCCCTCCATGTTCACCAGACCGAGGGCCTCGTGCACCCGGTGGAACACAACCTTGTCATCCCGCTCTCCGCGTTCCCGGAGGGGAAAGGCCACATTTTGAAAAACGGTCATCGAGTCAAAAAGAGCGCCATCCTGGAAGAGCATCCCGATCTTGCGGCGGACGGGTTCGAGGCCGCGCTCATTGAGTGTTACGATGTTTTGTCCTTCAAAAAGAATTTCACCGGAGAGAGGAGTCATCAGACCAATCAGGTGACGGAGGAAGACACTTTTTCCCCCGCCACTTTTGCCAAGCAGAACCATGGTCTCGCCGCGATGGACCTCCAGGGAGAATCCCCGGAGGATTTCCTGCGAACCAATGGACGTCCGGAGATCGCGGACTTCAAGAACGGGCGTGTTCATCGCTGGCCGGCTGGAAAAAGAATATTGAGAAACATGGTGAGAAAAAAGTTGGCGATGAGAATTCCCAGCGAGCAGAGCACAACACTCTCTGTGGTGGCACGTCCGACCCCCACTGCACCGTCTCTGGCGTTGAGTCCCTCCCGGCAGCTGATAAACACAATCACCCCTGCAAAAAAGAATCCCTTGATCAGTGCCATGGCAATGTCCGTGGCATCTGTGAATTTCACCATGTTGGCGACGAAGTAAGCCGCCTCCACCCCAAGCACATGGACGGCGACATAATAGGCTGCCAGCACGCCGCACCCAACACACTCAATAACAAGCAGTGGCATGGAAAAAAACATGGCAAGTGCTCGGGGCACTACCAGATAATCGACCGGATGCACCGCAAGAGCCCGCAGGGCATCAAGCTGCTGTGTGACTTTCATGGTGCCGATCTCAGCGCTCATGGCAGCCCCCACCCTGCCGGCCACCATCAGCCCTGTGAGCACCGGCCCGAGTTCCCGAAACATGGCCAATGTCACCACCGGCCCGACAGCCGTTTCCATGTTCAGACTCGCAAATTGAAAATAGGCCTGGGCCGTGAAGACCGCCCCCGTGAAGGCCCCGGTCACAATCACCACCAGCTGGGACCCGTAACCGATCTCCGCGATCTGATCAAAGACCAGCCGCCAACGGATGCGGCCGGCAAAGATCGACCCAAAGGTTTCTGACGCAAGCACGCCGACCTGCCCGAGGTAGATGAAAAAGGCCCGAAGCCCATTGACCAAATAAGCGATCATTCCTTTCTCAAGCCCTCACTGAGAAATGCCGCAACCGCCCCCTCAAATCGACTCCTGAGTTTCGATTCTTTGAGTTTTTCTCTTGGTGCCAACTTCCGGAGGGACCTGACCAACAAATTTGCACTCCAAGTCAATGCGGCGGAAGATCGAGCGGATCGATTCCCCATCAGGGACGTGATCAGTGAACTCCATGTAAACAATGTCGTGGTTGGTATCCACTTTGTAACGCAGGCCGGCAATCGCCTCCAACTCAAGGGCCAACCCCATCATTTTTTCCGGGGTGCGCACTCCGACCGCGTAAACCTCAACTTCGACCATAGATCCATCGTTCTCTCATGAGCGTGAAAAAGCAAGGGGATTCCCATGGATTTTATCGTGACGGGAAGCTCAAAAGACGGTCAAATCCGGAAAAAACAGAGGTGCAGAAAAAAGGACGTTGGTTTCCGCTGCTGACTTTGACAGAAACAGGTATTCATGAAAATCCGGAATCCAGGCGATTGGGTCATTGCATCCGCAGTCATTCTTTGTAGCGCCATCCTTTTTGCCGCTTTGGCCATGGCTCTCTCCGGCACGTTCCTTGGAACGCCCGGGCACGTTGTGTATGCGGATTTTGCTGACATCTCCGGCCTGGACGTCAATTCGGAAGTGAAATTTGCAGGGGCCACAGCAGGAGTCATCACCGGAGTGCGGATCCTGACCTCGTCTGAGCGCATGGACCTTGAGAACCCGGGAAACTCCATCCGCGTGACAATCAGCCTGCGATCCCATGTCCCCCAGCCTCCCTCGGACGTCGTGGCCAGCGTGGCATCGGACACGCTGCTGAGTGAGAAATTTTTGCTACTCAGTGGAGGTTCAGCGTCCGCCCCTCCGCTGCCGCCGCATAGTGTCATCGCCAGCATCACGCCCACCACATTTGACCAGCTCGTTCGGAATGTGGACACGGCGGTCGTAGGAATCAGCCGGCTGATGCGGGGAACGGGTGGTCATGCCGGAGATCTTTTTCTGGAGGTTCGGACTTTGCTCAATGAAACCCACAGTCTGCTTTCAGAGGTTCGGCCGGTGATCACCACCGTCAATGAGGCGGCTCTCGAAGCCAAATCTCTGGTATCAGAAAACCGCGCCCCCATCAACCGGGCTATCACAGGCTTGGAAAAAACGTCTGCCTCCCTGGAAAGAACATCCCACTCCTTCGAGAATCTTGCCAATCAGGGCAGCCAAATCCTGACTTCTACGGAAAAGAATCTCTCCTCCTCCCTTGCGGATTTGAAAGTCACCTCCCAAAACGCAAAAATCGCCACCACGTTTGCCAGGATTCTTGCCCTTCGACTTGCCCAAAACCCTTCCCAACTCGTCTGGGGCCGAACAAGCCCACCGCCGCTCCCTTCCGATCGGGAAATTCTCCTATCGCCAAAACCGGTTTCCCTCACGGAATAGGGATCTCGAATATCTGTGAGATGGACCGGGCTATTCAAATTTGCTTCCCACCATTGGACACAGAGATATCTGACGTCGCCGGCCTGATCGAAGTTCCACCTTTTACCTCTTAGCCTGTGTGACGAATTTGACACATTTCTAATATTATTCTCATTTTTAGATATATAAGACTATTTTTTACTTTTATAAATGATATTAAAAATCCTGCCCATTGGTTCAAAAGCCCCCGGAAAGGACCAGCCCTCGACCAGGAAGGCTGCCCAATTTCTCGCCTCTCTCACCCTCCTTGCCTGCTTCCTTATGACGCCCCATTCCGCATCAGCCTTCACGCTCCTCATTGGAAACTTTTCTGCCACCGAACCTGAAGAAACGCAGCGCGGGATCCATGTCCTGACTCTCGGGGGGGCAGGACTTTCCTCCAATTCCGAAGTCCTTCCCTTTCAGAATCCCGAGTTTTTATGTCAAGCGCCTGACAAAATGACATTTTACACTGTTAATGTCATTTATGATGCAGATGGCAAAAAGCAAAGCGCTATCGCTTCATTTCAGTATGACACTGTTACTGACAATTTTAAGCTCCTTAGTCAACAAACCGTTGGTGGCCAGGGCCCCTGTCACGTGGCAATTGATGGGACAGGGAAGATGGTGGTGACGGCCAACTACGGGGACGGGTCGGTGTCAGTGTTCCCCGTCCTGCCCGATGGAAGCCTGGGGCGGCAAAGCGATTTGAAGACCCATGCGGGGTCTGGCCCGAACGCGGGCCGTCAGAAGTCTCCTCATGCGCATGGGGTCACTTTTTCTCCTGACGATCGCTTCTTGCTGGTTCCTGATCTTGGGACGGATGAGGTCAGGGTGTATCGGGTTGACCTTGAAAAATCCCGCTTGGAAGAGAATGGGTCAGTTCGCGTCAAGCCGGCAGCCGGGCCGCGTCATATCTCTTTTTCGCCCGATGGACGTCACGCTTATCTGGTGAACGAGTTGGACAACACGGTGGCGGCGTTTTCCTGGGATTCTGAGTCTGGGGTGTTAAAGCCGCTGGGCAGTGTCCCCACCCTGCCTCAGGGATTTGAGGGGGACAACACGACAGCAGAACTCGCGGTCCACCCGAACGGGCGTTTTGTCTATGCCTCCAATCGCGGTCACAACAGTGTGGCGGTTTTTGCCCGTGATGAAAAATCCGGGGAACTCACGCCTGCCGGCCACTGTGTGCTGGAGGGCCCCGAGCCCCGCAGTTTTGCCATTTCTCCCGATGGGGAGTGGCTGGTTGTGGGAAACCAGCGTTTGAACTCCGTGGCCGTCTTTCGGTTCAGAGAAGGGGGAGCCAAACTTGAAAAAGCCGGAGATCCGGTGCCAGTCCCCTCCCCCGTTTGTGTCCATTTTGTGTCTCCTTTGTGATGGGCGGGTCATGGTTCACGGCCACAGAGTGCCGTGGCTGAGAGCGGGCAAGGATCGCACCTTCTCTTGAGAAACCTCCGTTGCTGGTTTATAGCTTGAACGTGTCGACCCTGATTCCTGAACCCACTTGCGTAAAATCTCAGCCTGACTGGGAGGAGCTTCGGCAGGATTTTCCTATTTTGGATCAGGAGGTCAATGGTCACCGCCTGATTTATTTCGACAATGCGGCGACCTCGCAAAAGCCGCGGGCGGTTATCGATTCCCTCGTGAATTATTATGAGAGGGACAACAGCAATGTCCATCGGGGGCTGCATGCGCTGAGCAACCGGGCCACGGATGCCTATGAACAGGCGCGGGTTATTCTGGCCAGGTATCTTGGCGCGGACGAGGAGGAGGTCATTTACACGCGGGGAACCACCGAGGCGATCAATCTGGTTGCCCGGGCCTGGGGCGATGAGAACGTTGGTGAAGGCGATGTGATTTTGCTCACAGAGCTGGAACATCACAGCAATCTCGTGCCGTGGCAGTTGCTCGCAAAACGCAAGGGTGCGACTCTGAGATATATCCCCATCACGGACGACGGGCGGCTCATTCTGGATCATTTGGACGCTTTGCTTCAGGGGGTGAAAATCCTGAGTTTCACCCACATTTCCAACAGCCTGGGCACAATCAATCCCGCAGCGGAAATCTGTGCGAGGGCCAAGGCGGCAGGCGTGACAACTCTTGTTGATGCGGCTCAAAGTGCCGGCCACGTTCCTCTGAGCGTTCGCGATCTCGATTGTGACTTTCTGGTTTTTTCCGGTCATAAAATGTGTGGTCCGACCGGTATCGGCGTGCTTTACGGCAGGAAGGACATTCTGAACACCATGCCGCCCTTTCTTGGCGGTGGTGAGATGATTTCGAACGTTGGTTACTTTGAAAGCTCCTATAAAAAATCCCCTTATCGTTTTGAGGCCGGAACCCCGGCGATCTGCGAAGCCATAGGGCTTGGGGTCGCTGCTGAATATATTGAGGCCATCGGCCGGGAGAACATATTTGAACATGACGAGGATTTGGTGAGCGAAGCCATGGCGCGCCTTGCGGAAATTCCCGGCCTCCGCATTCTCGGCCCACGGGAGGGGCGGACCGGGTTGGTGAGCTTTGTGATGGAGTCGGCACATGCGCATGACATTGTGAGCATGGCCGATCAATACGGTCTGGCGCTGCGGGGAGGACACCACTGCACCCAGCCACTGCTCAAAAAGCTGGGGGTTCCATCCTCGGCCCGGGCCAGTTTCTATTTTTACAACACACGCGACGAAGTGGACCGCATGATAAAAATCCTCACCAAAATTCAAAAGTTTTTTGCTTGAGCTCTTTTCGGGACAGAATGACGACCCAATCGAGGGGGGCGGCAGCAGCAAAGGTCCGGCGAACAAAAACCCGTTCTTGCAGTCACTGGCTGTGGCGGATATTACGGCTGTTCAGATATTCGACCTATGAGAAAAAAAGTGATCGCTGCCAATTGGAAAATGAACATGACTGTCGCGGAAACAGAGAGTTTCCTGACATCCTTCCGTTTGGAAATTGAGGAGGTTACGGGCGTTGAAATTGTGATTGCGCCGCCATTCACAGCGCTGGCAAAAATGAGTGAGCTTCTGGGGGGATCCCAGCGCATCCGCCTGGGTGCCCAGAATTTTTACCACGAAAAGCCGGGAGCCTACACAGGCGAGATCAGTGCCGGCATGCTTCGGGAGTTGTTCGTTCGTTATGTGATCATCGGCCACAGCGAACGCCGTCAGATTTTTGGAGAAACCGACGAACTCATTAACAAAAAGGTGCTCGCGGCTGTGGCCTCCGAACTCAAGCCCATTTTGTGCATCGGAGAGACACTGCAGGAGCGCGAAGCAGGAAAAGAAAAAGCGATTTTGGAAGGTCAGCTCAAAGCCGACCTCAAAGGCGTGTCTGCAACCG
Source organism: Terrimicrobiaceae bacterium (assembly GCA_041738805.1). Classification (GTDB taxonomy): domain Bacteria; phylum Verrucomicrobiota; class Verrucomicrobiia; order Chthoniobacterales; family Terrimicrobiaceae; genus JAJTZA01. The sequence goes on along the minus strand of JBGSPC010000159.1, from coordinate 18,246 downwards.
ATTTATTGGAAGGCATTATTGCCTACGAACCCATCTGGGCCATTGGCACCGGCGTGAATGCCAGTCCAGATCAAGCCCAGGAAGCGCACGCGCATGTGCGGGAAGTCATTTCCGGTTTGTATGACGCGGCCACGGCAGCGAAAGTTCGCATCCAATACGGCGGAAGCGTCAAGCCTGCCAATGCCGCCACATTGCTTGGTCAACCTGACATTGACGGAGCCCTCGTCGGCGGGGCGAGCCTCGAACCGCGGGGATTTGCAGAAATTGTCAAAGCGGCCCAGCCGGAATAGCAGGCGCTTGCGATTGGAGGGAGGGCTCCGATGACAAATATGACACGAATTCTCTGGCAAGCAGGCGTATGTTCCGCACTCCTGCTGGGAATATTTGCAGGCTGCGCAACCCACCAACCACCCCCGCCCGCACCTGTTTTATTTGGATGGCATGGCGATTATATGAAAGGGCCGCTTGCGATGACCATCAACACGGCGACTCAAACCGCGAGAATCACGGTGGGAGGACAGTATGCGGGATGGACGACCGTGGCCACGGGCAAAGATGGACATGACACCCCGGCCGGCAACTACAGGGTCACGGAAAAGATTGCTGACAAATATTCGTCCCACTATGGCCGTCTGCTCGATGCGGACGGGAACGTTGTGCAGGTTGATGCCGATGCCAGGAAAGACCGTCCCCCTCCCGGAGGACGATTTGATCCTGCGCCGATGCCGTATTGGATGCGACTCACCAATTGGGGGATCGGCATGCACGCGGGCTTCATTCCCAAGCCTGGCTCACCAGCCTCCAAGGGCTGCATCCGGCTTCCAAAAGCCTTTGCTCCCATCCTCTTCGAACGCGTCGTGATCGGCACACCGGTGAGGATTGTGAATTAGTCTTGGAACCTGTTTTGCTGTTTCAGAGGCAGAACCACGGAAGGGCTGTCACCTTTTCATGCAATTGCAAAGGCCTTGGACACCGGCAAATCACATAGCCGTGGTTTGCCGATTTGCCATTCTCCTTGAGAAAAGTCATTACGTGCCGCGCGTCACTCAGTGTTGGGTATTCCGTCCACTTGACTTCGATGGGAGTCAGTTGTCCACCCCGCTTAATGATGAAATCAACCTCGGCCCCGTCCCGCGTGCGCTGATGATATAAGCTTCCCTCAGAAAGATATTGCAGCCTCTTCCATATCTCGATGCCCACCCACTGCTCGAACACCGGTCCCGGGTTTGCCGCCACCGTCTCAAAGGACGGGGTTAATCCCGCTGCGGCATGACGCACTCCCAGGTCAAAAAATAAAAATTTGGCTGTCGAGAGCAGATTCTTGCGGGGGCTTTTCGCGTACGCAGGCACCCGGATTCCCACAAACATATCTTCAAGGAGCTGGTAATGATTCTTCACGGTCGGTTGTGAGAGACCAGACTCCTGAGAAATGTTCGCGTAGTTAAGTAACTGACCTGACTCAGCGGCCGCCAGTTGCAGGAACCTGACAAAAGCACCCCAGTCTTTCACGAGCGCCTCCCGGCGTATCTCTTCCTCCAAATGGACAAAAGCATAGCCCTTCAGCAAGCCAGGCCGGTCCTGCCTCTCTGCTGTCACGATTCCAGGCAATGCGCCATAGGCCAACCGATCCATCAAATCCCAGGCTGGAAAGGTCCTCCGATTAGGCTCCTCCCATGGAAATGCTAGTGGGGAGATGGCCGCCGGTTTCCCATCATCTGGTGCCGGATGTTCGGCCAATGTCAGCGGATACAAATGATGCACAAAGCTACGGCCGGGAAGCAGGTTGGCACCAGACATCCTCAGCTTTCTCGCCGAGCTACCACACAACACAAAACGCCAGCGTGTTTTGTCCGCATCAAAAAGTGCCTGCACGGAATCAAAAATCGATGGAACAGACTGCACCTCGTCAACAAAGACAAACTGGCCCTTTCCCTTAATCGGAAGGCTGCGGCAGGCTTGGGCGAATTCCCCGGGATTGGCAAGATGGCGGGACCTCTCTTGCGGGTCCGCAAGATTGATACGAAGTGAGTCTTTTGGAATCAGATCGCCAAGCAAAGTCGACTTGCCAGTCTGCCTCGCTCCAAACAAAAGATGCACATATGGACGGTGCAATTTTCTTTGGAGTTCGCCGGCAATCCATCGATCAAACATTGACTTTATATATATCGCTATTTTGTAATGTCAACTTTAGAAATATGGTCAATGATTCGATGACACAGGGTGCTGATGCCAGGAAAGACCGTCCCCCTCCCGGAGGACGATTCGATCCTGCGCCGATGCCGTATTGGATGTGACTCACCAATTGGGGGGATCGGCATGCACGCGGGCTTCATTCCCAAGCCTGGCTCACCAGCCTCCAAGGGCTGCATCCGTCTTCCAAAAGCCTTTGCTCCCATCCTCTTCGAACGCGTCGTGGTCGGCACGCCGGTGAGGATTGTGAACTAATCTTTGAATTTCACGATATCATCCATCACGCGAATGGACCCATCGGGAAATATGATGTGTGCTCCCCTGCCATGCATATTGCCGATTTCGATGAGCCAAGGCTGATTCGCCCATCGATAGGGAGTGAAAGGCTTTGCATCAAATGGTGTCGGAGCATAGTGCATCTTGGGTCGTCCATCTTCTGAGTTTTTGTTCACCAGTCTCTTGATGGTGGGACACTCCCAAACCCTCGGCTCACCCCCGTATGGCGTGAGCTTCTCGATCCACCAATCCTCCAGAGGACCATCATCCTCTGCCTCATAAAGATCTTTGGGTGCCTGTGGCCACTGGGCGTTGTCTTTGATGTATGCGTCGAAGGAAACATGGAGGGATCGCATATTTCCCATGCAGCGGTAGGCGTCAGCCTTCCCGATCAAGGGACCATAAGACATCATTCCTGCAATGATGAGGATCCCAAGGATCGCAATAGAGACAGCAAGTTCTACCAATGAGAAACCGGCGCACACATACGGACGTTCGGGAGAGAAACCCCGAAATACCACAGACGAGCGAATCACAGCATACAACTCAAACCACGACCAAGTAGCGCAGTATCAAAGGGATGTCTGAGAGTTTCTTACGCCTTTGATTTTTAAGTCTTTGCTGAAAGCGTTAAGGAATGAAATGATTGGCAACGCCGAATCGTCCTGAACGAATGCCTGCATGAACCCTTTGCCTTGAAAAGAATAGTTTGCAGAGCCAGTATCGATTTTTGCGTTGAAGTAACCGGTCATGGCTGTGTTTGAAAACCCTGAACTTGTGTTGCGGTTAAGAACACCTGTGATTCTGTTGATTGTTATATTGGCAACAACTGGTCCGGCGAATGTGAGTCCTTCGCTAAAAATAACGTATGAGTTGCCGGCAAGGCTGCTGGTTTGGTTGTTATCCGAATAAGAAAACCGGATAACGCCGGTGGTGTTGCTGGCATGCGCATTGGCTTGGTAGGATCCATCAACTCCAGAGATCAGAGGAGATCCGTTTGTAAATGGAGGGGGGCCGCCAAAACCGCCTGCGTGGAGGGAAGAAACGGCTGCGATCAGGGCAAGAGAACCTACAAGGAGTTTCATAAAGATGTTTTAAGTTGGGTGTGCTAGTTTTGGCAAGCTAAAAAAGGAAGATTATTTCCCGATAATAGTAATGCCTGCGGGGTTTGAGAGGTTACCGTTATTGGCTGTTGCACGCACAAAGAACCTATTGACCCCCCGGCTGACACGCCCTTGAAAATCCCATGTGTCCGTTCCTTGAATCGGACGCCAGCGGAGGGATTTGCTCAGAGAGATTGCTGTCAGCGGCAGGTTGATCCCATCATTTTCAGAGTTGGCAAAGGTCAACTTCCCGTATTCCACCTTTCTGATCCCGGTAGCCTCGGAAGCGGCACCCGTGATCTTGATTTGGGTGCCCGCAGGAACCACGAGCATTGGCTCCGGAGAATCGATGGAAAGGGTGACCGTGGAAGGCGGAAAGGTCGGCGGTGGGGGAGGCGGCAGGCTGCTGCTTGAGCTGCCGGTAACTTCAAGTTTGGCGACCGTGACAGTTCCCACATCAGCCCCGACTTCATCGGCAACATTTAAAATCCAAGTGCCATTGGGGTTCTCTCCCCATGTCTGCACTGTCATAAATGGCCAGTCGAGATAGTTGTCAGTGGAATCTCCCCGGACCTCAGCGAGTGTGCTGACCGTTCCCTGAGGCGAGGTGAGGGTGATGGAAAGGTCGCCCCGAAAAGTGTGCAGGATACTCAACGAAAGGACAGCGTGTTGAAGGCTGGCAATTGAGGTGGAAACCTCAAATGGGATGTTTATGCCCACAGGGTTGCTTTCCGGTATGATAATCGGTATGCCTGTGGCGTTGACGGTGGTTGTCAACCGGTCGGTGGTTGGGTAGGTTTGTGCATAGGTCACCGCTGAAAGGGCATTCACAAGACCGGCACCATATTGTTCATTAAACCTCAGGCCTCCGCCGTTGGTTATCCACTGCGGATGAGTGGGATCAACTTGAGTGGCTGTGCGAACCAGAATATCTTGAACGGCATACCACGAAAGACTCGGATTTGCCTGCAACATCAAAGCCACCACCCCGGCCACAGAGGGACATGATGCGGAGGTTCCCGAAAAAGTTGCCGTGTAGTTTTTGTTGGCAGGCTCGCCGCCTGAGCCCCCGGCGTCATTGTAGCCGGGAGACTCGGTCAAGTCCGTGGTAACGATCCCACCCGAGGGCGCAGAGACCAGCAGGCTGGAACCCGGCTCCGAGTAACTTGGGTAAATTCCAGCATCAGAGACGGCTCCAACTGCAATCGTGTAGGGAGAATTCAGATATCCATCATAATCGGTTCGATCACCGGTCAGCCCATCGTTTCCAGCAGCAAAAACATAAATCGTTCCGAGCCCCCCGCGCCCATTTTGAATCCCATCCAGGAGTGCAGCTCTGGTGAGAGAGCCCGGGCCACCAAAAGGATTATCGGGCCCCCAGCTGTTGGATTTAACTTGGATGAGGTCATTATAAAAACCCATGGCTTGTCCTACTTTGGAATCCGTAATGGGCGCTGCAATCAAACGAATAGCGGAAAGCGAAGCTGCGGGGGCCACCCCCGCAATTCCCAGCGCATTAAATCCAATTCCGCCAGCGATTCCAGCGCACGCTGTCCCGTGAAAGTCACCGTTCGAAGCGATGGCCACGGGGTCACTATCATTGTCATTAAAATCAAATCCAAGTCCGGGATTAATCGCGAGACCAAGATCCTCATGACTCAAATCCACGCCATCGTCGATGATGGAGATCACAATACCGGTTCCACGAAAGGCGTTCCAAACATTCACCACATTCAAATCAATGCCCGGGACACCGCCCGTCTGGCCTGTGTTTTGCAGGTGCCACTGCTGATCGAAGAGGGCATCATCGGGAATGACGCGTTTTTCCATTCTTTCAGCAAACTGGGGCTTGGAGGATTTCACGCCACGGACACCTTCAATTTCTTTAGATTTCTCCAAAGTCCGTGAGGGGTTGTTGACGGTGACAGAATAGTGTCCCGGGGCGAAGCCAAGCTCCTGGATTCTGCTGACCCCTGACATATTGCGGACTCCAGCCGCTCCGGCAGCATCCGCTTCGATCACAATTTCGTCCGTGAGAAACAAGCGACCCGTGTCTTTACGATGACTTCCTGAAGGGTAGAACACAAGATAGACATTGAGTTTGGCCGTTATCAAAAGCTCCTCAGCAAGTTGTTGCATGGAGGAAAAGGATTGTTGGGCTCCCACGGAACGAACGCCTTCTCCGACAAAAAAGAGTTCGTCCAAGGCGATTTCATATGGGCGCGCCCCATCAGCGGTTTGAATTTCAATGGGAGCTGGCAGACTGGGATTTGCCTGCGCTACTACCGCAACCAGGAGTCCTATGGAAATAAAAACAGACAAGAATCTTGAGCTCATAGACAAAGTTTTTAAGTTTGATTAATTAGTTTATTCCGTGGAGGCAAGAAATGAATTGTTACAATAATGCCGTATTGAAAAGGTTTCTCTGGCTCAACCAACGGGCACTCGAAGACCGAGGGGTGGGAGATTAACGTTGCCGGAGAGGCATATTCATTGCATATTGATGCATAACCTATCAATATGCAACCTTTGAAACGCATTCAAGCCAAGGAAATCCGTGAGCTTTTGGGGTATTTTCCGGGGGTGATTTTGTTGGGGCCTCGTCAATGTGGAAAAACGACCCTTGCAAGAGTTTTGTTGGGAGATAGTGGCCAACCTGGCCTCTATTTAGACCTTGAGAATGAGAGAGACCGCCGGAAGTTGAGTGATGCGAATGCCTTTTTGGAACCACTGGCTGGGCAATTGATTATCCTCGACGAGGTGCAGCGAGTGCCTGAGCTTTTTCAACAGCTTCGAGGGCTCATCGATCGGAAGAGAAATCCGGGGCGTTTTCTGCTTTTGGGCTCCGCCTCACCTGAACTGCTCCGCCAGCCGGGGGAATCACTGGCCGGGAGGGTAGCCCACGTGGAACTCACTCCGTTTCGTTTGGGGGAGACGGGCGGTGAATCGTTCCGCTCCCTGTGGCTGCGCGGTGGTTTCCCGGAGAGTTTTCTGGCACCTTCGGACGCGATGTCGATGAGGTGGAGGGATGAATACATTCGGACATTTCTTGAGCGTGATATTCCCCAGTTGGGGTTTCGAGTGCCTGCTGAGAATTTACACCGGTTATGGTCCATGCTGGCCCATCAACACGGGCAGGTTCTTAATAAATCACAGATTGGTCAGGCGCTTGGGGTTAATCACACCACGGTGGCCCATCATTTGGACATCTTGTCAGAGACCTTCATGGTCAGACTTCTCCCTCCGCACCTGCCGAATTTGTCGAAGCGATTGGTGAAAAGCCCGAAAGTGTATTTGAGAGACAGCGGTTTGCTGCACTCCTTGCTGGGGTTGGATTCTGAAATCGCCTTGAGAGGGCACCCGGCAGCGGGAGCTTCCTGGGAGGGCTTTGCGCTCGAGCAGGTTTTGACGGCAAACCCCGGATGGATAGCGAGCCACTATCGAACAGCCACAGGTGTAGAAATTGACCTTGTGCTGGAGAAGGCCGGTAGGAAGGTGGCTTTTGAGTTTAAGCTGTCGTCTGCTCCCGGCGTTGGCAGAGGATTTTATCAGGCTCTTTCTGATCTCAAGCCTGACCGTGTGTGTGTGGTTGCCCCGGTTGACACCCCCTATCCCCTCGCAGAGAACATCACAGTTCTTCCACCTTGGGATCCCGGCATTAGCCAGTGATCGGAAAACACGTTTTTGTGTGAGGGATTAGAACACTTGATTCTTAAGGGGCGGATGGGGCACCTTCTAGGAATTATGGTTCTTGAAATTGTGAGTTATGGCCACCCGGCTCTCCGGGCAAAGGGGCGGAAGGTCAGCGAGGTGAATGACGAAATCCTTCAGCTTGTGGAGGATATGTTGGACACGATGGAGGCGGCGAATGGCGTGGGCTTGGCAGCGCAGCAGGTGGGCGTGCCCATGCAAGTTTGTGTGGTGGATATCACGGGGGTGAAAGATCGCCCCAGTCAAATGTGGATTGATGGGGAGTCGGTGGATCCCGAGGATTATATGCCGCTTATCCTGATCAATCCCGAGATCACCCTTTCAGGAAGAGAGCGATCAGGCAACGAGGGGTGCCTGAGTTTTCCAGGTTTGAGCGGCGAAGTGCCCCGCCCTGAAAAAGTGAAAGTGCATTCTTTGGACGAGGAGGGTCATGCTCAGGATTTTGAGGCCTCAGGCCTTCTGGCAAGGGCTATCCAGCACGAATTCGATCATCTTCAGGGCGTGCTTTACATTGACCGGATGGGCCAAGCGGAACGCAAACGACTTGCGGGAGACCTGGAAGAATTGCTCGCGCGGACTCAGGGCTGAAAACTTCCGCTTCACCAGCGGGTGTGATTAAATGGGGGCGAGATTTGTTTATTGAGAGCCAGTGATCCCCTGGGGAGCCAAAAGTGGGCGGTCAAGGGACTGACGCGCCCTACCATGGGAAAATACGAGCTGGCGAGAGCGCGAAGCGCCCCTTGATGGTAGGGCTGGGCAGTCTCCTCCTTCGCCAAGGCTTCGGCGGGACAAGCCTTGACCGCCCACTTGTCTCTTGTGAATTTCAAGACGGACTGAGGATTCCCGAAAATGAGGACCGGCTCCATGACCTCACCCACATTTAATCACGTCCTTCAACAGGCCACCCCGTTGATTTTCATTGTGTCTTTTCAGGCGGGCTGATTTATTCCCTCAAATATCGGGTTAATAAGGACCCGTCTTGGAAAACACACCTCAAAAAATTCAACGACTATGAAATGGTACATCGACGTCATAAAAAAATATGCGGTTTTCACCGGGCGGGCCCGCCGAACAGAGTATTGGATGTATACGCTGTTTTACGTGATTGGGTATGCCGTGCTGGCCCTGGTCGAGGGAATGCTTGGATTTCCCGGTGTGGTGAGCAGTCTTTACTCCCTGGGGCTTTTGCTTCCGTCTATTGGTGTGGGGATCCGCCGTTTGCATGACATTGACCGCACGGGTTGGTGGATGTTGCTGGGGCTGACCTGCATCGGCACCGTTGTGTTGATATTTTTCTTCGTTCAGGACAGCACTCCCGGCGACAACAAATACGGACCGAATCCCAAAGGCGTCTGACGTTCTACTTGGTGTAGGTGGTGAGGCGGTTTCTCCAACCGGGGAGCCATTTGGTCTCATTGCGGTCTTGTGGCGCATTTTGCACCCGGCGTGAGAGCACGGTGTCTGCGGCTCGCGCAAAGGCAGGCAGGGCCGGGCCTTCGCTGGACATGGTCTCAAGCACTTGGAGGAGCCCCCAGCCCTGTCCTTTGTAACGCTCTGTGGGGGAAGTCCCCTCCCCTTTGAAATTCACATAGTCCATGAGGGCATAGAGCCCGAGTGGCTGTTCGGCCACGCGATAGAAGTTTGTGCGGATTTTATCCCGGCTCGCGGCGGGTGCGGCTTCCATCATTTTTGGCAGCGCCTTTTCGAGCCGCAGGGCGGCAAACCGGGCCTGCTCTCCCACCGAATTTGCCAGAAGGGTCCGGAGCGATGTGAGGCGGTCGCCATCAATCTCTGACATGAACGCCTGACGATTCGGCCACGGACAGGCCCCTTTCAACCAGGAGGGAACTTCCTTGCCTTGGGAGTCCAGGTAACGAACCAATCCGGGAAAGCTCTCCTCGAAAGGGCCGCGGCGTCCGGCAGGATACCAAATAAAATGGGCGATTCCCAGGGAGGGGAAATCCTCGCCTTTGTTCCAGGATGTCAGACCACTGACCGTGCCGGCGCACTCATTTTTCCAAATACGTTTCCCGATTTCAAGGGCCTGGGCGTCAGTGAGTTTGATGGTTTCGGCTTGGAGCGACGATGCTCCCAGGCCAAGAGCGATCAGAACCAAAAAGGTGTTGGGATACTTCATGATGTTTAATCTGATAAGAAAGATGAGCTGACAGAAGGAAAGAAAGGTAACGAAGAATCAGGGGCTTATGAACCAAAAAAGGAAAATAGAAATTCACCACAAAGAGCACAAGGAACACAAAGAAAGGCAGTTGCAAGCATTTTGAACCACCAAAACGTCTCACATTGCCGGAAATGTGGCGTCACGCGCCGGTCCTTCCGCAACTCAATCTCGCTGTGTTGTTTTCTCTCTGCGATCTTTGCGATCTCTGCGGTTCATTTTCCTTTCCAGGATGAAAAGTTGTGACTCACCAGGAAAGCGGCCCAAAATTGAGGGGACGATGCCGGCGTAAATCTCTCGGCCTTCGTTAACTTCGTTTCCTTCTGTAAATTCCATTCCCGTTTTTAGGTTTAAAGCAGGGATTTGATGTAGCGGATGCCGGCTCCCAAAACGGGGACATGTTGGAAGAACCCGGTTGTGGAATCCCAATAATCCTGATGCAAGGTCACAAGCCCCTGCTCATTAAACCTTGCATGGGTGATGCCGACGGTGCGGAAGGATTGGCCGCGGTGGAATTTTTTGAATTTCACATCCATCACCCAGCGCAGGTAGTAGTCGTTTCCACTTCTGGCAACATCCTTAAATTCCACGCGGATTTCATCCGCATTGCCGGCAGTGCCCAAAAAATATTTCTCAATGTCTGCCGCCCCGATTTCCGTCTTGAGGGTGTCGTTGAGAAACGCATCGGTGGAATAGGTGGAGGCCGTGTTTTTGCGGATGTTTTCCTCGTTAAGATTGGAAAGATAATTCTTGAAACGCGTCAAGGCCTCGCGCTCTGCGGAGCCCTGCAGATTTGCTCCTGGGCGCTCTTTCAAAAAATCCAGATAAGCCTGCACCTCCGCATTGGGGTTTTTTTGATTGGTCATACAACCGGACAATAACGCACAGGCGCAGAAAACGAACAAGGCGAGCTTTGTGTTATGCATAATCACACTTTGGAATACCAACCCAGACGTGCGGGCCGGAGGTTGGTGGTGATTTGTTTGACCTCGGTGTAGGCATCATAACCGTGGGTTCCCAATTCCCGCCCGAAGCCACTCTGCTTATAACCTCCCCAGGGGGCCTCGTTGAATGTGAAATGAAAGGCATTGATCCACGTCACTCCCGCACGGATTCTGCGGATGACCCGTTGGGCTCGCCCGCCATCACTGGTGAAGACCGCTCCCGAAAGGCCGTAAGGGGTATCATTGGCAAGGCGCACTGCCTCCTCCTCATCCTCAAATGGAATCAGAACCGCCACCGGACCAAAAATTTCCTCCCGAACAATCCGCGCATTGGGGGGGGCATCCACAAACGCTGTGGGCTGAACAAAATTCCCAGCGCTTCGGGCATCAGCATAAGCCCCACCCCCCACCAGGAGCCTGGCCCCCTCCTCCTGTCCGGAGGCAATAAAATCCAGAACCTTTTTCTGATGGGCCTTCGTGATCAGTGGCCCCATCTCGCTGGTTTCATCACTCCCCGGCCCCACCACAATTTTTGAAGCAGCCTCTGCAAACCTCGCCGCAAATTCTTCAAAAACCGATTTTTGTACCAGGATCCGCGAGCCAGCATTGCAGACCTCGCCCTGACCCGCATAAATCCCAAACAGCGCAAAATCAAGAGCCACGTCCTGATCAATGTCATCAAAGACAATCAGAGGGCTCTTGCCACCAAGCTCAAGAGAAACACGTTTGAGGTTTCCCGTGGCAGCCATCATGATTTTCCGCCCCGTGGAGGTTCCACCGGTAAAAGCAATCTTATCAACCTTCTCGCTTGCGGCCAGAGCTGCACCAACGGGATCTCCGGCCCCGTAAAGAAGCTGAACACTGCCTTTCGGAAATCCAACGCCATCGATCAGCTCAAACAGAAGGGACACCGACCAAGGCGTCAGCTCCGAAGGTTTGAGCAGGCAACAATTTCCAGCAGCCAACCCTGGGGCAAGCTTCCAAACGGCCATCAGTAAGGGGTAATTCCATGGAATAATCTGACCACAAACCCCGACCGGCTCGCGGATGGTCTGACTGATCATATTCGAGTCCGGCAGGTCAATGGATTCCCCATGCGGTTTTGTGGCCAAACCCGCAAAATACCGGAAACAGGCGGCAGCGTCCCCGACATCAAACCTCGCCTCCCGCAGGGGCTTGCCATTATTCAGCGTGTCACGGCGGGCAAACTCCTCCGCATTTTTTTCAATCAGATCCGCCAATTCAAAAAGCTTGGCCGCCCGCTCTGCCGCAGGGGTTGTTGGCCAGGTACCTTCATCGAAGGCCAGTCGGGCCGCACCAATGGCCAGGGCCGCATCCTCGGCACGGGATTCAGTGGCTTGCCCGATCACAGAATTATCAGCGGGATTCAAATACTCCCGCGTGTCACCTGCCACCGCAGGCTGAAACTTCCCATCAATGTAGTTCAAGAGGGGCGTGCTCATATGCTCACCTTATCCACTTATTTGAATTTCGAAAGCAGGAACCTGCTGACTGGTTTTAAACCGGTGTAGCAATCAAATCGTAAACCCGTGCTCCCGTGACCTCGACCTCAACAAATTGGCCGGGGACAACATCCTCCGTGAGGAGAACCCGACAATCCACATCGGGAGCATCGTGCTCGGTGCGCGCGACCAGCGGAGAGTCTGGTAACACCATCAACCGGGTGCCGACCTGAGCCAGGGCCAACTCTTTTGCAATGCGCTGTTGCAGGGTCATCGCTTTCCGCATCCTCGCGTTTTTGATCTTGTCAGAAAGCTGCCCTTCCATTTTTGCAGCTCGTGAACCGTCCTCTTGAGAGTATTTGAAAACCCCCAAACGCTCAAAACGCACACTTTCAATAAACTCCAACAAGCTCTCAAAGTGCTCTTCGGTTTCACCGGGAAATCCGACAATGAATGTCGTGCGGATCGCCAACCCCGGAATACCTTTTCGCAAACGAATCACAAGGTCTTCGATGTGCTGACGGGATGTCTCGCGCCGCATCGTGACCAGCATGTCAGAGTGGATGTGCTGCAACGGCATATCAACATACCTGGCCACCCGGGGATTCCTCGCAATGGCCGCAATGAGATCATCACTCCAATGCGCGGGATGGGTGTAGAGTAGCCGAACCCAAAATTCCCCCTCGATTTGACCAAGTTCATCCAAAAGATCAATCAATGTCGGCCCACGTGACGCATCAACTGGCTGCTTGGGGCCGGGCTTCACAGCCCACTGATCCATTCCAAAATACGTGGTGTCCTGGCTGATGAGGTTGTTCTCACGCACACCGGCGTCCACAAGCCCCTGAACCTCCTGGCGCACGGAGGAGACGGTTCGACTGCGATGACGTCCACGCATCTGCGGAATCACACAGAAGCTGCAGGGATGATTGCACCCTTCCGCAATCTTGACGTAGGCCGTATGCGGCGGCGTCAGACGAAAACGGGGCGTGTCATAGTCCGGGATATACCGGGAACGACCCTTCAGGATTTCCAACTCAGGACTGGAATCTGACTTGGACAGCAGTTTCGTAAAAATGTCACCGGCTCGAGGAACATCATCCAAAACCATGAAAGCATCCACCTCGGGAAGTTCTTTGGCCAACTCGTCCCGATGTCGCTGCGCGAGGCAACCTGAGACCACCAGTTTTTGGGAGGGAAATTGTCTGGCCGTGAGGATTGCATCGATCGATTCCTGCTTCGCAGAGTCAATAAAACCGCAAGTGTTCACCACAATGATGTCAGCTTCGGCCGCATTCGGCGTGATGTGAAATCCCTCCTTGATTGCTGCACCAAGCATAATCTCAGCATCCACAAGATTCTTGGCGCACCCGAGGCTGACCATGCCAACTTTGGGTGGGGACGAAGTAACCATGGTAGAAGCCGTCATCGTCTCCAGAAACCTCAGAGCGTCTCGGTGGGAACCAAGCTGCTAAGATATCCGTGGTCGCTGGAAAATATCATTCCCAGAGACGGGTCCGGGGCTTCTTCAATCAGGCCATTGGGCTGTTGATTTCCCTGCCCCCGAAATGGGGACTGGTTTAACGGAGTGCTTGGAGTGCTGTTAGCGGGAGTCGGAATGGGCACGGAAAGAATGGTGCGGTTCTCACTCATTGTGACTTGAGGTGCCTTGATACGATCGAGCTTCCGCCAGATGGTGTAGCCTTGAAACCCTCCAATGCTGGCGAGAATCACGGCAAGAAGCACAAGCGCGACACGCGATTTTTTGATGCGAGCCTTGGGTGCTCGGACTGCTCCTGCGGCCGGTCCCGGAGCATTCTTGATATATTCATAGCCCTGCGTTCCGAACTCCCCAACTTCAGGGAGTTTGTCTTTGATGGTATTAAGGGGCACACCAAGATAGCGGGCATAGTCCATGATAAAAAGCCGTGCGTATCCAGGGGACAAATGAGAAAAATTGTCTTGCTCCAAGTCCCGAAGGCATTGAATGCGAATTCGTGTTTCATGCGCGGCTTGATCCAATGGGATTCCCTTGGATTCGCGAGCAAAAGCAAACACTCCCCCCAAGGTCTGACCAAGACCCATATCCTCAGAACCCCGAGATGACCTCAATTTGCTCATTTCCAAGCAGCGTGAGGCGAACGCCAGGGACCGACCGCCCCGACCTGTTCTGGATTGTGATGATGTTGTTGATGCCGTGTCATTCCCTTACGTATGAATGTGAGATTTCTCTGACACAGATCAAGCATAATCCGGCTTGCGATAACATTTTAAGCGCTTTTTTCTGCAAATGGCAGCCACCACCAGTTGCAAGTCAAATCTGATCGCCAAATCCGCCACCTGTTTGAGCGGCACACGTGCGCCTCTCAAAGGGAGAACAATTGGCTCAAATCAGGCTGAGATCGCGTTGAAATTCAGAGCCGAATCGGGCGATTGGCCGCATCTGATGCGATGCAGGCGTCGAGGACCTTTTGTACTTCGAGACCTCGGGCGAAATCGGGTTCTCCTGGGAGGTTGGTCTGGATTGCGGTGATGAAGCGTTGGTAATTTCCGGGGACGGCTTTGCAGTTCACGGATTTCCAAATACCGGCATCCAAATCTTTTCCCCGGCAAACCTTGTAAGCGTCGGTTGCCACGTCGGAATCAATCTCGATGGTTCCCTTGGTTCCAGCAATTTTGAGATAGAGCCGGTTCGCATTGCCGCCAACCCAGCGGCTGGTGTGGATCACCCCGAGGGCGCCGTTTGCAAATTCCACATTGAGTGTTGCGGAATCATTGGCATCCAAACGATACTCGCCGATCCGGTTTCCAGGGGCTTTGGGGAATGCTTTCAAGCGGCAGAAAACCTCACGGATCGGCCCGGCTGGAAAAGTTGCAAAATCCACGATGTGAACCCCAACATCGCCGAGCACGCCTTTGCTGCCATGTTTGGAGGACAGCCGCCACAACCAGGCCGGCGTGGTCCGCCAATCGCCCCAGACCTTGCTGGCAAGCCAGGCTTGAAGGTAACTGGCTTCGACATGCCGAACGTCTCCGATATCCCCGCGGTGAATGGAAGCCGTGGCAGCCTGAATACATGGCCAATCCCGATAGGAAAAATTCACCATGTTGATCACACCCGCCTTTTTGGCAGCAACAACCATCTTTTTTGCATCAATGGCATTCAAGGCCAGGGGTTTTTCACAGAGCACGTGTTTCCTTGCAGCGAGGCATTGCAGCGCCACCGGCAAGTGAAATGCATCCGGCGTGACAATGCTCACAGCATCAAGGTCCGCATGGGACAAAAGTGCGGCGGCATTCCCAAACACGTTGGGAATATTGTGTTTTTCCGCAAAGACTTTCGCGCGGTCGAGGTCCACATCACAGGCAGCCACCACTTGGCAGCCTTTGATTTTTGCGAATTGGGAGGCGTGAACATTTGCCATCCCCCCCGTGCCGATAATTCCCAGACGAACCGCTTTGGCGGGCGATGGTTTTTTGGTGCTCATAAGTTGCTATTAGCGAAAACCCTCGGTGGGACGATCTTGGGCCTCGGTGTCCTCTGGCAGGGGTTCAAGAGGTGGGGAATTCGGGCAGGTGTCAGGAATGCACACTGTGGGACGTGCCCAACGCACCGCATTGGCGATCACGGTTTGCACCTCGGCTTGGTGATACGAGGGGTAGGTTTCATGGCCGGGACGGAAATAGAACACTTTCCCATGGCCACGCTGCCAGGTGGCCCCACTTCGAAACACCTCACCCCCGGTGAACCATGACACAAAAATCAGCTCATCCGGGGTGGGAATGCCAAAAGGCTCGCCATACATCTCCTCAGCCGGAATCTCAAAATAGTCTCCAATACCCTTCGTGATCGGGTGGTGAGGCGCAAGATTCCAGAGACGTTCTTTATCCGTGGACTCCCGCCATTTGAGAGAGCAGGTCGTGCCCATCAGTGCCTTGAAGATTTTTGAGTAATGACCGGAATGCAAAACGATCAGACCCATGCCTTCGAGAACCCGCTTTTGGACTTTGGCGACAATTTCATCTTTAACTTCCGAGTGGGCCATATGACCCCACCAAATCAACACATCGGTCTTGTCCAAAACATCGTCCGTGAGACCATGCTCCGGTTGATCCAACCAAGCCGTGCCAACCTCAAAATCGGAGTGAGTTCGAAGAGCAGCCGCAATCGTTTCATGCATCCCATCGGGATAAATAGCAGCGACTTTGGGGTTTTTCTTTTCGTGACGATATTCGCCCCAGACCAGGGCACGCAGAGGGGATGTGATCATAATTTTCCGAGTTGGTTACGTTGCTTGGAATCTCTATTAATGGCGATGGGGCAAGGATCCTCAAGGAGATTGCATTGCACTCCTCAGATAAAAGTAGTATTAATCCGATATCTCAAATGCCAAGACCTCTCCAGGAAACCAGCTTTGAAACAGCCTTGTGGGACGCCTTGCAGCAGCTTCGTGCAGGCCGGCTAAAAATCTCAATTCCTCCGACCATCGGACTATACCGCCGTTGGCCGCTGGCCCACTTCCATGGCACAGCGGAATTTTTTTATCAAACCGGTGGAGCCACCGACTTTGAATGCCCCGGAGAGGCATTTCGAGTCAAGCAGGGCGAGGTCTGTATCATTCCCAGCGGGGTGCCGCATGCGGAAACCTGTGTGAATTTGAACACGGACTACGCTGCCTTGGTGGCCATGCACAATGCCGCTGGATTCACGGTACTGAACTCCTTTGCTGATGATCAGGGCAGGATCGGAAACCGTGAGCTCACAAATTACAGTGGCAACCGAGGACATACTGCTTTCAGCTTTCTTGAGGAGGCAGCGACCGCTTCCTCCATGAAACCAGTGCTCCGGAGTGCGTATATCAGTTCTCTCGTCGAAGCCTTTCTCGTCGCGTTGCTCAGTGATATCGCCAAAGGCAGCGTGCCTTCTCTGACAGAACATTCTTCCCCCTTGGTTTCAAACGCCCGCAAACTGGTGCTTGCTCAGCTCTCCGACCCCAAACTCAGCGTGGCAGGGATCGCGCGACAGCTGACGTATCACCCGGACCACCTCTCACGGATATTTCAGCAAAACCTCGGAACCACGCTGGGAGAATGGATCCTCCGCGAGCGCATCCAAGCGGCAAAAACCCTCCTCTCTCAAAGCCACCACAATGTCTCCGAGGTGTGCTGGGCCTGCGGTTTTTCGAGCCCCTCCTATTTTATCCGCGTTTTCCGGGCCCGCACAGGAAGCACACCCGGGCAGTTCCGCACGAGAGCGCAACCCCTCACCAACAGCTAATGTTTAAAATCAAAAAGTTTCCCCTTGCAGTTCCTGGGTTCTGCTCTACTTTCAAATTTCAATCGCGGGGTGGAGCAGCCCGGTAGCTCGTCAGGCTCATAACCTGAAGGTCGTAGGTTCAAATCCTACCCCCGCAACCACTTTCCTACGTGAGGTCAGCAAGGCCCATCCCCATAGCTTCAATTTACAAGCCTGATCATAATCCGGCAGCCGCCGGATCGTAGGTTCAAATCCTACCCCCGCAACCACTTTTCTTGGCCCCCTGCTCCTTGGATGACATATCGCGTTTACGTCATCTCCAACCCTTCACTCCGCTACTACATCGGCATCTCCGAGAATGTCGATATCCGAGTTCGTCAACACAACATGGGAGAGTCCCGCTGGACCAAGGGCAAAGGCCCTTGGGTGGTTGCTTGGACGAGCCAAACTATGTCCCTTTCCGACGCTCGCAAGCTGGAGAATAAACTCAAACGTCAGGGTCGAGGCAGTGGTTTCTACTCCATCACCGGTCTGCCACACCAGTCAGGCTCATAATCCGGCAGCCGCCAGATCGTAGGTTCAAATCCTACCCCCGCAACCAGCCTTCGCCGGAGTGAAACAGAGATGAAGGCTGCCGCGTCGAAGCACATCGTGCGAAGACGGGCCCTCCCGGCTACGGCTCGGGGCGCCAGAAATAAAAGTCCTCGTAAATGTTTTTCTATGTTTACATTTTGCAGAGTGACGTGGGTTGCCATGGTGAATGAGAGAGACTTCAAGCGCTTTGGGTTCAGGAGAGTTTGGTATCCGCTACGAGACTGAGGTTCAAAGTCACCATGGGCCTTGGCGGTCTGCCAGCCTCCGTAAACGGTCAATGATCTCAGGCTGCTCTTTCACTTCGCAGAGAGGTTCCAGATACCGGTAAATATAAGTCCAATCAAGACTCCCTGCTGACTGCCTGACAATGATCCCTTGGATATCGTGCCAATCTAGTGTGCTGGTTTGGAAATAGCTATACAATATTCTGCTTCTGGACTGCAGCTCTGGCTCGCTGGATTTTTTCCAAGATCGCTTGTCCCTCCGCTCTCCAGACGTAACGCTTGGGAGAGAGATCGCGTTCTTTGAGATA